>CALWGV010000065.1 GCA_944380185.1 uncultured Lachnospiraceae bacterium
GTCATTTTGGTAAGCTTCATTGTCTCTTCATCCTTTCCATAATTTTTTGAATGTTCATCGTATTTTTGCAAGCATACTTTAGTATAACATTTTTTTCCCAAATGACAACCCGTTTTATGATGAAAAGTCAGAGAAAACGCTTTAAAAGCAGCACATGCGGCACACAGGCAATAAAAAAAGCCCCGATTTACGGGGCTAATCTCGTGCAGTTGGAGGGACTTGAACCCTCACGAGCGTAATGCTCACATGAACCTGAATCATGCGCGTATGCCAATTCCGCCACAACTGCAGAGCACTTTCAAAGTGCTCTATTATCATAATACCATTCCTTCTAAATGTCAAGCATTTTTTTACGCTCCCCAGACAATCCAGGTAAACAGATATCCGGCTATGACGGCGGTCAGCGTAAAGGGCACGCCGATGCGCAGGAAATCGCTGTTTTTCACCTCATACCCGGCCTTGCGCAGGATACCGATGCCGGTAATATTGGCGGAAGCCCCTACAGGTGTCAGATTGCCGCCCAGAGTGGCTCCGGTCAGCAGACCAAAGTACAGCACATAGGGCTCTACTCCCATCATGGCCGCCATCCCCTGTACCACAGGGAGCATCGTTGCCACATAGGGGATATTGTCAATAAAAGCGGAGAAGAAAACGCTGGCCCAGACAATCAGCGTATAAGCCAAGAACAGATTGTCGCCGCTGATCCGCACAAAAATGCTCGCTACCGCGTCGATCACTCCCGCTTCGGTGATTCCTCCGATGACAATAAACAGGCCGAACAGCAGAAGGAGAGTCGTGTAGTCGATATCCTTAATGGGCTTAAAAACCTTGCTCACATCATGGGTCCGCACAAAGATATAGACCAGTCCAATCACCATCAGTCCCATGCAGATTAAGCCGTTGGTGATCGAAGGCTTATTGGGAATGAAGGAAGCCAGAATCAGCAAAACCACTGTGCCCACCAGCAGTACAGTGGGAACATAATCCGTAACCTTTGTCCGCTCCGTCACCTTGACGCTGCCTGTCTCCTTACGGAACAGCCATAAAAGGACAAAAGCAGAGAGTACCGCTCCCAGCTCCACCGCCCAGAAGATACCCGGCCTCCCCTGAAACCAAAAGAAATCCAGGAAATCCAGACCGGCATATCCCCCCAGCAGGATGGAGGTGGTATCTCCCACCAGTGTAGCCGCTCCCTGAAGATTAGAGGAGACAGCGATGGAGACGATCACCGGCACCGGATTGATCTTCAGCCTCTCAGACACGGCAAGAGCTACCGGAGCTACCATCAGCACCGTGGCCACATTATCCACAAAGGCGGACACAATCCCGGCAAACAGCGCCAAGAACACCACGGCCCATTTTACATTAGGCGTCCGCTCCAAAATCAGATCAGCCAGCAAAGAAGGCATCTTGGAATCAATAAAGAGAGACACAATGCCCATGGTTCCGGCAATCATCATCAGCACATTGAAATCCACGCTTCCCATCACTTCTCCCAGCGGCAAAATACCGAGAAGTATGAAGAGCAGAGCAGAGATCAGCGCCACCCAGGCTCGCTTTTGGGGCAGAGCGAGAAGTCCAACATAAGTGAGAACAAACAAAACCAATGCCAGTATCATGTTTTTCTTTCCCTTTCATTTGTAAACATTGCGATAAATTTTGCAGCAGCCGCAGAAAAAGAATGCGGCCTATCTATCATAGCATATACGCTCGTAAAAGCCAAGTAAAAACTGACATTTTTCGGCATTATTTGGCACAATTAAAGGACATTCTCTTAGAATGTCCTTTAATTAACAAATATTCTAATAAGTTACAGAAAAAGTCGCCGCCAGCGCCTGCCCCGAAGCGAAAAACTGTAATCTGCACTCCATCCCCTTATACCCGGTCAATCCATTCAATGGGAATATAGCCGGTCACTGCCACGCCCTCATCCAGATATTCCTCACTGCACAGCTGGCCGTATTTGCGGAAATACTGGGCTTTGCCTGCATCCCGATAGAGATAGAATCTCTCCACATAAATTTTGCGTTTTCTCAGGATATCTGCCAGCAATTCGCGGCACTCCGGCAGGCCCTGACCGGTAGCGGCAGAAATGCTGAGCGTATAATCGGCCTGCAGATCCCGTATATTCCGGTCACAGCCGGGCCGGTCGCATTTATTGAACAATGTGACCATGGTTTTATCTGTCACCTCCAGACTGCGCAGCGTCTCATAGACCACGTGCATCTGGGTATCCGCCTGGGGATTGGAACAGTCCACCACATGGAGAATGATGTCCGCATACCGCGCCTCCTCCAGTGTGCTCTTGAACGCTTCGATCAGATGATGGGGCAACTTGCGGATAAAACCGACTGTGTCGGTCAGCAAAATAGTTTCGCCGCCGGGCAGCACAAGACTGCGGGTCGTCGGGTCCAGAGTGGCAAAAAGCTTGTCCTCCGACAATACCCCGGCCCCGGTCAGCGCATTCAGAAGAGTGGACTTTCCCGCATTGGTGTAGCCCACAATGGCCGCCACAGGCATATGATTGTTCTGCCGTTTCTGCCGCGTCACCGTCCGGTGGCGCTCGATATCCTTTAGCTCCGCCTTCAGCCAGGAGATTCTCTCGTGGATTCGCCTGCGGTCCACCTCCAGCTTGGTCTCGCCGGGACCTCTGGTGCCAATGCCCCCGCCCAGACGCGACAGAGACTCTCTGAGCCCCACCAGCCTGGCCGCCCGGTATTTAAGCTGGGCCAGTTCCACCTGGATCTTTCCCTCCCTGGTGGTCGCTCTGGCTGCAAAAATATCCAGGATCACCAAGGTCCTGTCCATCACTTTTACCTCCAGCATGGACTCCAGATTGCGAAGCTGTATCGGCGAAAGTTCATCGTCACAGATGATGCCGGTGGCCTCTGTCTCCCAGATTTTGTCTTTTACTTCATCGATCTTGCCTTTGCCTAAATAGGTGGCTGGATCCGGCTGCTCTCTGTTCTGAATTACACGTCCTACGGTCTCAGCTCCAGCCGTCTCGGATAACTGCTCCAATTCATCCAGACACTGGTGCGCATCATCCCCATCGGCCAGCTGCACACCCACCAGGATCACTCTTTCCCGCTCCTGTTTCGTATCATACATGCCATTCACCTCTGCATAAAAGTCAAAAAGGGACATGCCGTTGCATAGATAGCCGGCATATCCCTGTCCTCTCATCGTTCTCCTATCTGGTCCGGAGAAAAGCCATCTCTTTCTCCAGCTCATCACTGCTGCCATAGAGGGCCACATAGGACTCGAAGCTTGCAAGAGCCTCTGCGAATCTGTCCAGACGCTCATAGCACAGAGCCTGCATATACAGCATTTCCCGCCGGTAGCTGCCGCCGTCCAGCGCAAGTCCTCGGGTCAGGTAATCCAGAGATTCCTCATAGTCCTCCATGCTGAACAGGCACATCCCCATCTGGTAATACACATCCGGGTTCTCGCCGCCCTGCTCCAGGGCTCTGGACAGCGCATCCGCGCAGCGCTCGCCGTCCCCCTGAGCCTGGTAGCACAGACCAATATAGATCAAGGTCTCCACATCCGCGCTGTCCTGCACGTATTCAAATTCCGCCAGCGCAGCACTGTAGTCTCCCAGCAGAAAATGGATCATCCCTCTGTATTTATGGGAATCTGCCGTGTTGTCCGCTATGGTCAGCGCATTCTGCAGATACTGGACCCCGGCGTCGGTCTGTCCTGCCGCGGCCAGACGGTAGTAGCAGTTCAGATACAGGCTGTAATCTCCAGGAGAGAGTCTCACCGCCTGGTCCATGTCTGCCGTGCCGGCTTCAATGTCCCCTGCTCCTATGTTGGCCGATCCCCGCAGATAATATAGCTGGGATTCTTCTCCTTTTGTCTCCAAAAGCACCGTGTAGGTGTCGATGGCCCCGGCATAATCGCCTCCGCGCATCTGTGTCTCCCCCCGGTACAGCAGGATATCGTACTCTGCATCGCTGACCCGGCCTGACTCGCAGGCCAGCGCAGCATTGAATGCGTCGACAGCCTCATCGTATCGCTCCGCTTCCATATAGGCGATACCTTTGCCCCGATATGCGCCCTGGCAGCTTCCATCCAGGCGCAGAGCACTGTCAAAGCAGCTCTGTGCGCTGTCATACTCCTCCAGCTCCAGATAAGCCATACCCTGATTGACATAATAATCCGGATTCTGATTATCCGCCACAACAGCCCTGCCAAAGGAGTCTGCAGCGGCAGCATAATCACCGCTGTTATAGCTGGTCAGGCCAGCCTCATTGTAGCCTTCCGCTTCCGAGCTGCAGGCGGATGCAGCCAAAAGACCGGCAGCCAGCGCCGCCATGGCAATCCCTCTGCGAAATCTCATATGGCCCTCCTTTCTCAGCTGATCCCCGTGCTGCCAAAGCCTCCCCGGTCCACACCCGTTAAATGATCCGTCTCTTCAAAGACGACCGGAGGCTGATTCTTCATAATGCGAAACTGGCAGATTCGGTCATTTACATGGATGTGGGTATCCCGCATGGCAATAGCGGGAAAATACCAGATATCGTTGTCACCGCAGTAGCTGCCGTCGATCACGCCCATATGATTGGCTTGAATCACACCGAAGTTTTTAAATGTGCTGCTGCGGGGAACGATATGGGCCTCATAGCCCTCCGGCAGTTTCATGGCCACACCCAGGCTGATCAGCCGAAACTCCCCCGCTTTCATCTCCACATCCTCCGCAGCCCGCAGATCGATCCAGTCCGACTTGCCATCGATATAGCAAAGCCTGTCGATCTGATCGCTGACATAACGGATCTGTATAGTTTCCCTCATTAGTGTAATCTCCTTTTTAATGCAGATGAGTGGAACGATAAGCCGGGTTCTGTCGTGAATGATCATCTATCTAGGCCTGATGTTGCCACCAGGCTCCAGCGACCTACCCGAAAGCAGACGGGCCGCCTTATGCTTTCTGTTTGGTCTTGCTTCGGATGGGGCTTGCATGTGCCCGCCCTGTTACCAGGACGGCGGTAGTCTCTTACACTGCCTTTCCACCCTTACCTGACAAGTCAGGCGGTTTATTTCTGTTGCGCTATCCTTAGGGTCACCCCCACCGGCCGTTAACCGGCATCCTGCCCTGTGAAGCCCGGACTTTCCTCACCTGCCACCTTGCGGTGCCTGCAGCCGCGATCATTTGTCCCACTCATTGCT
>CALWGV010000066.1 GCA_944380185.1 uncultured Lachnospiraceae bacterium
AACTCCTGGGGCGTCCCATGGCGGCTCACGATATTGGGGATAAAGAGACCGTCCTTTATATCCTCCATGGTCCGGCGAAGGGTCCCGTAGAGATGTTCCTTCTCCGCATCGGAAAGGCCGGCGGCCGGCAGGTCGGAATCAATGCCGGCCCGGTAGCAGATCTCCTCGGCGGCCAGAGGGCTCAGTCCCGTCAGCGTCGTGTAGAGGGCCTTGGAGCAGGGGACAGGGCGGGAGGCCGTGTCCGCAAAAAAGACCTCGCGGGACAGGGAGAGGGGATCTTTTTTGTCCATCGTATTGGGGATGAAATAAGGGCGGCCCGGAAGTACCTCCCGCAGGGAGCTCACCGTGGCAGGGATCCTCTTGATGCTGTCGATGATCCGATCCTCCTCGTCACAGAAAATCAAGTTGCTGTGCTTGCCCATCAGTTCGATAATCAGCTTTTTATGGCGCACATCGCCCAGTTCATCCAGATGCTCCACGGTAAAAATCAGGATGCGCTCCAGGCCGGGCTGGCTGACGCCGGTGATTCGTCCGCCTCCGATATGCTTGCGCAAAAGCATGCAGAAGCCGGGGGCTGCGGCGGGGCTTGGCCGGTTGGCCTCGGTGAAATATACGTAGGGCAGGCTTGCGCTGGCGCACAGAGCCAGCCGGTACTGCTCGCTGGCTCCCTTTATCGTCAGCAGCAGCTCGTCGCTCTCCGGCTGGGCGATCTTGCTGATGCGCCCGCCCAGGATGCGGTCTTCTATTTCCTTTCGCAGATTGGCTACTGCGATTCCATCTAATGCCATAGATATCCTCCTTTGTCAGGCTTTATTATACTGTCCTTCTCTTTATTCGTAAAGGATAAATGAGGAAAGGATTTGGATGAGCTCTTCGGCAATCTGCCGCGGCTTTTCCCGACAGCCGCCGCCCAGCCAATCCAAAATCATCATCGTGGAGCCGGCAGCGGCAAAGCGAAGGGCGTGTGTCTGCCTGGACGAGACCTGTTCTCCCTGCACCTGGTTTATATGGCGGGTGAAGAGGCGCAGGATCATTTCAAAGTAGATCTGGAAAAGTTCGCTGTACTCATTGTGAAAGAGACTGGTGGTCAGATAGGCATCTCTGGTCACTTCGAGCAGGGCTACCAGATTGTCCAGGACGAGGGAAATATTGGCGGAATCAGAAAATATCATATCCACCTGCAGAGCGATGGTCTGATTGAGCAGGTCATATTTGTCCTTAAAAAGACGATAAAACTGGCTGCGGGAAATCCCGGCCTTCTCTAGAATCTCATTGACAGTAATCTTATGAATATTGCGGGTCTTCAGCAGTTCCGCCAGGGCCAAACATGCTTTTTGCCTGGAAGTTGTTGATTTTGCCATAATGAGACAAATCCTTTCATTTGTTTCTTGTGAGATGTATGGCGATATTGTAAAATAAATTTATGATTCTTGCAAGAAAAAGATATAAAAGATGTATTTTTTCACAAGCTAAGGAGGAAAAAACATGTCACAAGAACAGAAAAAGAAGAGGGGCTACAGTACGACACAGCTGGTTATCGCCAGTCTGGGCTTTGGCTCGGTAATGGTCTTCTGGACTATCTATAATTCCTTTGTTCCTCTGATTCTGGATGACAAGTTAAATCATTTGGGCTCCATTGTGCTGCCGGCCACGGTAATTTCCACCCTCACCGGCTTTATCATGACCATCGATAACTTCTTTGGCCTGATCTTTCAGCCGATATTCGGACGCAAGTCTGACTATATGCGCTCCCGCTTCGGGAAACGCATGCCCTATCTGATCGTCGGTATCCCGGTGTGCGCCGTCCTGTTTATTCTGATCCCTCTGATGGGACGAATCGAGGGCGTGACCGGTATTCTTCTGATGATGCTCGTTATCATCGCTTTTAACTTTGTCATGTCCACCTGGAGAGCTCCCTGCGTGGCCATCATGCCGGATATTGTGCCGCCGGAGTATCAGAGCGACGGCAACGCTATCGTCAACATGATAGCGGCGGTGACGACGATCATCGCTTCCATGGCGGCTACGATTCTGAGCGCGGCCGGATTTAAGGAGGCCATAGATTCCGGCGACTATCTGTCCATCTTTGTATTTGGCGCGCTGATCTGCGTCCTGTTCCTGATTATCCTGCTGACTTTGGTTCGCTGGCCGGACAACCGAGGGGAAAGGATCGTGGTGGCAGAGAAGCAGCAGAAAGAAAAGAAGGAATCTCTGCTCCATCTGAATCTGCCGTCGGATGTAAAGCGGAGCATGTTTATCATGATGCTTGCCTTAGTGTGCATCTCCGGCTCCAGCGACGGTTTCAGCACCTACTTTACCCTGTATGCGACCCGGCTGATGGGCATGGACGCAACCCGGGCCACTTTGATACGCACGGTGGCTACTCTGGGCGGCGTGCTGATCGCGGTGCCTGCCGGCGTCATGGGGCGCAAGCTGGGACGCAAGAAGACCATCACCATCGGCCTGGTAGTCGTGGCCCTCTGTCATCTGCTGATGTTTTTAATCCCATATACGGATATAACCTCTGTGGACGTTGTTCTCACGATCCTGAACTTCGTCTATGCGGCTGCATTTATCCTGGTCAATATCAATACGCTGCCGATCATGCTGGCCATAGGCGGCAAGGAACGTTTTGGCGCATTTACCGGCTATTACTATACGGCCACCTTTACGGCGGCGGTGATATGCCCGACGCTCATCGGCTTTTTGATCGGCATCACCGGCAATAACTACAATACGCTGCAGGTGTTCTGCCTGGTAGCCATGGTTCTGGCCATCATCCTGATAGCCAATGTCAAGCACGGCGAAAGCATGAGCGACGAGGACGAGGCGGCTCTGGAAAAAGCTGTGGAAGCGGCAGAGATAGAGGAATAAATGCTGTAAGAACAATTTCCCGGAAGGAGGATAAAGATGACTTATATTGTTGCGCACCGCGGCGCCTGCTATTTTGCCCCGGAAAATACCCTTTCCGCTTTTCGCAAGGCCATCGAGATGGGGGCCGACGGTATTGAGACCGACGTGCAGCTGACGGCTGACCGGAAGATGGTCATTCACCACAATTATTCGGTGGACGGCACGGCAGGCGTCCCCGGCAAAATCGCCGACATGACGCTGGCAGAATTAAAAAAGCTGGATTTCGGCAGCCATAAGGGGCCGGAGTTTGCAGGAGAGCAGATCGCCACCCTGGATGAATGCCTGGAGACGGTACGTCCTCTGAAGGTGGTAAACATAGAGCTGAAGGCCCCGGTAGACCGCACGATTCCCTATGTGGAGATGGTGGTGGAAGCGATCAAGGCTCACGATATGGTGGAGCAGACGTTGATCTCGGCTTTTGACCACAGTCTGCTGGCCCAGGTTAAAAAGCTGTGTCCCGAGCTGCGGGTAGGAGCTCTGACCATGGCCTCGTCCATGGCGGAGAGTTCGCTGTTTGCGGCGGTGGCAAAGGCTGTGCCGGAGAACAAGCCTCTGTCGCAGATCGCTGTGGAAGATCTGACCCTGCCGCAGGAGGTTCTCTCCGGCATGGGAAATGTGGATATAGTGGCCAAAAATCCGCAGGCAGTGATTCTGGAGCTGATTCACAGCTGTGCGGCTCTGCTGCCGGAGGGAGCAGTCATGCCGGATGCCGTGGCATGGCTCGAGAAGCAGAGAGATCTGGTGAGCTATGTGAAGAGCCTGGATTTCCCGCTGGATTATCTGCATCCGGAATATCACTCGGTGCTGCAGGATGAGACCTTGATTCCCCGGCTGGCAGCCCTTGGCGTGGGCGTAAGTCCCTATACGCCGGATGCGCCGGATGAGCTGGATACTCTTTATCATGCGGGCTGCTACAGCGTTATCACCAACCGTCCGGACATCCTGCTGGATATGAGAAAGAAAGAAGCCCGCTAGGAAAAAGCTGCGGATAGAGACGGGAGAGGAGCGGACATGCCGGACTTTATTTTTACACAGATTATTTATATTGTCCGCATCATTGCGGCGGGTATCTGCGGGGCGCTGATCGGCTGGGAGAGGCAAAAGCGAATCAAAGCGGCGGGAATCAAGACCCATTTTATCATCGCCGTGGCGTCTGCGCTGATGATGGTGATTTCAAAATACGGTTTTGCCGACGCAATCGGGACGGAGGGCACATCGGTGGATGTCTCCCGCGTGGCGGCGGGCATCCTGGCCGGTGTGGGCCTGATGGGCGGCGGTCTGGTGATCAGCGGCAAGCAGGGCTTTACCAGCGGCATCACCACGGCGGCAGGAATCTGGGCCACGGTGGCCATCGGCATGGCCCTGGGCGCAGGAATGTACATAACGGGAATCAGCACGACGCTGGTGCTGCTTTTGGCCCAGTTTATCTTTCACAAAAACAACAGACTGGTCAAGGGCTTCTGGCACGGGCAGATCGATTTTGTCATCCAGGATGGAAGGACGGACATGAGGACCCTTATTTCTCTGCTGGAAAAGGAGGGCCTCAATGTGCTTCGGATCAAATGTGAAATGCAGGGCAGCAAGACCAAAAAGCTGAAGGTGGTTTTTGCGGTGCCGGCGGAAAAAGATCGGATGGAAGTCGAGGATCTGATCTGCGGACTGCCTGACGTCCATTCCTATGAGATTTAGCAAAAAGGAGCAAGAAAGACCGATGGGCAACAGACAGGAAAGGGAATGTGATCAGAAGAGACGGCTTCTGGCCGGGATCAAGCTTTTTGTCCTGGATATGGACGGAACCTTTTATCTGGGAGAAAAGATTCTGGAGGGTTCCCTGGATTTTTTGGACAGGGTGGCTGCATCCGGCAGGGACTTTCTGTTTTTTACCAACAATTCTTCCAAATCGCCGGAGCTCTATATCGATAAGCTGGGGCGGATGGATTGCCGCATAGACAGACGGAGAATCCTGACCTCCGGCGATGTGACCATCGATTATCTGCAGACCCGTTATCCGGGGAAGAGTGTCTACCTGGTGGGGACGCCGGCTCTGGAACAGTCCTTCCGGGAGGCAGGCATCCTTCTGGCGCAGGAATCGCCGGATATTGTAGTGATCGGTTTTGATACAACCCTCACCTACCACAAGCTGGAGCGGGCCTGTACCTTTATCCGCGGCGGAGCCCTTTTTCTGGCTACGCACAGAGATATCAACTGCCCCACGGAGGATGGCTTCATCCCGGACTGCGGGGCCATGTGCAGGCTGATCGGCTGCTCGACAGGGCGAGAGCCATATTATCTGGGAAAGCCGGGGGAGGAGACCCTGGAGATGATTCTCCGGCAGACCGGATGTCGGAAGGAGGAGGTAGCCTTTGTGGGCGACCGCCTCTATACCGACGTGGCCGCCGGTGTGAAAAACGGAGCCAAGGGAATCCTGGTACTCTCCGGGGAAACGAAGGAGGAGGATCTGGAGAAAGCAGAAATTCAGCCGGATGGAGTTTTCCGGTCGTTAAAGGAAATGGCGCAGTATATCTGAGAGAAAAAAGACAAGGGGGAAGAAGAGCAGTCTCCATCAGGGCTGTTTTTCTTCTCTTTTTTGCTTTTTTTCCCTTTTTCTCTTCCTGTTCCTGTGAAGGATCCGGTTTCGTTGACAGGCTGCGGACATCCTGTTATAATTCGTTTGCATGATGGAAATAGGGCAGGGAGAGAAAGGGACAGATAAAAATGGGAAAAAACTGGGACGAAGAGCTGACCTCGGAGAAACACGAGCGGCTGAGAGCACTTCTGGCCGATACGGAGCATTCCACGGATGAGCTTCTGGAGAGATATTATCTGGAGCTGGCCTGGGGGGCGGACAATACAAAAGAGAAGAAACGCGAAGACAGAGAGGGGGTGCGAAAGGAGGGGGAAACGCCGGAGCGCAGGCAGCTCTATGAGGCGGCAGAGCGAGAGGTAAGAGAACTGAAGACCACGGCCACTTCGCTGTCTCACTCCCTGAAAAAAATGTCGGCTCAGGCGGATGAACTGGAAACGCGGCTGCGGGATGTAAAAAGCCGCAAAAAGAGAAGATTGATTCCTGCAGCTCCGCCGAATTCTGTCATTGATCTGGAGGAACAGGAAAGGGAGCATTTTGCCAGAGGGATCAATTTCTATAAGATTTTTATTATCTTTTTTGCCGGATGCTTTGCCGGTGTGGTCTGGGAGATGTTCTGGTGCCTGCTCACCAATGGATATGTGGAGAGCCGGTCGGGCCTGGTATATGGACCCTTTAATCTGGTCTACGGCGTTGGGGCCGCAGTGCTGACCCTTGCTCTGTATCGCTACCGCAACCGCTCGTGGCTGCTGTCTTTTCTGGGCGGAATCCTTATCGGGAGTCTTGTGGAGTATGTATGTTCCTGGGGACAGGAGACATTTTTCGGATCCCGCTCCTGGGACTACAGCAATGAATTTTTCAACCTGAACGGACGCATCTGTCTCAAATGCTCCTTGTTCTGGGGCGTTCTCGGCGTGTGGTGGATCAAGAGCGTCTATCCGCTGCTGTCCAAGTGGATCCTGAATATCCCCAAAAAGATCGGCAAGGCGCTGACCTGGGTACTGTGCGTCTTTATGGTGGTCAATTCGCTGGTGACATTAGCCGCTGTGACCCGCTGGTCGGAGCGGGTCTATGGCGTGGCGGCAGACAATGCAGTGGAGGAGTTTATCGATGAGCGCTTCCCGGATGAGAGAATGGAGCGAATATTCGCCAACATGGAGTTTGGGCAGAGCGGCTGAATACGGCTGGGAATGTGCCGAAAAGCAGGTGCGAAGGCAGCCAACGGCGGGCGTTAATGGCGAAATTGGATTGACTTGACCGTCCGGATGCTTTATAATGTATTAGATAAAATCCTGTCTGCCGGTTGAGCCGCAGGTGGAGGCCGGCGCGGCCTCTTTTGGGATAAATACGGGAGAGTGCCATGTTAAGAAGTATGACCGGATTTGGACGGTATGAGAGCAGCACAGAGGAGTATAAGATCTGTGTGGAGATGAAGGCGGTGAACCACCGCTATCTGGATCTGGGGATCAAGATGCCCCGCAGATTCAACGCCTTTGAATCTGCCCTGAGAAATCTTCTGAAGGATAAGATAAACAGAGGCAAGGTGGATATGTATATCACCTTCGAGGATTATTCCGCCCAGGCGGCCGGTCTGAAGTTCAATGCGGCTTTGGCAGCGGAGTATATGGAAGCTTTTCAGGAGATGGCGGACCGTTTTGGCATCGTCAATGATGTGACAGCCTCTATACTGGGGCGCTGCCCGGAGGTGTTTTCGATGGAGTCCGCCGAGGCCGATGAAGAGAGGCTTTGGGCGATCTTGTCCGAGGCGGTGACCATCGCGCGGGATCGTTTTGTGGCTTCCCGGGAGAAGGAGGGCGAACAGCTCAAGGAAGATCTTTTGGGAAAGCTTGCTGCCATGACTGGCTGGGTGGACGAAATCGAGGAGCGATTCCCCCAGGTGCTTGCGGAGTATCGGCTTCGCCTGGAGGAAAAGGTAAAAGAAGTCTTAGGCGATACCTCTCTGGATGAGAACCGTATCCTGCAGGAGGTGGCCGTCTATTCCGATCGGATTTGTGTGGACGAAGAGATGGTGCGTCTGCGCAGCCATATTAACACCATGAGGGATGAGCTGATCCGCGGCGGAGCTGTCGGGCGCAAGCTGGACTTTATCGCGCAGGAGATGAACCGCGAGGCCAATACGACCCTCTCCAAGTCTGCCGATCTCAAGCTGTCCGATGCCGCCATTGCGCTGAAGACGGAGATTGAAAAAGTGAGGGAGCAGGTGCAGAACATTGAGTAAATTTGTCAATATTGGTTTTGGCAACGTGGTCAATATTGATCGCATTGTCGCCGTTGTAAGTCCTGATTCCGCTCCCATCAAGAGACTCATTCAGAGTGCAAGGGAGAGCGGGCGCATTATTGATGCGACTCAGGGGCGCAAGACCAAGGGAGTTCTTTTTACGGAGGGGGACCGGATTATCCTGTCGGCACTCCTTCCCGAGACGCTGGCTGCCCGTTTCGGGCAGACTGGCAGAGAATATTCAGGCAGGGAAGAGGAAGACAATGAGTGAACAAGGTGTAATGGTTGTCATTTCCGGTTTTTCCGGTGCGGGCAAAGGGACGCTGATGAAGGAGCTGCTGAAGCGGTATCCCAACTATGCCCTGTCGATTTCCTGCACCACCAGAGAACCCAGATCGGGCGAGGTGAACGGGAGAGAGTATTATTTTATTACGGAGGAAGAGTTTGTCCGGATGATCCGGGACGATGAGCTGGTGGAGCATGCCTGCTACTGCGGCTGTTATTACGGCACGCCCCGCGCCTACGTAGAGCAGAAGATGGCGGAGGGAAAGGACGTGCTTCTGGAAATTGAGATCCAGGGAGCTCTCCAGATCAAGGAAAAGTTTCCGGAGACGGTGCTGATCTTTGTGATGCCTCCCAGCGCTGAGGAATTGAAAAAACGCCTCTGCGGCCGTGGGACAGAGTCAGAGGCTGTGATAAACGCCCGTCTGCATCGGGCAGTGGAGGAGGCGCAGGATATGGATCGGTATGATTATCTGCTGATAAACGACAATGTGGAACAGTGCGCATCCCTGCTGCATGAGGTGATTCAGAGCCAGCATTTCAAGGCGGCCTCCCAGAAGGGCAGAATCGAAAAGATTCGCCGAGAGTTGAAAAGCTTTACATAAGCGTAAATACAAAAACGCTCAGGAATGGAAAGGAGATTATAAAAATGCTGCATCCTTCTTATACGGAGTTAATTTCTGCAGTCAACAAAAATTCGGCTGAGGGCGAGGAGCCCGTAGTCAACAGCCGTTATTCCATCGTAATTGCTGCGGCCAAGAGGGCCAGGCAGCTGGTGGCCGGTGAAGAGCCCTTGGTGGAGGCCGATGAGAAGAAAAAACCGCTCTCTGTCGCCGTGGAGGAGCTCTATGACGGCAAGGTAAAGATTCTGCCCGAGGGAGATGCCGAGGAGATGGAAGAAGAAGGGATGGAAGACTGGATCGAGGAAGATATATTGGATGAGGAGTCCGATGAGAGCGAAGCCGGAAGGGAAGAGGAACCAGCGCAGGATACAGAGGAGGGAGACGCACAGGAGTAACTGCCTGCGCGGCTTTCTTTTTGCACGGTATCCGAGAAAAAGCGTGTCGGTTACATGTGCTCTGTCGGTTCGCCGAGAGACAAAAGAAAGGAAATAGATGAAAATATTGTTTGTTTCCCTTGGCTGCGATAAAAATTTGGTGGACTCGGAGACTATGCTGGGACTTCTTGACCAGGCCGGATATGAGTTCACCGATGATGAGACACAGGCCGACATTATTGTGGTCAACACCTGCTGTTTCATCGGGGACGCCAAGGAAGAAAGTATCCAGACGATTCTGGAGATGGCGCGGATGAAGACGGATGGATGCTGCCGGGTGCTGCTGGCGGCCGGCTGTCTGGCTCAGAGATACCGGGAGGAAATCCTGGATGAACTGCCGGAGCTGGACGGCGTCATCGGGACGACCGGCTATGACGAGATCGTCCAGGCGGTGGAGGAGGCTCTGGCCGGCCGGACTGCCAGACATTATGAGAGCATCGACCGGGCTATGGATATCCTGCCGGGGCGTGTGGTGACTACCGGCGGCCATTATGCCTTCTTAAAGATTGCCGAGGGCTGCGATAAGCATTGTACCTATTGCGCTATTCCCGGTGTGCGGGGGCGGTACCGCAGCTTTCCCCTGGAGCAGCTGGTGGAGGAAGCGCAGCGTCTGGCCGAAAAAGGCGTGCGGGAGTTGATTCTGGTGGCCCAGGAGACCACGCTCTACGGCACGGATCTCTATGGCCGCAAGGCATTGCCCGAGCTTCTTGCCAGGCTCTGCCGTATACCGCAGCTGTATTGGATCCGTCTGCAGTATTGCTATCCTGAGGAGATCACGGATGAGATGATCGATGTGATTGGACGGGAGCCCAAAATCTGTCATTATATTGATATGCCGATTCAGCATGCCAGCGACAGCGTTCTGCGGCGGATGGGCAGAAAAACAACGAAGGCGGAGCTTCTGGAACGCATCCGCAGTATTCGGGAGAGGATTCCGGATATCTGTCTGCGCACGACCCTGATCTCCGGTTTCCCGGGAGAGACCGAGGAGGAACATGAGCAGCTGAAAGCGTTTGTGAAGGAATGCCGTTTTGACCGGCTGGGCGTTTTCGCCTACAGTGCGGAGGAAGGCACGCCGGCGGCGGCCATGGACGGTCAGATTCCCGAGGAGGAGAAAGAACGCCGCCGGGATGAGATTATGGAACTGCAGCAGGACATCGCCTTCGCAAACGGTGAGTTGAAAGAGGGGCGTGTGCTGGATGTGATGATAGAGGGAAAGGTGGAGCAGGAAAATGCCTACGTAGGACGCACCTACATGGATGCGCCCGATGTGGACGGGCTGATTTTTGTTCAGACAGGGGAGGAGCTGATGACCGGCGATTTTGTCCGGGTGAGAGTCACCGGAGCCCTGGAATACGATCTGATAGGAGAGATTGAGGATGAATTTACCGAATAAGCTGACGATTCTTCGTGTGTGCATGATTCCCTTTTTTGTTATTTTTATGCTGGGACCCTATGAGGGCTGGGGCTGGTTCTACGCTGTTTTCGGCGGTGTACTGGAGTATATGAGATATATTGCTCTGGCCATTTTTATCGTGGCCAGCCTGACCGATCTTTTGGACGGCAAGATCGCCCGCAAGAGAGGACTGGTGACCAATTTCGGCAAATTTATGGACCCGCTGGCGGACAAGCTGTTAGTATGCTCTGCCCTGATCTGCCTGATCTCTCTGGGGGCACTGCCTGCCTGGTATGTGATCCTTATCATCGCCAGAGAATTTATTATCAGCGGCTTTCGTCTGATTGCCTCTGATAACGGCATTGTTATTGCGGCCAGCTACTGGGGAAAGTTCAAGACCACAGCGCAGATGATTCTGATTGTTCTGCTGATTCTGGATATCCCGGCCTTGTCGCCGGTAACTACGGTGTTTTACTGGGCGGCCTTGGTGCTGACCATTGTATCCTTGATCGATTATATCAAAAAGAATTTTCAGGTGCTCAGTCAGGGAGGTTTTTGATCTCGGAGATTTTAAAGGCGGGAAATCGGGACAGAATATAAGGGGGCCTGAAAGTGGAACAGGGTTTTTGGGAAATGCAGGAGGCCTTTGCTGTTTTGCCGGACAGCGGCGAGAGCGCAGCAGAATTGATAAAGCTTCTTGCCGAAGGAGGACAGACCGTCAGTCTGGCGGAGTCCTGTACAGGAGGCCTGGCGGCAGCGGCCCTCGTGTCCGTGCCGGGTGCTTCGGAGGTGTTTGAAAACGGATTTATTACCTACTCAGATCGGGCCAAAAACCGTATCCTGGGCGTGGATCGGCAGGTATTGCAGAAGTATACGGCTGTCAGTGCACAGACGGCGGCCTGGATGGCTCGCGGCTGCAGGAGGGCCGGGCAGGCAGACCTTGCCGTGTCAGTGACCGGCCTGGCCGGACCGGGCGGCGGCACGGAGGACAAGCCGGTAGGGCTTGTCTATATAGGCTGCTGTGTCGGCCGCCCAGGGGGTGAGCGCACTGTGGTCCAGGAATATCATTTTCGGGGTGACCGCGGGGAGGTGCGCAGACAGGCGGCTGCGGCAGCCATGGCGCTGGGGCTTGAATGTCTGCACAAGGCCTGTGAAGAAGATGCCCGTGAAGAAGTCAAAGACAGATAGATAGCTGCGAAAGACGGCAGCCGAAAAGGGAACGAGGGCCGATGGGTATCTCGGGCCGGGAGAGGAAAGGAAGTGATCCCCATGCGGTGGCGGGAACCGCTGTATACAGGAGACCGTGCCAGAGAGCATCTGGAGCAGTACCGTGAGCTGTTGTCGCAGACAGATATTCTGCCCAGAGGAATGCGGGATTTTTATCTCATTGTTTCCCCGGCCAATGAAAATAACTTGATGGAGCTGGTACCGGCATCCTGCCTGCGGGGGACGCGCTATCGGGCAGACGAAATGTGGGTTCTGGGAATTGCAGCAGATCGAAGGGAAGCCTTTGCGGTCTGTGAGAGGATGCTGCAGGATTGCTATGAGAGGTACGGCCGCATCAGCCGGGAGGATATCTGGAAGTCAAAGGAGCCGGCAAAAAGCCGGCAGTGAGATGAGAGGCCTATGCAGATTGTTTTATTGATATTGAAGATAGTCGGAATACTGCTTTTGGCCCTGCTGACTTTACTTGTGCTTCTGCTTCTGACGGTCCTGTTTGTCCCGGTGCGCTACCGGGTGAGCGGGTATCATTGGCCGGACCGGGGGACTGCGCTGCATGGCAGAGTCAGCTGGTTTCTTTCTCTGATCCGCGTAGAGTTTGGCTATGAGAAGGAGGGATATTTTCGGCTGAAGCTGCTCGGCATCACCTGCAAGAGACGAACGCCGAAACCGGAGGCATCGAAGCCAAAACTGCCAGAGCAAGAACTGCCAGGGCAAGATTCATCAAGGCAAGAGGCGTCAAAGCAAGGATTGCCGGAAACAGGGCTGCCGAAAAAAGAACAGGAAACAGGCGGGCCGGCAGATCGGCCAGCTTCCGGAAATAAAGTGTCCTCGGTGCCTGCTGATGCCGGCAGAACTGATGCTGGCATTGCCAATGCCGCTAAGTCTGCCGAAAAAGTTCCTTCCTGGAGGAAAAAGTGTCTGCAGTGGAAGGAGAACATCAAGGATGGGCTGCGGGGATTGCAGGAAAAACGGGAGAAGGTAGGCTGTCTGATCGATTTTTTGAGGCTGCCGGAGGTGAGGGAAGCCATAAAGCTTTTTCTGCGGCAGATTAAAGGCCTGTTAAAGCATATTGGTCCAAGAAAGGTATACCTAAAGGGGCGGTTTGGCTTTGACGATCCGTCTCTTACCGGTCAGATCACAGGGATCCTCAGTCTGCTGCCCTTGGCTTATCGGGAGGGTATATCCGTTACTCCCGATTTTGAGGAGGCCTGTCTGGAAGGAGAATTTTCTGTGCGGGGGTGCATTCGGGTGGCAAGCCTTCTGGCCCTGGCACTGAAAATATGGTTCGACGATAATTTCAGGAAAGCATATCAGAAATGGAAGGAAATGTGACAGGAGGAGATGGAAATGGCCGAGAAGAGCAATTTCAATGCGACAGTGGATGCCCTGTTTAAGGGAATGGACAGCTTTGTGACCACCAAGACTGTAGTGGGGGAGGCAATGGAAGTGGGGAATGTGACGATCGTTCCTCTGGCTGATGTTTCCTTTGGCATCGGCGCAGGCGCCTTTGCGGGCAATGGCAAGAATAATGACGGAGGAGGCCTGGGAGGCAAAATCCGTCCCGCCGCTGTCCTGATTATTGGAAAGGACGGCAGCACCAAGCTGGTGCGCACCGATGAAAAGGAAGATCTGGTGGACCGTATTCTGGGTATGGCTCCTGGTATTATCAATCGCTTTACCGGCGGCGGTGAGGCGACGGACGCGGAGAAAGCGGCCGAGGAGGCTGCCGAGGATGCAGCTGCCCAGGCAAAAAAAGCGGCTGCCCAGGCCGAGAAGACGGAAAAGACCGCGGAGGCCATACTGGACGAAGAGTAGACCAAGCATCAAGTCGGGCATCGCTGCATATGCTGTAAGGAAAAGGGCTGGGGCGGGAAGGCATGAGTCGGCTGGTAGGCTTTATTTTGTTCTGGCTGGGTGTGGGAATGATTATCAAATGCATTCTGCCCACCAGATTATCTGTGATTGTTGTGGCGGTGGCTTTTGTTATTGCGGGATACAATTTATTCTGCCGCTGTTAGACGGCAAGGTTTAAAGAAAAAGAAAACGCTTTAGAGAGTTGTCTGCGTGCAGCCGGCTAGTCTCTAAAGCGTTTTTTGCAAGTAGTTGTAAGGGTTACGAAATACGAAAGCGGTTGCGTAAATCCTTAAACCAACAGAGGTATTTAACCGGGAAAATCCATAAAATAAATGTCAATCATGAGATTTTTAATGGCAAATTATACAAAAATATAGAGTATAAATGCGCATTTCCTCTAATAAAACGGTTGCGCGATTTCGCGTTGACTCCAGGGAGCTTAGGTGATATTCTACAAACAGAAGATAACCTTCCGGCAGCTGCGAACCATTGACCCTGAACCCGAGAGAGGAGGAATTTTGTGATGAGACGAAGATCTCTATCGATCGCTGCAATGTTTTTCTGTGTTTTTGCTCTGCTGTTTTG
>CALWGV010000067.1 GCA_944380185.1 uncultured Lachnospiraceae bacterium
CTTCGGAACGCTCGCTTGGGATTCCGACAAGTGGAGGAAAATCATCTTATGGAGAACATCATCTACAACGAACTTCGGATTCGAGGTTACCATGTAGATGTGGGCGTAGTTGAACATTACAGCACCAACAGAGCAGGGAAGCGGGAAAAAAAGCAGTTGGAAGTTGATTTTGTTGCCACTATGGGAAGTGAAAAATACTACATTCAATCCGCATTTGCCATGCCGACCTCCGATAAAATCGCTCAGGAACAGCGCAGTTTGCTCAGTATCTCCGACTCCTTTAGGAAAATCATTGTAGTAGGCGGTAACCAGAAAGTCCGTCGTGATGAAAACGGGATTGCAACGATAGGATTACGGAATTTTTTACTGGATGAGGATAGTCTGAGGCTGTGAACCAAGATTTGAGAAGATATATCGTTTCGAAAAATGGCGCGCAATAAACATAACACCTCCGGTATTATAAAATATCCCTTCTGGCAGATGACATACCAGAATCCGGAGGCGATATATGTATGCATCAATTACGGGGATGCAGCGGCGCCGAAGGAGATTGCGGAGCAGTCTGTCTGTATCAATGGGGATATTGGCGAGGTGCTAAAAGAATTAAAATGAACACCAGCAGATTTATTAGCAATTCGTTACCGGGGCATATTTTGAGCCAGTTGCTAAGGTATCAGGAGGTCTTTTCTTGGGAACCCTTTGAGAAAAGGGACAGATAGGTCTATTGCTTTTTTTGTCCCGAATAATATATAATAAACGGGACAAAGGAGGCGATACGCATGGCATACGGTTATGCGAAAGAGATCCAAAACCGCATTGGTGCAGCTCCTGACGGTACAATTTTTATTGTTTCCGAGCGAGATGCTATCATTGGACCATCGCTCCATGTGGAGATACTGCATTAAATATGCTGGGACTGTCTGCTCAAGTAACGGCAGTATGGTCCTATATCAGTGACGGACCATATAAAGCATAGGCTACGATTCTTCACCATGAGGCCAACCGGCCTGAACACCTTTCCATGCCCCAGCGGTATTCCCGCCATTATTATGACTTTTACTGTATGGCAAAATACGCCTGTATCAATAAAGGACAATCTTATGCGCCGAGAGAAATTGCTGATCGCAGCATTTGCCTTGACATAGATGCCGCACAAGTGCTGATTGGCTGAAAATCGCACATTTGCAGTACAGTGTTCTTTCTGGCAGGCAATCGAGGCAAGGAAAGCTGCTATGGCTTAAAGCTGCCGTCAAAACTGCACATTCCCCATTTACTTTAAATCGCAAAAGTATATGCAGATAAGGCCGATTGGAACAATCCAGTCGGTTTTTTCCATATCTGAAAAGTGATGTTGAAAGAAAACCTTAGCTATTTTGTTTACAAATGTAAAGCACATATTCAAACTGTTAAAAATGAACAAAAATCCGGGCAAATTTCTATACAAATGTTAAGCAGATTTACACTGGTTATTTTAAAAGGACTGCGATATAATATAGACGATGTCGGAGGAGATTCTGCCGGCAGAGCCTATTGCAGTGCTGTGGAAGGGCAGCTAAAACCAAGATGGGGAAAGGAGTCGTTATGCTGGTAAATTCAAAAAAAATTTTGCTGGAAGCTAAGAGAGGAAACTATGCCGTTCCTGCTCCGGATTTTCTGGATCTGGATTCGGCCCGCACTTTTGTCCAGGTGGCTGAGGAGGTCGGCCGTCCGATCGTTTTGTCCTTTGCCCAGGCGCACCGTGAGGTGATCTCCTTGGAGGAGGCTGCTGTGGTGGGCAGATTTATGGCGGACAGCGTAAAGGTTCCTATTGTCCTGCATCTGGACCATGGCCAGGATGCGGATTATATCGCCAGAGCTATTGAACTGGGATTTTCCTCGGTCATGATCGATGCCTCTATGGAGAATTTTGAAGAGAATGTGCGCCGGACCAAGGAAATCGTAAAGATGGCCCATCCCAGAAACATTACGGTGGAAGCGGAGATCGGCCATGTGGGCCAGGGGGAGAATTATCAGGATTACAACAATTCGGATTCGGTCTACACCACGGTGGAGGAGGCCGTGGAATTCGTCCGGCAGACGGATGTAGATTCGCTGGCTGTGTCCATCGGAACTGCGCATGGTGTGTACAAGGGAAATGGGAAGCCGGTTTTGAACTTTGAACGTCTCCATGAGCTGAGAGACGCTCTCGCAATCCCGTTGGTTCTGCACGGCGGTTCGGGCACAGGCGACGACAATCTGCGCCGCTGCGCTACAGAGGGAATTTCCAAATTAAACATTTTTACGGATTTCCTGATTGGAGCCATGGATCAGGTGAAGGAGGAAAAACCGCAGGATTTTGTCTCGCTGAAGAGAGCCTGCAATCGAGGCATGGCCGATGTGCTGCGCCATTATTTCCAGGTCTTTGCGCCTAAGCAGGACTGAACCGGGCGGTTTGCGTAACAGCTTTTGGTGTTAAGAGCTAAAAAATCATGTGAGGATAAATGCAGAATATTTTCCGGATGGAGGTAAGTGTAATGAGCCAAAGAGAGGTAAAGACCCCCTTTTTGATTGTCAATCCCAAATCCTATTTATATGGAAAGAAATCGCTGGAACTGGCCAGAGCGGCGGACCGCACGGCGGCGGAGACAGGACTTTCCATCTATTTTACCTGTCCCTTTGCGGATATTCGCTATATCCGTGAAAATACGGAGCATGTCATTGTGACGGCGCAGCACATGGAGGCGCTGCGGCCGGGCCGAGGCATGGGCCATGTACTGCCGGAATCCCTGAAGGAGGCAGGAGCAGATGCGGTTTTCCTGAATCATGCGGAAAATCCCCTGACGGTGGCTGAGCTGTGCAAAACCATCGGGCGGGCGAAAGAGCTGGAGATGACTACGATTGTATGCGCCGATTCGGTGGCGGAGGCGGTAGCCATTGCGCAGATGTCGCCGGATATACTGCTGTGTGAGCCCACGGAGCTGATCGGCACGGGACAGGTGGCGGACAACAGCTACATCTATGAGAGCACGGACAGAATCCATGCAGTCAATCCGGAGGTAAAGGTGATGATTGCCTCAGGCATCACCACGGCTGACGATGTGTACAATGTGGTGCGTCTGGGAGCCGATGGCACCGGAGCGACCAGCGGTATTTTAAATGCACCTGACCCGGCGGCGCGTATTCAGGAGATGGCCGAGGCTATTGTGCGGGCGGCAAAGGACAGAAGAGAAGCAATGGAAGGAGAACAGTGATGGCGGTATATAAAGAGACGATACATCTTCATTCCCATGGGAAGACCCCCAGCTTTTTTAACATCACCGACGCGGTGAAGGAGGTCATTGCAAAGAGCGGCATTCAGAACGGTATTTGTGCGGTGATCAGCCCTCACACCACCTGCTCGGTGTTCTTTGAGGAATTTGTACATGATTACAATGAGGACGGAGACGAATATCTGCAGGCAGACTTAAACGATGTGCTGAAGAAAATCATTCCCGATGAGGTGCGCCTGGGCCAATACAATTATCCCGGAGAGAAACACTACGAGGCTGTTGCTTCCTGGCCGGATGCGGAGGCATATCTGCCCGGAGGCGATCGGACCGCTCTCTTTAACGGAGATGCCCATTTAAAGGCCACTCTCCTCGGTTCCAGTCAGGTGTTGGATGTGGATCAGGGAAAACTGGGCGTAGGCACCACAGGCTATGTCTACTTCGTGGATTTTGACCGCACCAGAGACCGGGACCGCAGATGTGTGATCACCGTGATCGGCGAATAAAAAAGCAAAGCCGCCTTTGACAGAGAGGGTCATCGGCGGCTTTTCCATAGGGCGTGAACAAAACGGTTCCAGAAATCTTCCGTGAGGAGGCCTGCATCGGTGTCGGACCATTCCAGATAAAAATCTTTATCCCGGCGGTCCTGGCAAAAGACGGCGGCCTCCTCGTCTTTTATCTCCATATCCGGCGGGCAGGGAAGGAAGCAGCCCTCCTTTTTGATATAGCAGTTGTCCTTGGTGGCGCGGATGCGATGATCTTTGTCTACGTAAATGCCCACGCTTTTGTGTATGGCCCGGTCTTCCTCAGGAAGATAAAAATAGTTTTTGGCATCGGGGAAATAGTGCTTTAAACAGAGCTCGGCTAAAGGAGCGGCCAGGCTGATGCGTGTTCCGGAAGCAGTCAGGTACAGGCCGCTGTCGGTGCGGACGGATATGGGGCGGGGCAGAGATATGGGGCTTTCCAAAGCCACCAGAAGCTCCCGGCGTTTCCGACCGGCCAGGTCCTGTGTGTCGTGGAGGCGGCAGCCGGTCAGGCGGTAGTTTGCCTCCATATAGTCGTTCAGACTGAGGATGGCTAACAGTCGGGGCATATTGCGGACGTCCTCGTCGTTGTGAGCCAGGAGAGCAGAGAGTCCTTCTCCGGACCGTGTTTTTAAATAATTTTCATAGACGGCAATCAGCTGACCGCCGTCAAAGGGATCGGTGCGCACAATGCCCAGATAGTCTTCGATGGCTTTCTGGCGCAGACTGGCCAGTCCCAATACTTTCTTATAGGGGCGGATCATTCGGTAGAGATCCAGGCTTTCCATGGAGTCCAGGGGGAACTCTCTGCTATGGCTTTCATATTTTTGGCGCAGATAGGGGATGTCAAAGCCATTGCCATTGAAATGGAGAAGCAGGCAGTGAGAGGGCAATTCGGCCAGATAGCTGCTGAAGGCGTCGAGCAGCAGGGGTTCATCGGCGGGTGTCTCGGCAAACCATTGACGGAAAAAGAAGTTTTCCTCCTGGATATGGAGACAGCCGATCAGATAGAGCTGAGAACTTCTGGCTGAAAGACCGGTGGTCTCAATATCAAAAAACAACAGGCTGTCATGATTCCCCAGATCCTCTTTCAGACAGGGCAGAACTTCAGTGTAGTGATCGGTTATGGTCAGCATGGGACAATCCTCCGTATTCGGACAAGATCAAGTTGCGTCAGACATTTGGGATGGAGTTATTATAGCGCGAATGGAATAAAGGCGCAACCAGAACCCATGAACGGCCACATGAAAGGCAGGAGAGAGGTGGGGGTAAAAGTCATTCAAATAAGAAATCAGTAAAGACGCAGGCTTTTTCAAAACCCGAATCTTTACTGGTCCGCTTTCCGCCTAAGCGTCAATGCTGTGGTTTCCTGTCTGAATGATTTAATAAGTAGGTGATCGTTATGATAAGAGAAATAGTTCGTGCCAGACCATCCCACCCAAAAGGCAAGCCCATTCCCAAGATGAACAAATAGCAGCAAAAATATGATGCAAAAAAAACTGCCATGGCGGTTAAATATGGTTTCATAGGAAACTCCTCCTTTGCTGGACAGCTGCTCTTTCGTCACTTATTCCTTGCCTTTGCTTCTATATATATGATAGCATAGGCTGCTTATTTGTGCTAGCTATTTGATGAAAAAGTTTTTATAATAGATGAAAGGAATACAGGCCGCCAATCGTATTAATAGTGAAAAAGAAAAAGAAGACCACTTTAAAGCGGCGGAAGGGAGATTTTAAGATGAAGAAATTGGCGGTTGGCATAGCGGCGACGGTATTGGTGATCGGACTGGGAGCAATGACGGCCCTGGCGGCGGGCAGGACGCAGGAGGCAGACGGCGCGGCGCCGGCTGCGGGAAGCGCGGCGCAGACTGCGGCAGTGGAGAGCGCCGGTTATGCCTATGTGGATGAGAATGGAAACGGCATTTGCGACCATTGCGAAGACGGCACAGGCCTGTGCGGATACTGTGAAGAAAACGGAAGCTGCCCAGGCTGTGTCAGCGGCTGCGCAGGAACCGGTGCCGGGACTGACGATGGGACTGCTGCCGGGACCTATACGGGACATCACAACTATGCCTACAGCGGCCATGGTGCGGGCGGCAGCTGCGGCAGTCATCACGGCTATTGCCATGGCAGATAATTCGAGGGAAATATGAGGACGCATTATGCGAAGTGAGGAAGAGGCGAATCGCGCTGTAGAGCGGTATGCGGACACAGTGCGCAGAATCTGTATGGTACATCTGAAAAATTACGCCGATACGGAGGACATATTTCAGACCGTGTTTCTGAAGTATGTCCTTCATCCTGCTGCCTTTGACAGCGAGGAGCATGAGAAGGCATGGATTATCCGGGTAACCATCAATGCCTGCCGCGATATGCTGAGGAGTTTTTTTCGCAGCCGAACGGTGCCTCTGGAAGACTGCGAAGGACAGGCAAATAGTGAGAAGGAGGACTACAGCGAGGTGGTGGAGGCCGTGCAATCATTGCCTTCGAAATACCGCGACGTGGTGTACCTCTACTATTATGAGGGATATGGAGCCGCAGAAATCGGAGATATCCTTCACAAGAATACTAATACGATCTACACGCTGCTGGCACGGGCCAGAAAGCTTTTAAAAGAGAAGCTGGAGGAGGTGGAAGAGATTGAATGACCGATGGAAGGAAGCTTTCGACGAGATTCATGCCGAAAGTGAATTGAAGGAAAAAACCAAGACGTATTTGGCTGGACAGATTCATCGCCGCCGGCGTATGGCGGCGGCAGGGAGGCGGATCGCTGCCGTGGCTTGCCTGGCTTTCATCCTTCTGGCGGGCGGCTCCTGGCTGTATTTAACGCCGACGGTCTATATCGCCGTCGATGTAAATCCTTCTCTGGAGCTGGGAATCAATCGCTTTGACCGGGTTGTGTCAGTGGAAGCCTATAATGAAGATGGCCAGGCTCTGGCATCCTCGCTGCAGATTCGATTTATGAATTATCAGGATGCTCTGGAAGAAATTCTCAATGAAGAGAGCATAGAGATTTTGCTGTCGGAGGATGGAGTTTTGTCTCTCACCGTATCCGGTGATGGCGGAGCACAAAACGATGAGATTTTAGCTGGAGTGGAGTCCTGTGCGGCAGGGCATCAGAATGTCCATTGTCATTCCGGCAGCTCAGCAGAGAGAGAGGAGGCGCTTGCGGCAGGGCTGTCTCTGGGCAAATACCGCGCTTACTGCATACTGCATGAGCTGGACCCCACCGTAGCACCGGATGATGTGCGTGATCTGTCCATGAGAGAGATTGCGGATCGAATCGAGGCTCTGGGCGGACAGGATATCGAGTGGGAAGAACACGGCCATGGTCACGGGCATGAAGAGGAGCACTGACCGGAGACAGAACATCTGTGCGCTTTTTCTTGCTCCCCGTGCGGGAATATGTTATACTATAGCAGATGTCATGACAAAAACGTCCGGCGTCTGCTATTTGTATTTAGAGTTTAAGGATAAAGTGGAGAGAAAATATGATATCCTATATTAAGGGAGAGCTGACAGAGATTCTGGAGGATTCCATCGTGGTGGAGGCCGGGGGGATAGGTTATCGCATTATGGTGCCCGGTTCGCTGTTCGGCGGTCTGCCGGGGACGGGGAAAACCATAAAAGTGTATACTTATTTTCAGGTAAAAGAAGATGCCATGAGCCTGTATGGCTTTTTTTCACGGGATGATGTCAATATGTTCCGCATGCTGATCGGTGTGAACGGCATCGGTCCCAAGGGAGCTTTGGGGATATTGTCGGCGCTTACGCCGGATGAGCTGCGCTTTGCCGTGCTGGCGGAGGATGCGGCGGCCATAGCCAGGGCTCCCGGCGTGGGGAAAAAAACCGCACAGAAATGTATCCTGGAGCTGAAGGACAAGCTGGATCTGCAGGAGGCCTTTGAGATAAAGAGCGCCCATGCGGGACAAGCTGCGCTGCAGGAGGATCTGAGAGCTGAGGATCCGAGAGATGAAGCGATTCAGGCGCTGACGGCCCTGGGCTATTCTGCGGCTGAAGCTATGCGGGCTGTGCGGCGTGCCGAGGGCGATACGGCGGAGGAATTGATCAAATCGGCCCTTAAGCAGGTGTAGCGAGCGGGTATAGCAAAGGAGAATGCAGATGGAAAAACGGATCATCACTACGGATTTTGCTGAGGAAGATATTCCCATAGAGGGAAGTCTGCGTCCCCATGCCCTGCGGGATTATATCGGCCAGGAAAAGCTTAAGGGAATGCTGGATATCTATATCCGGGCGGCCAAGGAGAGGAGCGAGCCTTTGGATCATGTGCTGCTCTACGGCCCTCCCGGTTTGGGCAAGACTACGTTAGCCGGTATTATCGCGGCGGAAATGGGAGTTAATCTGAAAATCACTTCTGGCCCTGCCATTGAAAAGCCGGGAGATATGGCGGCTATCCTCAATAACCTTCGGGAGGGGGACGTCCTCTTCGTGGACGAGATTCATCGGCTGAACCGCCAGGTGGAGGAGGTCCTGTACCCGGCCATGGAGGATTTCGCTATTGATATCATGATCGGCAAAGGGCCTACGGCCCGTTCCATCCGCCTGGATCTGCCGAAATTTACACTGGTGGGAGCCACCACCAGGGCGGGACTTCTGACTGCACCTCTGCGGGATCGTTTTGGAGTGGTGCATCGCCTGGAGTTTTACTCCAAGGAGGAGCTCAAGACCATCGTGCTGCGGTCAGCCGGCGTGCTGAACGTGGAGATCGACGACGATGGAGCATGGGAGATTGCCTCTCGGTCCCGGGGGACACCGAGACTGGCCAACCGCTTCCTCAAAAGGGTACGGGACTACGCTCAGGTACGCTCCAGCGGGATCATAACTGCCAGTGTGGCAAGGACCGCTCTGGATCTTCTGGATGTGGATCGTCTGGGGCTTGACCGGGCAGACAGGAGTATTCTGCTGACGATCATCGAAAAATTCGGCGGAGGACCGGTGGGACTGGAGACGCTGGCGGCGGCTCTGGGGGAGGACGCCGGCACTCTGGAGGATGTGTATGAGCCCTATCTGATCCAGTGCGGTTTTGTCAATCGGACGCCGCGGGGGCGGGTTGCCACTGAGGAGGCGTATCGTCATCTGGGGCTGCCCGTTCCAGAGTGATTATAACATTTCGCAGAGGCGGTACTGCGCCGAGAAGGACAGCTGCCCAAAGAGTGAACAAAGGTTGAATCTGCACTGTATTTGCGCAAATCACGGTGTATGACTCGGCAGATGTTGTATTTCCCTGTCGGATAAGGTATAATAGTCACAAAGTGCTATTATACCGCGCCGGTTCGCATTCGGCCGAAGGCCGGATAAAGTCCATGGCGAACCGTGTGCATCCCCGGGAGGGATATCATGTCCGCGCGGCGGACATGATATAATAGTCACAAAGCAGCTATTATGTTATGTGCCGGAGAGGAAGAGCGCATGGAGACGAAAAACTACACCGAAGTCTATATCGCTGGCCGCGTCTATACGTTGGGTGGTTTTGAAGAAGAAGAATATCTGCAGCAGGTGGCGGCCTGTGTCAATACAAAGATGGCAGAGCTGAGGGAACAGCAGGGTTATCTGAAGATGAACACGGACTATCAGAATGTGCTGCTTGCGTTAAACCTGGCCGATGATATTTTCAAGGCCAGACGGCAGACTGCGGCAGCACAGAGAAAGCTGGCCGATCAGGAGAAGGAGGCTTACAATCTGCGTCACGATCTGGTAACGGCCCAGATTAAGCTGGAGAGCTCGGCAAAACAGCTGGAGACGAATCAGAAGGAGCTGACGGCCATAAAGGATGAATTGGCCTCCGCAAAGGATGAGCTGGCCTCCGCCAGAGAAGAACGGGAGGAAAAGGAGCTGGAGCTGGAAGAGCTGAAAAAGCAGCTGGAAGAAGCGCACAGACAGATTTCACAGCTGGAGAAACAGAAATATCGGAGATAAGTTATACAAATATAGTTATGTTCAGGCATGGGGAGAGGCCCTGGAGAGAAGGAGCTTTGCGGTGCCGGAAGAGAGAAGCGTCGGTATTCAGTTGATAACTGGATATCGACTTTTTTGTTAGGCCAAGGGCCTGTTTCCATTGTGTAGTTTTTCGTGTTCCGAAAAACGGAACTTTGGAAACAAAAAACCACCTGCTATGCAGGTGAGTCAGCATTGCTTTAGCTTACAGTAAAAAACCTCCTGTGATACAATAATGTTGGTTCGCCAACCGCATTAAAGTACAAAGGAGGTATCCATATGGATAATAATAGTCTATCACATACTAAAGTACAGTTTACAAGGGACTACACAGGGTAGGTATCTGACGGGAGGGGTGCCGCCAGTCAGATTTTCCATGTGATGTTCAAGCTGTCGCTTGTGGCGGCTATGGTGGTGATCATCAAATCCAC
>CALWGV010000068.1 GCA_944380185.1 uncultured Lachnospiraceae bacterium
TGGCCCGCCATATCCAATTTATAAAGGCCGGCATCGACTGGGATGAGTACGGGGTTATTGTCGTAAAGCAGGGCTATATGATGCCCGAGATTCTGGCCAAGGGAAGCCTCTGCGTCATGGCTCTGACCGACGGGGCCACACCACAGGACACCAAAAGGATTCCCTTCAAGAGAATCATGCGCCCCATGTACCCTATCGACGACATCTGATTCAGTCAGAAAGGAGAATGATATGAGCAAAGAACAATTTCTGTGGGGCTCCGCCACCGCAGCCTACCAGTGCGAAGGAGCCTGGAATGAAGACAATAAAGGCGCCAGCGTCTGGGATGATTTCTGCCACTCCGACGCCAATACCACGGGAATCACCGGCGACGTGTCCTGTGATTTCTATCATCACTATGCGGAGGACATCCGGCTGATGGCCGAGGGCGGACAAAATACCTTCCGTTTTTCCATCAGCTGGTCCCGCATCGTGCCGAAGGAGGATCATGCAGTTAATGAGGCCGGCCTAGCTTTCTACGACAGGGTGCTGGATGAGTGTGAAAAATACGGCATCGTTCCCAATGTGACCCTGGTCCACTACGACCTGCCGGATTATATCGGCCGCAAGGGCGGCTGGTGCTATGACGGGGTATCGGATGAATTCGCCTACTACACCTCCGTGGTGTTCCGGCATTTCGGGAATCGGATCCCCCTCTACGTGACCATCAACGAGCCCAACCACAACGCTTACTGCAACTACTGCGTCGGCAACTATCCGCCCAATGAGAAGAACAATCTGCAGGACTATGCCCACTGTGCCTACAATATGATGGTCTGCAACGCCAAGGCTATCCGGGAATTCCGCAGACTGAATCTTGCCGGCTCCCAGATCGGCATTGTCCAGGGCTGCGGCCCGGCCACTGCTCTCAAAGACACGCCGGAATACCTGGAAGCCGTGAAATTCTGCAATTATTTCTGCAACTTCTGTTTCCTGGACCCGGCCATCCGCGGTTACTATGAGCCGGATCTCATCGAGGCGGTCCGCTCCCGCGGCATCGATCTCTCTTTCGTAAAGCAGGAAGATCTGGACATCATGAAGGACAACACGGTGGATTTTTTGGGGCAGAACATCTACAGCCGCCTGCTGGTCAAACCCAATGAGTCCGGCGTCACCGCCTTTACGGTCAACAATGCCGGCAACAACGATGGAACAGGAAAGACGGCAAGGGAAACCCGCGCCATCTCCGGCTGGTTTGAGACCGACCGGGATCCTTCCACCAAGCTCAATCACTGGGGCCGCGAAATCTACCCCCGCTGTGCCTACGACACGCTGATGCTGCGCAAGGAACGCTACGGCGATATTCCGATCTATGTGACGGAAAACGGCCACGGCTGCTACGATGTGGCCGATGAAAACGGCTATGTGGAAGATGACGAGCGCATCGAATTTCTGGAGAATTACCTCCATTACATCCTGAAGGCCAAGGAAGACGGCGTCAACGTAAAAGGATACTATGTCTGGTCCACGATGGATCTCTACTCCTGGATCAACGGTTATAAGAAGCGCTACGGTCTGGTGCGCGTGGATTATGATGACGAAAATCTGCGCCGCATCCCCAAAAAGAGCTATTATTGGTACAAAAACTTCATTGAGGAGCACAAGGACATCTGAGCATGATTGACGGAAGTGTTTTAATCCAGGTGGAAGCCCAGGTATTCCTGTACTTCGCCATCGGCATCATTCTGAAGAGAATACGGCTCACCGGCCCAAAGGAGGACCAGTTTCTATCCGAGCTATTGCTGGGGCTGATCCTGCCGGTGAATGTCTTTGTCTCCTTTTATCAGTCCATGCACATGGATCAGCTGATCACCGGCGGCCTGCTGATTCTGGCCGGCACGCTGGTAGTCCTGGTAATCCTGCTGCTGACGAGATTTTTGCCCCGCAGCATTCCCACGGATAAAAAGAGGATCGCCGAATTCTGCATGCTGATCTCCAACGGCTCTCTGATCGGCATTCCTCTGATCGAGGCTCTGTGCGGAACCGCCGGAGTGGTCTACGCCAATATTTTCATGGTTCCCACCCGGGTATTCTCCAATGTGGCCGCCAAGGATTTCTTTGATCCGGCTGACCACTCCGGAAGCTGGAAGGACGGCGTCAAAAGCTTTGCCGCCAATCCGCTGATCATCGGCATGGCGGCAGGCTTTCTCCTGAATCTGTCAGGCCTGATCCTGCCCGCTCCCATCATGAACGTGTGCAACGGGCTCTCCGGCTGCATGAGCCCTCTGGCTCTGGTCCTGGTGGGATCCACGCTGGCCGACGCTTTTGCGCAGGTTTCCCTCGGCAAGATGTTTTCTCTGCCGGTCCTGGCCATCTGCCTTTTCCGGCTGTTGGCAGCTCCCTACCTGACGCTTCTCATCTGCCGTCTCCTGGGACTCTCCGGCACAGAATGCGCGGCCGCCGTGCTGGTAAACGCAGCGCCCGTCGCCAATACAGCCACGATTTTCTGTCAGAAATATCACGGGGACATCAATTTCACCAGCACCTGCGTTTTTATCTCCACTCTGCTGTCCTTCGTGACCCTGTGGCTGGTGCGCTTCTAAAATAAGCCGCCGGCATGAGGTGCGCGGCCGACACAGCCAAGCGCAGCCGACACAGCCAAATAACACAGCCATACTACTTCACCCTTTTAGGACAGGTCGTCAGCCCGGGCTTGCACAGCCCCCTTTGACGGCCTGTCTGTTTTATCTTCTTTGGCAGAATTTATTATCCCGTCTGCATACCGAATAAAATTGACTTCACCAAAATAAAGTTCTAAAATAAACTTATAGAAGAGGATTTTTATGGAAAGAGGGTGAACGTATGAAACTCATGCAGCTCGTGTATCTAGTCTCATTTTTCTCCGTTCTCATCGCCTTCGGCTATGCGGTATACCTCCATCTATGGGTGAAACGGCAGCCGGTGTCCAATCAGAAGATCATGGAGGTCTCCGACTTAATCCACGCAGGCGCCAATACCTTTATGCGCAAAGAATATAAGGTGCTGGCAAAGTTTGCGGGCATTGCGGCCATCATTATTCTTATCCTCCTGCCCAGTCCTATCTGGCAGGGAGAGGTGACGACAAATATCTCCATGGCTCTGGCCTACCTGGCCGGTACGGTCCTCTCGGCCATCGCGGGAAAGATCGGTATTCTGGTGGCCACCCAGGCCAACTCCCGGGCCGCCGAGGGGGCAGGCAAGGGAATCAAGCCGGCCTTTCTCATCGGTTTCCGCGGAGGAGCTGTCATGGGACTGGCCGTGGTAGGCTTCTGCCTCCTGGGTGTCATGGCCGTCCTTTGGCTCACCGGGGACGCTTCGATCCTGTTAGGCTTCTCCTTCGGCGCCAGTTCCCTGGCCCTGTTTGCCAAGGCCGGGGGCGGCATCTTTACCAAGACGGCCGATGTGGCCGCCGATCTGACCGGCAAGGTGGAGCTGGGAATCCCTGAAGATGACCCCCGCAATCCGGCGGTTATCGCAGACAACGTAGGGGACAACGTGGGCGACGTGGCCGGCATGGGCGCGGATCTCTTCGATTCCAACGTGGCTGCCATGGCCTCGGCCCTGGTCATGGCCCAGTCCCTGGACGGCGGATCCGGGGCCAATACAGCCATGGTATTCTGCTACGCCGCCATCGGCCTTCTGGCCTCCATCATCGGCATCGTCTGCGCGCGGGTGGGGCAAAACGGCAGTCCCACGCGGGCGTTAAACTCCTCCACCTATACCACCACCGCCATCTTTATGGTGCTCACGGCCGCCGCCACCTGGCTGCTGCCCGGCTTTCAGTGGAGAATCTGGGGGGCCTCGGCCGTGGGACTGATCGTGGGTGTGGTCATCGGCATCACCACCGATTACTTCACCGATGACAGCAAGCCCATCGTGCAGAGAGTCGCCCACGCGTCTCAGTCCGGCTCCGCCTTTACGATTCTCTCCGGCATCTCCTACGGCTTTATCTCCTCCTTGCCCGCCATGGTGGGAATCGCCGTCTCGGCCCTGACGGCCTATAAGCTCTGCGAGCCCTTAGGCGACGGCTATGCCCTGTTCGGCATCGCCATGGCGGCCGTCGGCATGCTCTCCATCGTGGGCATGATCATCAGCAACGACGCCTACGGCCCCATTGTGGACAATGCCAGGGGCTTAGCCGAGATGGGCGGCCTGGGCGAGGAAACCATACGGGTGGCCGACGAACTGGACAGCGCGGGCAATACGGTAAAGGCAGTGACCAAAGGCTTTGCCATCGGGGCGGCCGGGCTGACGGTGATCTCCCTGCTGGGCGCCTATATGTCCGAGGTCAACGAATCCCTGGCCGCCCTGGGACGGGAGCTGATCACCGGTTTTGATATCATGGATCCCACCGTATTCTTCGGCATTTTGGTGGGAGCCGCCGTCCCCGCCGTATTCTCCGCCATGCTGATGTTAGGCGTCGATAAAAATGCCCAGCGCATGGTGGCGGAAATCCACCGGCAGTTCCGGGAAATCGCCGGTCTGAAGGAAGGCCGGGAGGGGGTAAAGGCAGACTACGACAGCTGCATCAATATTGCCACCGAAGGTTCCTTAAAAGAGCTGATTCCCGCCGGCCTGATGGCCATCATCGCCACCGTCGCCGTGGGCTTTATCGGCGGTCCCTCCGCCATCGGCGGTTTCCTCTTAGGCAATATCACCAGCGGGCTTTTGCTGGCCCTGTTTATGTCTAATGCCGGCGGCCTCTGGGACAATGCCAAAAAATACATCGAGGCGGGCCACGAGGGCGGCAAGGGCTCCGAGGCCCACAAGGCGGCCGTCACCGGCGATACCGTCGGCGACCCCTTCAAGGACACGGCAGGCCCTTCCATCAACACCCAGATCACCGTGGTGTCGCTGGTCGCCTCCCTTCTGTCCTCCCTCTTTGCAGCCCTGTCGCTGTTTGGGTGAAGACAATAAATGATGTATAACGGAAAAGAGATGGACGTCTATCTATAGATTTCCATCTCTTTTCTGCTTCACCTATTCTCTTCAGGCCTTTTTACTATCTTCTTTGTTAACTATATATATCATCTGCATATAATATCTGTTTTATATATATTCCCATTTACCGAAAGGTATAATTCATAATCCGGATTTATTCCTTCTTTATTGATGTAAATCCAAAAATTGCGGCGGCCATTTTCACAGCGATCCGCTCCTTCCTTCATTGTTAAAGGAGGAATCTTCGTTTTCAGGTGATATGCCAGCTGTTCCCGCATACTATTCAGAATTATAATTACATCATCTCCTTCTGAAAACATACCATTAATATCATATCGATCTCCTTCATCCCTGGCAGATAATTCATAGCAATCCGGGAGCACCGCCGCTTCATCCAGGGCAAATCCATCTGAAGATATTTGCGGCGTACGCCCTAAAGAGCCGATGCTCCGCCCTTTTCCCGCAGTAAAAGCCTCGTTGTCTCCGTACACAGGGAACTCCTCTCCCCGATACATATTTGCCGGAACAATGCTTTCATACATGATTTTGCCTTTCTTCTCCACAACAGTGATGCTGTATAGCTTGGCAAAGATTTTCTCTGCGCTGCGCCCCAGCCTGGATCCCATAATTTCCGACACATCGCCGTTATGATAAGCGATACCGCCTGAATGAATAATATAGTGGTCTTCTCCCAGGCATCCCACATTTCCTATATAGCTGGAATAAAATTCGGCTCCGCGTTCTTTTCCATATTGCCAGACCTGCTCCACCTGCATTTTCTCTGTATCCAGACGATATTTAACACCGCGGGAGTAACTATCCCGCGCGGCAAGGAAATGTTTCGGATCTTTGCTGCGGAAGTCTCCGTTGTCGAAGCACATGATATCTCCGTCAGGAGCAATAACCACCGAATGCTGTTCGGATGGCCACTCAAATTTTTTTGTGTCACCCACCGGCGTGAAGAAATACTGGTCAATCATCTCCTGCGGCCATCCCTCCGGACTTCCCAGGATCCAGTTCAGCTGATTCGTATCCAGGCTTATGCTGATAATTGCAGACTGGTGCCTTCCAGAAAACAGCAAGGAATTCGTCCGCTCATCATAAGCAACGGCATTGTTATGGAACCAATCGTATGCGCTTGCATGGCCGGTCCGCGCCACGTCCTGCGGAAGGTAATTCTTAAAATCCCATTCCTGTTTAATCTCACCAGTCTTCCGATCAATTCGGACCGCCACATCTTCTTTCGTATTCCCATTAGGCAGCTGCGTCAATACAATAAGGTCACCGTCCGGGAGTTCAACCTGATCATGATGGTATCCGCCCGGAATTCTATATTCGCAAAGAATTTTTCCGGTAAGATTAAACTCCATCAAGCCTGTGGTCATATATGGATTCGCCATAAAGCGACAGGAACCAGCAATATAGTTTCCATTCTTCAAACGCCTCATAGCAAAGGCAAACGGAGCAGTAGTATACCAACGGACATCCCCCATACGGTCATAAGCGACCCACTTTGAATTCAGTTGTCCCATCATAAACATCAGGGAGTTGTCCAGATAGCCCTTCTCCACGCGGGAATATACCGTATGATGGGCCTCATTGAACCGATAAGGTTCTGTTTTGATTTTGTAGGTTTGCGTCTGTCCATTTCCAAGTGTCACAACAACCCGATTCTCATAATTGGCATATAAGCCGTAAACCGGAAGGATATGAACTTTAGCCGCAGAAAAAGTATGCGTAATATCTGTTCCCGGATATCTGCCAAGTACCTTTATATGTACGGATGTCTGCTGCTCCGTTCGAAACAAGACAAGTGCAGATAATGGGCAGATAATATATGGGTTCAATACGATTAACGGCGCGTCATACGTCCAATTGCCGTTTTCAAATTCCTGAAGAAACTTTTCTTCAGCCTTTTCCTGCATTTCAAGAATATGCATTGTTTTTTCCATTGCCATGCAAAGCTCACCTCATCTCCGTCATTAATTTAATATAAGAATTCCAAGAGGCATTCCTACAGCCGCAATCACAAGTATAGAATATATGGATACGCTGAAGCCGTAAAAATAGATTTCTTTTAGAGTAATCCAGTCTTTATTCCCGTGGAGTAGGCTTGCATGAGGAGATGCGGAAGGTGTCAGAAATGCTTGAAACAAAACCATAGCCAGACAAGCTGCAATTGCAATGCTATGATAATTACCGGATCTTGTCACAGCATATAAAATCGGCATGAGCATAACGCCCATTGCGGCATTGTTAGCAAAGTTAGTCACGATAAAACCAACCAGCAGGAAGAAGAACAGAATGGCAATCTCACTGCCAAACAGGGAAGAAGCCGTAAAAAGCTGCTCAATATACGCCACAATCCCCGTCGCCTCTGTGCTGAGCTCCCCGGCAACATAAAGAGCAGACGCGACAAGGAAAACCGTACCCCATTCCACTTTGGCAGCCGCCTGATTGAAGTTCAAAAGAGGCTTCCCCTCCACGGGAATTATCATCATAATAACCATAACCAGGGCGACGGAGCCCCAGGAAGAAAGGCGCGAAATATACGTGGAAATAAGCCAGCCGGAGGGCATGATGGAAGGCCACAGGAGAAGAACCGTGTTTACCCCCAGCATTCCCAGCAGCGTTTTCTGCCTGGCACTCATTGTAATGAGCCCTTTGGATTCAAAATATTGCTTAGCGTCCACGCTGGTAATTTTGGAAACGTCAATGTGCAATACATACTTCCCGAATAATGTGTAGCTTATAAGCAGAATTGTACAGACAACCAAGGCGACAATCCAATAGCCTACAGGATTAATCTCTGCCCCGGAAACAGTCCGGTAAGCGTTCAGGATAATCATGGCCGCGCCTTTAAAAGGAAACGCGGAGGTTCCCAGGGCGCTGGCATAGACCACTCCAAAGATCATATGGGTAGCGAATTTCTCCCCCGACTTGATATTTCCTACATTAAGGATACTATACAGGATCGCCCACATCAGCATAATTGCCGGAACGGCGTTGGCGATCATGGCGACAACGAAAGTTGCATAAAAAAACAGGAAGGAGAACGCCCATGGCCGGTTCCTGGATATTTTTCTGGTCAAAAAGAACTTTGCAATGTAATCCGTGACATGCTCCTGCGTCATGGGAACCAGCAAAATTCCGATAAAGATAATAAACCATACCTGGTCATTTCCCAATGCAGATGCTATGATATCCGATGCACTTGATTGTCCGACAAGCAGCATACCGATGATGCCCAGAATACTCGGCCATAATACGCTGCAGGTAATCCACAAGTAAATCATACCCACAAATATACCTAATACCTTCATGCCATACTCCGTAATCGGAGCTGCCGGAGGCAAAAAGCCAATGCCAAGCATAAGGATGCAGCCTATTGCAACATGGACAAAATTTCCCTTTCCTGTCTTTTTTTGATCTGATAGTTTTTGCATAACACCATTCCCTCCCAAACACGATTCCGTGCATCACTCTAAACTACGTTGTTCCTATTCTTCACACGATTTCAGCATCTGAATATCCGCTCCAAGGCTCTTCATATGTTCATAAAATTCCGGATAAGAAACAGCAGCATATTCGGCATGGTCAATGACCGAAGGCCCCTCCGCAATCAGGGCTGCAACTGCAGTTGCCATTACAATCCTATGATCATGATGTCCATCAATAAATGCGCCATGCAGTTTCGAAGGATAGATGATCAGATTGTTCTCATCCTCCTCAAACCTGCCGCCCATACGTTCAAGCTGTTCTTTAATGATCTTTGTCCGGTCCGTTTCTTTCAGACGGGAGCCACGGATATTGGTAAGGACAGTCTTACCATCTTCGCAGGCACAACCATATACAGCGAGAATCGGAACCGCATCCGGCATACCAGAGCAATCGATGACCTGGCTCTTAAGATGATCGCTGCCAGTCACACGGATTCCTCCGCTGACATCTTCCACAATACATCCGGCATTTTTTAAGACATTCACAAATTCCCGCTCTCCTGCATAATCATCTCTATTCAGATTCAAGAATGTAGCCGTAGAATTTGTGATTGCAGCTGCAAAAGCAGGATATCCACTGCTTCCCCAATCGCCCGGAATGACAAAGTCTGTAGCGCGGTATTTTTGTCCGCCGATAACCTTATATCTCCTGTAATTATCATTTTGAACATGGACGCCTGCCTGTTCCATCATGCCCATTGTCATTGCGACATAAGGGATTTCCAATGTAGGCCCTTCTATTTCAATTTCGATATCCCCGTCAACCATTGATCCTGCCATCATAAGCCCCGTATACCACTGAGAATTATGCCCAGGAAAAGTTAGTTTCTTGCCGCCGCTGATACTGCCCTTGATCCACAGCGGAGCAAGTCCATTATCCCTTGTAGAAATAATTTCTGCCCCCAGCCTATTCGCGGCATCCACCAGCGGCCCCGCCGGACGATAGCAAATTTGATAATCTCCAGTCATGACACTTTTCGCAGGAATAGTGGACGCAAGCCAAGTACAGCAATAATAGCCAGTTCCTGAATTGCCGGCATTAAGCACATTCACCGGCTGCTTTAAGTTTCCTCCCGTTCCCTGTACACTCCAAAGCGCATTATCCGTTGTATCAACCTTTGCCCCCATGTTTTCCAACATATCAATGATGGAATAACTGTCAAGATTGTGCAGCGGATTTTTAATTGTAGACACGCCATCGGCCAATGCGCCAATAATCAGCGCACGCGCCGTACCGGATTTGTTTCCCGGAATTGATATAGTTCCGCTCAATTTATTTGTCTTGTTTACCAGAAATTTCATTGTGATATTTGCCTCCTTTTTTGCGAAAAATTTTATATAATATATCTATATCATATAAATTTTAAAAAGAGAAATGGATTGTTATTATATAAACTAATAGATAAAATCTATTAATATGAATTGGCTTGTTTTTAGCTTTTCCTTATGTTAGAATGAATAAATACAATATGAGTTGCCTGGCAAATAGGCAGCTCATACAATATACCTTTATATATTTTCCTCTCCAAATGAAAGAGGTGCAGTTCATATGGAACTCAGCCAACTTCGGTATGCTGTCACCGTTGCAAAGTTAAATAGTTTTACAAAAGCGGCTAAATGCCTGCATATTACACAGCCAACTCTTTCCCAGCAGATCGCAAAACTTGAAAGCGAAATTGGCCTTGTCCTCTTTATACGTTCTACCCGTTCCGTCAAAGTCACTGATGCAGGGCGCATTTTTCTGGACTATTCCAATGCTGTTCTGGACGCCTACGACACTCTTACACAACAGGTGGAAAAGTTAAAAGATCACAGGAACTTCCCTATTCGGATTGGTATGCTTCCGACATTCAAGCATCTCAACATATTGGATATCATTGAGAAATACCAAGGTTCTTTTCCTGACGCTTTGATTAGCCTTTATCTCAATCACAGTGAAGACCTCATCAAAATGCTTCACAGTGATCAGCTCGATTTGATTATTTGCAATATTTTTCCCAATATTGATTATAAAACAGACTATGTATTATCAGAATTTCACAGAGACCCCATTCATGCCGTCGTCAATGCGAACCATCCTCTTTCGAATTTTGATGAAATAAACTGGGAAAAGCTTAATGGAGAAACCCTTTTAATGCTCAGCAAAGCATCAAGTATACGCAAGTACATGGAAAGCGCACTTAAAGCTAAATCAATCAGAGCTAAATTGATACTTGAATGTCCTACTATTGACAGTATGATGGGTATGATTCAATCAAACATAGGTGTTGGATTTCTTTCTTCACAAGTAGCTTTGCAGTATATTTCCCCCGCATTTCGGCAAATTTCACTCCATCCCCCTGCCGAAACCGTAACGGCAGCCGTTTATCCGAAGACAAGCAAATTGGCGTCTCAGCTGCAGCATTTCGTGAATTTTATGATGGCCGAACATGCCGCATATACCGAAAGCAAAATTTCTGTATGCCCAGATAACGCTGCTCTTCTTCATATAGACGCAGGATAAACGAAAAAAGACCCCTTTCAAGGCCCGCCAGAAACATAACGTCTCAGGTCAGGCCTCAAAAAGAGTCATGATTTAAAAATAACACCTGTGCTTGTATTATCTTCTGTGGTTTTTCCTGGTTTATCCCAATTCCTCTCCATTGGAAGCGATCACTTTTTTATACCACCAGAAAGAATCCTTGCGGCTGCGCGCCAATGTGCCCCTGCCCTCATTGTCCTTATCGACATAGATAAAACCATAGCGTTTTTCCATCTCGCCGGTGGAAGCGCTGACCAAATCAATGCAGCCCCATGGCGTGTATCCCATCAGGTCCACGCCGTCGCCGATAGCCTCTCTCATGGCTTCGATATGGGCCCGCAGATAGTCAATACGGTAGGGATCGTGGATGGAACCGTCCGGCTCAACCTGGTCTGCGGCCCCCAGACCATTTTCCACTACCATCAGCGGAATGCGATAGCGATTGTAGAGTTCGTTCAGATAGATGCGAAGGCCCACACTGTCGACGGTCCACCCCCAGTCGCTGGCTTTCAGATAAGGATTTTTCACGCCCATAGAGAAATTTCCCGTCTCCTCCCGGCTGGCAGGATCCGCACTGGCGCAGGCCGAAGAATAATAGCTGAAGCTGCAGAAATCCACCTTTCCCTCCCGCAGGATGGTCTCGTCGCCAGGCTCCATCACCGGAGGCTTCACCCCCTTTTCGTCCCACAGTCTGGCGGCATAGGGCGGATATTCCCCTCGAATCTGCACATCCCCACAGTAGAAATCTGAGGAGGCCATCTTTTGTCTGGCCAAAAGCACATCCTCCGGCGCACATGTTCTGGGATAGGTAAGTCCGCCCAGAATCATGCAGCCCACGCGGTACTGCGGATCAATCCGGCGGGCCAGTCTGACCGCCAGGGCACTGGCTACGAACTGATGATGGAGGGCCTGAAAATTCTTTGCCATATCTGCGTGTTCGGAAAGGTCCAGGAAATTTCTCTCCTTCTCCGGCAAAATTCCCTGCAACACCTCTCCTCCGGGGAAAAGAATCGCACTGTTGATCTCATTGAAGGCCAGCCAGTATTTCACCAGTCCTCTGTATTCCGTAAAAATCGTCCTGCAATAATTTACAAAGAAGTCGATGCAGCGCCGGTCCAGAAAACCACCGTATTTTTCCGCCAGATGATAAGGCATCTCATAATGTGAGATCGTCACCAGGGGTTCTATTGCGTGCTTTTTCAATTCTGTAAATACATTGCGATAGAACTCGATGCCTGCCGGATTTGGCTTCTCATCGTCTCCATTGGGATAGATGCGGGTCCAGCTGATGGACATGCGAAACACTTTAAATCCCATCTCGGCAAACAGAGCAATATCCTCCCGGTACCGGTGATAGAAGTCAATCGCCTCGTGAGAAGGATACTTTTCTCCTTCGATCACTCCTCTCGTAATCCTTCGGGGAGTACGGCGGCTGCCCGCTGTATTCACATCCGCTATGGACATGCCTTTGCCGTCCTCTCTCCAGGCGCCTTCACACTGATTTGCCGCCGTGGCGCCTCCCCACATAAAATTCTCGGGAAATGCTATTTTCATCACAGATACTGATCCTTTCTGTCCTCAGCCGGCTTTCAGGCTTTGCCTTCCGCCAGCTCTTCTCTTCTGGCATTCTCCTCAGCCAGAGCCGCCTTGTCTTCCGCTCTCATAAAAGGAATATAGATAATGTAGCACAAAATCAGCTGCACCAGCTGAGCAACGATTCCCTGCCACCCATGGCTGAGCATGCCGCCCAGGATAATCGGGAAACCGGTGGGAGCCGAGATACCGTTATTGTAGGGCAAAAATCCGATGATGGTCAGCAGATAAGCACTGAGCACAGACACGGCGGGGGTCACCATTAACGGGATCAGCATCCGGATATTCATCACCTGCGGGATGCCGAATTTGACCGGCTCAGAAATACCAAAGAGCGCGGGGATCAGTCCCACCTTGCCGACAGCCTTCAGTTTTTCGGATTTGCAGCGGAACAGACAGTGAAGGACCACGGCAAAGGAGCGGGCGCCGCGATTGCCCAGGATAAAACCCATGGTAAAAATGTAGGGCAGAGGTTCGCCTGCATTGTAGGCTGCCAGATTGGCCAGCTGAGGCTCATAGAATACCGCCATCAGCACAGGCATCACTACCATCACGCCGTGCATGCCGAAGAACCACAGGAATTCAATGAAGGCGACGATAAACATTGCCGTAAAGATATTGGAGCCCATGGCCATCAGAGGTCTCTGCAGCAGACTGTAGACCAGATTGGACAGGCTTCCGTAGGAAGTGGCCGCCATGATGGCGTAGATAATGCCGGCGATTGCCGCAATCAGGCAGCCGGGAATTATGGCGGAGAATGCCTTGCTGACAATAGGCGGCACCGCGTCGGGCATACGAATCATAATCTTCTTCTGAATCAGATATACATAGAACCGGCCTGCCGCCAGGGCAGAGAACATGGCCACAAACATACCGCCGGAACCCACATTGCTCAGCGCAATATTTCCATCTTCCAGAAGCGGAGTCAGAATCATAAAGGCCATCAGCCCCATGATGCCGCAGTTCAGCTCGTCGGTCTTATAGATTTCGCCCACCTTATAGGCCACCATGAAAGCCACATATACGGAGACGATCCCGTTGGTCATGTTTACGATCTGATCGCAGAGTCCCTTGATCCCGGTATTAGCCAAAAATTCTCCTATTCCCCAGAAATCAATGGCGCCGATCAGTGTCGCCACGGAGCTGACCATCATGAGGGACATGACGCCCATCATACCGCCCGACAGTGCACGGACCATTTTATTGGACTGAAATTTCTGGGCTCCCCTCAGTATGCTCTGCGTAAATTTTGATTTTGTCACGGCATTTTCATTCATTTTCGTTTCTCCTCTTATCTTTTGCTCTGCTGCTTTATACCGACTCCAAAAACAGCTCTTTCAATCGGCTGATCTGTCCGTCCGTAATCCCCAGCTCCTGTTTTGCGTAGTTTTCAGCGCTCTCATATTTTTCTTCTATCAGATCCAGGGCGGCAGCCAGGAATTCTTCGTTGGCTTCCTTCAGATACCGCATAGCCTGTACCAGGTCTTCGTCGTGGGTCTCTTCCCAGATTTTTTTCAGGCTTCTCTCGTTTTTTTCCCGTTTGCAGACATTGGTCAGCATATAGTCCTCCATAACGGCATCGCGATCCACACCCAGAATCAGCAGGATCAGTGCCGCCCCGTAACCGGTCCGGTCCTTCCCTCCCCGGCAGTGCTGATCCAGGGGCAGCCTGTTCTCATCCAGTATCAATTCAAACATTCGCCTGTACGACTGCTGGCTGCTTGGCGCCAGCACAAACTGCCTGTTCTGGCCGACCATCAGGGCTCTGGCCCCTGCCGCCGTCAGCTTGTCTGCTCCGCCGGGAGCGAGACGAGGAATTTCATCGCTGGAAGCCATGGCTGCCACATCCGCCTTGGGATCCAGATAATACACCGACGCTCCGGGAATAGATACATCCTCCTTGCCCTTGCGTTCTCTCTCGTTTCGATAATCGATGATGCTGCGAAGCCCCAATTCCTTCAGTTTTTCCACATCGGCCTGCGTCAGATAGCAGAGTTCATCAGAGCGATATAAAAGCCCCTTCCGCACCCGCCGTCCATCCTTTGTCATCAGGCCGCCCACATCGCGAAAATTGTAAGCGCCCTCCAGGCCTATCTGTCTTAGTTCCATCATCCGGCTCCTCTTCCTGTTCTCCTCTTTTTGTTTCTCCTTTTGTTTTTTCTTCTGCCTGCGCCTTCTGTCCGCCTGTCTTTTCTGTCCTTCTGTTTCTCCTATATGCTTTCAAAAGCTCCGGCAGATCGCTGCGCTGCGGCACTCTACAGGGACAGAGCCATCTCCAAAACCTTTTTTCCATTCATCTGGCCGTAATCCATCATATCTATGGCCGCCACCTTGATGCCCTTTGGCTCATATTCGGCCTTCATGTCATCCAGGAGATATGCCACCTGCGGTCCCAGAAGCAGGACATCGGTGGGCTCCTTGTAGCTGGCAAACTTTTCTTCCGCCATAGCTACCACTGAGACATCCTTTCCGGCCTGCTTCGCCGCCTCCTTCATCTTGGACATCAAAATGCTGGTGGACATTCCCCCTGCGCATACCAATGTGATATACTTCATCTGCTTTTCCTCCTTGTGTTTTTATTCTGCCTCCTGGCAGCAGTCTGCTTTTTCTCTGTAGATAACCCGATACATCTGAATCATCTGCCTCGCCATATCGCGGATCGTCATGGCGTTCATCAGATGATCCTGCGCATGAACCATCAGCAGTGAAAGCGGCATCCCGCTTTCTCCGGCCGCCTCCTTCTGCAAGAGTTCTGTCTGGCAGTCATGAGCCTTCTGCAGAGACGCGGAGCACTGCTCCATTTTCTCTTTCGCCAGAGAGAATTCTCGCTTTCCCGCCGCAGTTACCGCCTCCAGCGCCTTGCTCCTGGCGTTTCCGCCGTTTACAATCAACTCCATCACTATTGTCTCATAGTCCATATAGCACCCTCCCGGTTTTATCGGTGATCGTTTCACTGCCTTCATGCTAACACGCCGAAGACTAAATCTCAAAAGGATAAACTGCCACATTCAATCTGGTAATCCTATGATTCCACCGGCCTTCATCCTTTCATTTTTTGATCTTTTCTTAAATCAATTTCTTCATTCAATTTTCGAAAATTTTATGTTATACTAATGTAAAGTGTCAGAGTAAAAGTGCTCGCCGCAAGTGTTCCTCCGGCACTATTCACATCTTCGATAAAGGAAAGGCGCACACCAAATGAAGCTGATCTTCCACCACATGCGAAAATATCTGAGGAGCATCTCCATCGGAATGAGCCTGAAGCTGTTGGCGACCATGACAGAGCTGATGCTTCCCTACATACTGGAGCATATGATCGATAATGTCGTCCCTCTGGGAGAGATGGGGCGAATTTTTCTGTGGGGATTTTTGATGATCGTCACTGCTCTGGCCTGCTGGCTTCTCAATACGATGGCCAACCGCAATGCCGTCAAAAACGCCCACTATGTCTCCTACGACATCCGCCGAGCTCTGTTTAACAAGACAGCTAATCTGTCCGGCACTGCTTTCGATTTCTTCGGCCTGCCCAGTCTGACCAGCCGAATGACCAGCGACAGCTATAATGTGCAGTCCTGCGTTCAGAGTCTGCAGACTCTGTGCGTCCGGGCCCCTATTATGATGGTGGGCGGCATCATCGTGACCATGACCATGGACCCGGTGCTCTCCGGTATCCTGTGCGTCATGCTGCCGATCCTGCTCACTGTAGTGCTGCTGGTATCCCGCCATGGCATTCCGCTCTACACCAAAGTCCAGGACCGTCTGGACGACGTCGTGCGGATTATGAGAGAGAACATCACCGGTATCCGCGTCGTCAAAGCTCTCTCCAAGACCGATTACGAAAGGCGTCATTTCCGCCAGGCCAACGAGGCCATGATCAAACAGGACATCAAAGCCAGCGCCGTCATGTCCGTCCCCGGCCCCTTTATGCAGACCTGTCTGAATGTCGGTCTGACCCTGGTGGTCTTCGTCGGCGCGGTCCGCGTCAACAACGGGCAGATCAAGCCCGGCGTGATCCTGGCCTTTCTGACCTATTTCAATCTGATCCTCCAGAGCGTCATGGCATTAAACCGCATGTTCATGATGATCAGCAAAGCCTCCGCCTCGGCAGACCGAATTGCAAAGGTTCTGGATGCGCGGGATGATCAGCCCATTCTTTCCGAAGAGGACGCAGCGCAGCTCGACGAGGCTCCTGTTCCTTTTATCCGCTTTCGCCATGTAAATTTCCGCTACACTCCCGCCGCCGAGGAAAACAATGAGGGATTCGCCGGAGAAAAGCAGGAACAATGTCTATACGATATCGATTTTGCCGTCAACAGAGGCGAATCCCTGGGGATTATCGGCCCCACCGGCTGCGGCAAGACCACCATTGTCAACCTGCTGATGCGCTTTTACGATGTGGAGGACGGCGCTGTCTTCATCGACGGACGTGATGTGCGCGCCTACGCAAAAGACGAGCTCCACCGCAAATTCGGCGTAGTCTTTCAGAACGACCTGATTTTTCACGATACTCTGCGCCGCAATATCTCCTTCGGCAGGGATATCGATGAAAAGGGACTGCAAACTGCGATATCCGATGCCATGGCCGAAGAATTTGTCAGCAAACTGGACGAAGGACTCGACTACATGGCCGACGTAAAAGGGGCCAATCTCTCCGGCGGGCAGAAGCAGCGCATTCTAATTGCCCGGGCACTGGCCGCCAATCCGGAGATCCTGATTCTGGATGACTCCTCCAGCGCTCTCGATTACAAGACGGACGCTTCCCTGCGCACAGCCATCGCAAAGCATCATCACAATTCCACCATTATCATGGTAGCGCAGCGCGTCAGCTCCATTCAAAATATGACCAATATCCTGGTGCTGGACAACGGACATACCATCGGCTACGGCAGCCATGAACACCTTCTGGCCACCTGCCCTGCCTACCAGGAAATCTATCACGCCCAGATGGGCGAGCTATAAAAGCCGATAAGGCCCTAAAGTCAATCACGAAAGAGAGGGAATCCATCATGCCGGGACGCGGAGATAGAGAAAGAAAAAAAG
>CALWGV010000069.1 GCA_944380185.1 uncultured Lachnospiraceae bacterium
GATTCAAGAGAAATTGTGCGAAGGCCGGCATTCAGCAGGAGATTCGTAAGCGCGAGCATTATGAGAAGCCCAGCGTGAGAAGAAAGAAAAAGTCTGAAGCCGCCAGAAAACGTAAATACAACTAATAGTACGAGGTTAGTCCTTGTAGAAAAATGGGTGGGTGTGCTTTCGCTCCGGTCGATTGCCTCCCATCTATTTTTTTCGCTGTTTTTGCCGGACGTACCTGGCAGACAGTCCTGGAAGATGCTGAAGTCCGGGGCTATAATCACACGATAAATGCAGGGAGGATTGTATGGGAGGAATATTCGGGGTGGTTTCCAAAGGAGACTGCGTGACGGATCTGTATTTCGGGATTGACTATCATTCCCATCTGGGAACCCGCAGAGGCGGCATGGCTGTCTACACGGAGGACGGCTTTGACCGTTCGATTCACAGTATTGAGAACGCTCAGTTTCGCACTAAATTCGAGGATGCGGCGGCCCGGATGCACGGCCATGTGGGAATCGGCTGTATCAGCGACACAGAACCGCAGCCTCTGATCATTCGTTCTCGGCTGGGGCAGTTCGCCATTACTACGGTGGGGCGGATCAATAATCTGGATGAATTGGCCGACGAGGCCTTTGCGGGCGGGCGGACGCAGTTTCTGGAGATGAGCGGCAACCGCATCAACCCCACGGAGCTGGTGGCAGCGCTGATCAACCAGAAGAGCAGTATACCGGAGGGGATCCGCCACGCGCAGAAGAAGATCGATGGTTCCATGACTCTCCTGCTGGCGACGGCGGAAGGGATCTATGCGGCCCGTGACTATCTGGGGCGGACGCCTCTGATCCTGGGACAGAAGTGGGACGGGAGTCTGTGCGCCTCCTTCGAATCCCATGCCTATATGAACCTGGGCTATCACACGCTGCGGGAGCTGGGTCCCGGCGAGGTGGTCTATCTGTCCCGGGACGGTGTGCAGGAAGTGCTGGCTCCCTGTGAGAAAAAGCGTGTCTGTACTTTCCTGTGGACCTACTACGGTTATCCAACGGCTACCTATGAGGGAATCAACGTGGAGTCCTCCCGCTACCGCTGCGGCGCGCTGATGGCAAAGGAGGACGCGGCAGACGGGCTGGAGCTTGACAGCGTGGGCGGCATACCGGATTCGGGTCTGGCGGCGGCCATCGGCTATGCCAATGAATCGGGTGTTCCCTTTCACCGTCCCTTTATGAAATATACGCCTACCTGGTCCCGCAGTTTTATGCCTCAGGATCAGAAGATGCGCAATCTGGTGGCTCACATGAAGCTGATTCCCGTCCATGACCTGATTCGGGATAAGAGGCTTCTGTTTATCGACGATTCCATTGTCCGCGGAACGCAGCTGAGGGAGACGGTGGATTTTCTCTACGAGAGCGGAGCCAGAGAGGTCCATGTGCGTCCGGCCTGTCCTCCGATTCTCTATGGCTGCAAATATATCAATTTTTCCCGATCCACCTCGGATATGGATCTGATTGCGAGGCGGGTTATCGTCCGACTGGAGGGAGGAGTTCCCTCTGAAGAGCGGCTGGCTCTCTACAAAGATGCCTCTACGCCGGAATACGCGGCTATGGTGGAGGAGATAAGAGAGGAAATGCATTTTACCACCCTGAAATTTCCCAGTTTGGATACGCTGGTGGAGTCCATCGGACTGCCGGAGTGTGAGCTGTGCACCTACTGCTGGAATGGCAGAGAGTAAGGCGGAGAGAATACCCGATGAATGAACAGAAGTCAAGGAAGCTGGGCGGCTCCCTGCTTTTGATGCTGACAGCTCTGATCTGGGGCGTCTCCTTTGTGGCGCAGAGCGTGAGTGCTGAGCTTGTGGGTCCCTTTACGTTCAATGCAGTACGCTTCCTGCTTGGCGGGCTGGTCCTGATGCCCTGGATACTTTTCTTGGAACGCCGCAGGCGGATGGCCGGTGCAGAAAAACAGAAAGGCCCGGAAAAAGAGTCCGGGCGGCCTCTCCTGGTCGGCGGCATCTGCTGCGGCCTGGCTCTGTGCGCGGCCAGCAATCTGCAGCAGCTGGGGATTGGCTATACTACGGTGGGCAAGGCTGGTTTTATCACGGCCATGTATATTGTCATTGTGCCCTTTTTGGGGCTGCTTGCGGGGCGCCGCCCGGGTTTTGCCGCCTGGGCGGGCGTAGCCTTGGGAGTGGTTGGCCTTTATTTTCTGTGCATGACGGAGAGTTTCACGGTGGGACGCGGTGATCTCTATGTCATAGCCTGCGCTCTGGTCTTTGCAGTGCACATCCTTTTGATCGATTATTTTTCGCCGCTCACCGACGGGATAAAGCTTTCCTGCGTGCAGTTTCTGGTCTGCGGTCTGATGTCGGGCATCCTGGCCCTGCTCCGGGAACAGATAAGCTTTGCCGCTCTTGTGAGTGCCTGGGCGCCGATTCTCTATGCGGGAGTTCTGTCCTGCGGCGTGGGATATACCCTGCAGACGGTGGGGCAAAAATGGCTGGAGCCGACAGCAGCTTCCCTGCTCCTGAGTCTGGAGTCGCTGTTTTCGGCCCTGGCGGGCTTTGCGCTGCTGGGCCAACAGCTTACTTCCCGTGAGCTTATGGGCTGCGCGCTTATGGCTGCGGCTATTGTTTTGGCTCAGCTGCCGGACCATAGCCGCAGAAAAGAAAAATCCCCTGAATTTTAAGCTGTTTTTGGGCGGAAAATCAGGGGTTTTGCCTTGACAAAGGCAAATTCTGCTGATATACTGAAAAACGCTGTGAAGCAAACCAAACATCACGCAGGGGTATGAAAAGGCCGGTGCTGCGGCGTCGGACCGCTCTGGACGGCTGCTGCGGTCCCTTTCTCTTAAGCCCTTGCGGAAGACAAACCAAATGGAGGTAAAAAAATGAGCGTAGTTTCCATGAAACAGTTGTTGGAGGCCGGTGTACATTTCGGACACCAGACCAGAAGGTGGAACCCTAAGATGGCTCCCTACATTTACACCGAGAGAAACGGGATTTACATCATCGACCTGCAGAAGTCTGTGGGCATGGTGGACGAGGCCTACAAGGCCGTGGCCGATATCGTGGCCAACGGCGGCACGATCCTGTTCGTAGGGACCAAGAAGCAGGCGCAGGATGCGGTGAAGACCGAGGCTGAGCGCTGCGGTATGTATTATGTAAATGAGAGATGGCTGGGCGGCATGCTGACCAACTTTAAGACGATCCGCAGCCGTGTAAACCGCCTGCGTCAGATCGAGCAGATGGCCGAGGACGGCACCTTTG
>CALWGV010000070.1 GCA_944380185.1 uncultured Lachnospiraceae bacterium
CTGTATAATCGCAAGAATGTAAAGGGTTGCTTATGAAACACTCAGGAATTCGGAAGAACTAAATTCCATCGGCTCTTAGGGGGTAGAATTTAGGCCTTCAAACTGGAATTTACTTTTGCAACTCACCTTTTTTTATATACTGTGAACAGCAGCTTTTCATCTTTGCAGCCGTTGATCTGCATATGTCTTTTGCGGTAATTCTGCCTGTCACTGTATTGGTCATCGGTTCTTCTCCGCTTTCCCGCACTCTTTCCGCATACAGCAAAGAAGGGCCGCTTTGGGCAGCCCCTTTTTGACATATCACCTTACCGATACGCTGCAGACAAGTTGCCGGCCGATCAATGGGCGGCTTACAGCTAAATCTTATTCTTTATATTAGAATTACTGGGTCCATAAAGCTATTTTGCTCTGAACAATTTTACAGAAAACTCTCGATCTTGCTCCACAGCTCTGCCTTGGGCATGGCGCCTATAATTGTAGTGACAGCCTCTCCTCCCTTAAAAAGGATCATTGTGGGAATGGACATCACGCGGTACTGACCCGCCACGTCCGGATTGTTATCCACATTAATCTTGTAGATTGTAAGAGAATCCGCCTTCTCACCGGACAGCTCGTCCAGCACCGGCGCCATCATCTTGCAGGGACCGCACCAGTCTGCATAAAAATCCACCAACACGGGCTTGTCCGCCTTTAATACCTTCTGTTCAAATACATTCTGCATAATAATCTCTGCCATAGTTATATTTCCTCCTGTCTGCTTGTCTGTTAAGTAAAAGTAATCTATGATAAAAGAGCCGCGAACTTTCGCCGCGCAGATGCGCGGCCTTTTACTTTTTGCCGCTTCTCTTTTTTCCTGACCCTTTTTCCAAAAAGGCGTTCATCTCCCGCCAAGATTTTTCCATCCGCAGAATCAGCCTGTTCCAGTCATTGTTGCCGGATACTGCCTTCTCCAACTGGTAACGAAGTCCTTTTTTTGCCATACCGTCTGCCCTGCGCATTTTTCGCCTTGCCTTATTGTATGCAGCGGCAGCTTGCCCTATTCACTAAGGTCCTGTTAACAAAAATCTGCCTCTGACTTCTGGGCATCAGCACAGGCTGACGCCCAGGAATCGCCATCCGCAGCGCCGGCCGGCCGGATGATCATCTTACAGATGGGGTTGCCCAAGGCAGAAAATTTCTCCTCATATTCCGTCATTACATTGCCCTCGGCCATGGAATCATGATGGAGATCACGGGTACTCGCGGCAATTTGCCATCCGCACTGTCCGGCACTTTCCAATGAAAAAGCAAACAATGCCTGATTGTCCGTCTTAAATTCAATCTGACCCTGAGGCCCCAGAATATTCCGATAAATTGCCAGAAAGCGATCCGAGGTAAGCCTGCGGCCGGCATGGCGCTCCTTGGGCCAGGGATCGGAAAAATTCAGATAAATCCGGTCAACCTCCCCCGGCGCAAATATTTCCGAAAGCTTTGCTGCATCCTCACACAAGAAGCGAAAATTTCCGATATTTTTTGCGTCGGAAGCTTCTCCCGCAGTCTCCACGCTGTCAGTCTCCCCGGCTGTCTGCCGTTCCTCTGCCTTTTCCACCGCGCGAAGAAGAACGCTGGTGTATCGCTCAATGCCAATATAATTGATATCCGGGTTGCGTCTGGCCAGCTCAGTCAGGAAACGCCCCTTACCCATTCCCACTTCAATATGAAGCGGGTGATCGTTTTCAAAATACTCCCGCCATCTCCCCTTGTACTGTACAGGCTCATTTATCACAAAAGGGCTTGCCGCAACGGTTTCCGCTGCCCCCGGTATATTTCGCAAACGCATGTTTCTCTCCTGTCCTTTAGATTCTGCGCTAATCTTATCAGAAAATTTCATCCGATTCAACCCCTGGTTTTGCCAGCGGCAGCATTCTCCGGCAAAGCATGTCTAAACCGTCATATAAGCCAATAAAAATTAGTCTTTTTAACTTTCCAATACTTTCCCTTGATTTTTCTGCTGTTTTATATAATAATAGGAAAATATGATGAGGAGGAAACAATGAAAGCCGCACATAGATTATTTGGGTTTTTATCGTCTTTCGCGATTATTTTTATTTTGCTGGTCACCGCCTTTGACGTGGCCTGCTATTCGGATTTTGATTTTTATGAGAAGGAATATGAAAAATACGGTGTCCTGGAAGATCTGTCCATGGAAATGGACGATGTGATGGATGTAACCCGCCACATGATGGATTACCTGCGCGGAAGGGAAGACTCCATGCAGATTACAACCACGGTGGCCGGAGAGACCAGAGAGTTTTTCAACAATCAGGATCTGTTTCATATGGCTGAGGTCCGCGATCTGTTTTTAGGCATGTTTCGCATCCGCACCATATCCATCGTTGTTCTGGTGCTCTCTTTGATTGCCCTGTTTGCCACTGGCGGCAGCATGTCCACTCTGTTCCGATGTTTTCAGTACAGCCTGGGTATTTTCATTGGCCTGGCTGCCGTCTTGGGTATCATTGTTGCCGTCAATTTTTCTGAGGCCTTCGTTATCTTCCACCATCTGTTCTTTGACAATGACCTATGGCTGTTTGACCCGGCTACTGATCTGATGATCAACATGCTTCCTGAGGGTCTTTTCATGGACTTCACTGTCCGTATACTGGGGTTCTTCGTACTGTTTCTCATCCTTTTCGAGGGAATTCTTCTGCTCATCCGCAAGCTGAAAAAATCCGGTCTGCAAAAACAACTGCGCACAACCGCCTGTTTTCTCCTGGCTCTGAGTCTTTTTTCCCTGACTCTGCCCGGACAGGCCATGGCCGACGATCTGACCGGCCTGCCCGAATGGCCTGATGGCCCCTCCGTGCAGGCTGACGCCGCTATTTTGATGGATGCCCGCACCGGCAATATCCTCTACGCAAAAAATATTGACACCGCTTATCCCCCTGCCAGCATCACTAAAATTGTCACCGCTCTGATCGCCTGTGAACAGGCCAACTTAAGCGATACCATCGTCTATTCTCACAATGCCGTCTACAGCCTGCCCTGGGACAGCAGCATCGTTGGATTCAGCGAGGATGAAGCTGTCAGCATGAAAGACTCCCTGTATGGACTGATGCTGGCTTCGGGCAATGAGGCAGCCATCGGCATAGCCGAACATATAGCGGGATCCTCAGAGGCTTTCGCCGAAATGATGAATGAGAGAACCCGTCAGGCAGGCGCCACCAACACCAACTTTGTCAATCCCAATGGTCTCCACGATGAAAATCACTATACCACCTGTCGTGACATGGCCCTGATTATGAAGGACGCTATTCAAAACGACGCCTTTCTGGAGATTGCCTCCGCCGTCAGCTATGACATCAGTCCTACCAACATCAATCCCGATGGCTATCACCTGCAGACCAGCCATCGAATGCTTCTACAAAACCGCGAAGAATACTATGAATATGCCGTCGCCGGCAAAACAGGCTACACCTCCGCCGCCGGCAATACTCTGGTTACCTACGCAAAAAACGGCGATATGGAACTGATCTGTGTGATCCTCCATTCTCTTCAGACACAGTACACTGACACCCGCACTCTCCTAGACTATGGCTTTGGCAATTTCACCTGTTATAATGCCGCCCGAGAAGATTCCACCTACACCGACAGCAGCCTGAATTTCTTTTCCTTTTTCAGCAGCGCCTTTGAACGCCTGCCCGTGTCTGTGGAGCTGGATGACAGCTATATTACCATTCCCTCCACGATACCTTTCAGCTCTCTGACCTCCCACCTGGAGTACAGTGCAGAAAACGAAGAGGAGAGCAATATCCTGGGCTATGTCTGTTATGAATATCAGGGGATCGAGGTAGGCCGCGCTGCCCTGCGTCTGGTCAGCGCTCCCTTAACAGGCAACAGCACCGATCTAAATACCGGATCAGATACAGAATCCTCCCCCGCCCTGGAGACACAGAACGAAGCCGCTCCCGTCCAGGACTCTCCCCGTGTCATCACTATCAACGTATGGCATCTGGGCGGTTATATTTTTCTGGCGGTTCTGGCATTTTTGCTGATCTCGCTGTTCATTCGTTTCTATAGTCCCAGGCAGCGCAGAAAACGCCGGGCCAGAAAGATGCGCCGCATCTATACAAGCGATGAACATCGCCGCAGGAAAAAGCATAGAGAGCTTCGCTGATCAAGTATTTTCAAAGAGCCGATACTGCGAAAATCCGCATACCGGCTCTTTTTTAGTGACTTTCATATCTTTTTTTCTTTCTGGCCGCCTCATATTTGGCACGAATCTGCTGCATCTGCTCATCGTCGATTCGTTTCAGCGTTTTGACAATGAAAATGCGATCATCCACCGATTTCTTCACCCGTATCTTCCCCTTGACCAGACCGTGCACCGGGCATCGGCTCACCGAATAATAATGTTTCGCGCCCACGCCAAACCAGGGCACCAGCCTTTTCATCCTCGCTCCACAGATATAGCAGCGAGTAGAGAGGACTTCCCCGTCCTTGAGTGCCGCTTCCCGGCTGGGAAAAGTGCGGGAGACAAACTTTGCATAGCTCTGGAAAAGGATGTGAATCTCATCATTTATTGTCTCCGGCAGCCGGAAATAATCCACCGACCGATACTCCTTGACCCGATCCCAATCCATCATCCCCATGATCTCCGCTGTATAATAAGTATCTTCAAAGGCGCGATGAAAAGGCGCCTCCTTGCGGATTCCCAGAAATTCCACCGCGTCCTTCAGAGACCGCCGGGACTTGCCGTCCTCATAGAGCAGACTGAAGAGCTTCTGTACATCATAATAAAACAGCGGATATGGCAGAGGATTATCCATGTGGTAAAAGCTCATGTTGCGCTGCAGTTCCACCAGATCCAGGGAACCCCAAGTACAAAACTGAGCATCCTCTCCGCACCAGGAAAAGAAATCTGAAATAACCTGAGGAAAAGTTCTGGCATCCTTCAGCTCCTCCATGTCCATATGCAGAATCTCCTGCGTGCGATAGTGAAAACGGCGATACACCTGCGGACGTATGGTCTCGCTGAAATGTCCGGTGATCTCCCTGTTTTCATTCAGCTTGATGGCTCCAATCTCCACGATCTCGAAGGGAAGGTTCGGATTTTCCTTCGTTTTGCCGTAAGGACATTGATTCCATTCCAAATCAATGACAATATAAGCTATAGCTTTTCCCTCCTCTTACGTTTTTGCTGCCTGCCCTCTGCACTGGCAGTCCTCCTTATTTAGTATAGAATAAAATTAAGCTTTTGCAAAGCCCCGGCGGGGATGACAGTTTTCTGTCTCTCTGCTATAATAGACGCAGATATACAGCCGCCCCAGGCGGTAGAAACGGAGGAGAGACAATGAAACTGGGCATCATGGGACACGGCCCCATCGTCAATAATTTTTTGGATGCCGTGACTTATATTGACAATGCCACGGCGGCCGCCATCTACAATCGTCCCGGCAGCGCCGAAAAAGGACGAAGCATCGCAGAAAAATTTTCCATTCCTGCCATATACAACGACTTTGAGGCCTTTTTGGCCGATGAGACTGTGGACACCATCTACATAGCCCTTCCCAACAGCCTGCACTACGAATACGCCATGCGCGCTCTCGATGCCGGCAAAAATGCGCTGGTGGAAAAGCCTTTCACCGCCACGTCCTCTCAGGCCAGACGCCTCATCCAGAGCGCCAGAGATAAGAAGCTCTTCGTCTTCGAGGGCATCACCACCTGTTTTCTTCCCAATGTAAAAAAGGTGCATGAGCTTCTTCCCCTCATCGGTGATATCTCTCTGGTTCGCTGTAATTATTCCCAGTATTCCAGCCGCTATGATCAGCTGATGAACGGAGAACTGACCAACATGTTCGATCCCCGCTTCGCCGGCGGAAGCCTGATGGATATCAACTCCTACAATGTCCATCTGATGGCTGAGCTCTTTGGCGAACCTCAATTTATCGAATATTTTCCCCGGATGGGTCCCAGCGGAGTAGATACCTCCGGCATTGCTGTCATGCAGTATGACACCTTTCCGGCAGCCCTAAGCGGGGCCAAGGACAGCTCCAGCGATAGCTTTACCATTATTCAGGGACGTTTTGGCAATCTGACCATTGAAGGACCGGCCGGAGTAGCCGCCGGTGTGACGCTCGCACTTCGAGGCCAAGAACCGGAGCACTATAATCTCCATACCTTCTCCAACCGTCAGTGCTACGAGATAGCCGAAATGGCAAGAATTCTGGAGGAAAAGGATTTTGCCGCCAGAGATCGTCTGCTGGATCATTCTCTGCTGGTAGCGCGGCTTCTGGAGGAGGCAAGGCAGTCCGCGGGCATCACCTTCCAGTGCGATGTGGAAGAACCAGAAGATAAGGAGGTGCGCCCTTGAAACAAAATCGTCCCTATCCGGTACTCTCCGTAAGCCATAAGGCAGAACGCTCTGTGCTTGCCGGCCATCCGTGGATCTACGACACAGAAATCCGCCAGGCAGATGGCAGCCCCCTGCCGGCCAATGGAAGTCTGGTTGACGTGACCACGGAGGGAGGAAAATATCTGGGCACCGGATTTTTTAGCCTCCATTCCAAAATACGCATCCGCTTGATCTCCAGAAATGCCAACGACCGTTTCGATGCCGCTTTCTGGGAGAGGCGCGTCCGCTACGCCTGGGCCTATCGCAAAACGGTCATGGGCAGCGACACCGGCTGCTGCCGGCTGATTTTTGGAGAGTCGGATCAATTCCCCGGTTTGACTGTAGACCGCTTCGAAGATATTTTGGTGACACAGACTCTCTCCTATGGAATGGAGCTGCAAAAACCTGTGATTTTCCCTCTACTCGTCAAGGTTCTGGCTGAGGACGGTATCCATCTGCGGGGCATTTATGAGCGCAATGACGTGGCCATCCGCGAGCGCGAGGGGCTGCCTCAGTACAAAGGCTGGTTTCCTCTGACCGACGAGTCAGGTCATCTCCTGCCTCAGCCTGACTCTTGTCTGACTGAAATCTGCGAAAATGGCATCTACTACGAGGTGGATGTCGAAAACGGTCAGAAAACCGGCTTTTTTCTGGATCAAAAGTATAACCGCCAGGCTGTCGCCAGACTGGCTGCCGGCAAGCGGGTGCTGGACTGCTTTACTCACACCGGTTCCTTTGCCCTCAATGCGGCAAAAGGAGGGGCGGCACATGTGTGTGCCGTAGATATTTCTCAGACCGCTGTAGATATGGCCAGAAAAAATGCCCTGCGCAACCATCTGGAGGACCGGATGAGTTTTATGACCGCCAATGTCTTCGACCTGCTGCCGGCCCTGGAGCAGAGTCACAGCGAGAAATACGATTTTATCATTCTGGATCCGCCGGCCTTTACCAAGAGCCGCCGGACCGTGGACAATGCCAAAAAAGGGTACAAGGAAATCAATCTGCGGGCTATGAAAATCCTGCCCCGCGGCGGATATCTGGCCACCTGTTCCTGTTCTCACTTTATGCCGGATGAGCTCTTCATCCAGATGCTGCGAAGCGCAGCAAGGGATGCCGGTGTTGAGCTTAAACAGATCGAAGCCAGGCAGCAGGCGCCCGACCATCCGATTCTATGGAATGTACCGGAGACCGATTATCTGAAATTCTATCTTTTTCAGGTGATATGATAAGCACAGGAGGAAAATGTTATGGACATCACAAAAGAATTTCTGAAAAACTGCGAAGAAAACTTTGACTCCGATCGGGCCAATACCATCGCCATGAACGCCGTATCAAACGCCGGCGTGCTGAAGGCGGCAGAAAATTACAGCGCCCAGAGACAAACCCGCCACGCCTTCTCCATCAATCTGAAGCAGGGAAGCATCACCAATCAGAAGCGCAGCGGCCGCTGCTGGATGTTTGCCGCCCTTAATGTGATACGTTTTGATGTTATCCGCCATCTGAATCTGGAAGATTTTGAATTATCTCAGAGCTATCCTCTGTTCTACGACAAGCTGGAGAAATCCAATTACTTTTTGGAGAGTATCTTAAAGACGCTGGATGAGCCCACCGAGGGACGGCTGATCTCCTTTTTGCTGCAGAGTCCTGTAGGGGACGGCGGACAGTGGGATATGTTTGCCAATCTGGTGCGCAAATACGGCGTAGTCCCTAAAGACGCCATGCCGGAATCTGTCTCCTCCTCCGCCACAGCAGAGATGGTCTCTCTCCTGACAGAAAAACTGAGAGAGGACGCCTGCATTCTGCGCACTGCCCACGCAGCAGGCAGCTCCATGGACGAACTGCGTCAAAAGAAGAAGACTATGATGGAGGAAGTATATCGTCTCCTGTGCATCTGCCTGGGCAAACCGCCCAAAACCTTCGATTTTGAGATCGCAGACAAAAATGGCAATTTCATCCGTGACTGGCAGATCACCCCTCTCCAGTTTTTTGCAAAATATGTGGGCTGGAATCTGGACAATTACGTGAGTCTGATCAACGCCCCCACCAAGGACAAGCCCTATTACCACTCCTACACGGTGCGTTTTTTAGGCAATGTGGTCGAAGGCCGCCCTGTCCGCTATCTGAACCTGCCCATCGAGGAACTAAAAAAAGCAGCCATCGCCCAGATGAAGGATGGCAGTCCGGTCTGGTTCGGCTGCGATGTGGGCAAGTCCTCCGGCCGTGAATCCGGTCTCATGGACCTGGACCTCTATGACCGGGAAAACCTCTTTAATCTCAAATTCACAATGAACAAGGCTGAACGTCTGGACTACGGGCAGAGTCTAATGACCCACGCCATGGTATTTATGGGTGTGGACCTGGACGACGAAGGCCGTCCTCTGCGCTGGCGTGTGGAAAACAGCTGGGGCAAAGAGCCCGGCAAAGACGGCTATTATGTGATGACAGATCGCTGGTTTGACGAATATATGTACCAAATTGTTGTAAACAAAAAATACCTGCCGGAGAAATTCATCGCTCAGTACGAAAGCGAACCTATTTCTCTGGAGCCCTGGGATCCCATGGGTTCTCTCGCCTAATTCTGCTGAATATAAGAAAAAGTTTTCCCTTTTGTCCTTCCTTGTCTGTCAGATTTAAGAAAATTTTAAGTCAATGTAATTGCGTTTTTTGTCACTTTATGATCCTGTCTTTGACAGTCATAAAAAACCAAACACCGCTGTAACGCCCATTCTATGAGGGCATTACGGCGGTGTCCTTTCGTTTTGATATATAGGCTTTTTATTTTCCTTTGCTCTTTTTTTGGATTTCTCTCATTTTACTTTTTGTAAGGAATTCAAAATCTGTGCTGAACCCACTGATTTCATGCAGTTTATCCGTCAGTTTTGTTTTTGTATAGATGGGCATGAACCCCTGTCCCTGCACATCTGCGAACTGATACTCCCGCAGTCCTTCAAGGATTTCTTCGCAGGTGTATTTCTTCTCAAGTTTCTTTTCCAGTATACGATAGATCAGAAGTGCCAGGAAGCAAATCAGGAAATGAGCCTGTATCCTGTCGCCACGCTGAAGATATATGGGACGTGCAGAAAAATCGGTCTTCATGATCCTGAAGCATGCTTCTATCTGCCATCTTCCTTCGCTCACCTTAAGGATATCACCCACTGCATCATCGAAAAGATCGGTACATACGGCATAAAGGCCATCATACAAGGATTCTTCAGCTACCTTAGCCTCATCAAGGTAGTATAAGATATCTGCGATCTCCCCATCTTTTGTGACAGCTTCCTTTGAAATGAATCTTGCGGGATCATTAGGGTTCTTTCTTTGCTTCTTATGGTTCCCGGCCTTCAGCATGGCCATGGCCCTTTCCACCTGCTTTTGCCTGATTTCCTTTTGGTAGGCGGCGTACTTGGGGGAATAGGTTATGATAAGACGCTGTTCCAGCTTCTTCGAGCTGTAAGGCTCTTCTTTGTAAAAGAGCTGATCGGAATCGTCATCAGTAAGATGGTCAAGGTCCACGAGCTTATTGTCAGAGAGCCTGCGGAACCTCTTGCGGTTAAGGGCAAGCTCCTTATATTCCGCGCTCAGTTTCTTTATAGACTGCGTGACGATAAAGGCCCTGTCCCGGGAGTGGTTGAGTATACGGTTGTTTTCCGAAGCAAGCCCTGCATCCGAGCAGAATATAAAACGCCCGCACTCGAAGTCCTCGATCACTTTCTTTTCAAGAGGCTTCAGGGATTTTTGTTCGTTCTGGTTGCCGGGGAACAAGGAAAAGGCAAGGGGGATGCCGTCACCGTCTGTAAACAGCCCCATCTGTATGATAGGGTTGGGCCTGTGTTCTTTGCTCTTGCCGTATTTCTTGTCTCCGTCTTCCTGCTCTATCTCAAAGTAGTAGTTGGTGCAGTCATAGTAAAGGACATGGTCGTTGCGTTTTATGACATCGAGGCTGTTTTTATAAACCTCTGCCTGTATGAGGTCGCTTTCCTCTGCAAGGACACTTAATGCCCTGTATACATCATGCAGCCCATACTTTGGAGGTTCGAGGAACTTCTGGGCGGCTTTGTAGGATGAGCATTTGCTTCCAGGGTCAAGGATCCTTGTATAGACCAGGTCTGAAAGTATGGCGTTAAGATCGTACCCATAGTGATGTTTCCCACGGATTTTCCTGCATACGGAAGGCAGCCTGAGCTCATGGTAGATCGACTGCAGGAAGAGGTATCCTCCGTCGAACTTCCGTCTTTCCCCATAAGGGATCTTTCTGTTTGGATGGAACATAACAGGTAGGCAATGATTCTCTTTTTCCTGTTCATACTTTTCGGTTTCTATTCTGGCCTGCTCCCTGGCCCACTCCATGACATCATCCCTGGTCGGACCATGCTCCTTTAACAACTCTTCTAAAGTCCCAAGTTTACGGATAGTCCTTGAAGTAGACTTGCCGTTGGCATCGATATAGGACTGCTTGATATAAAAGGATTCTGCGTTTTTCGACTTTGAAGTATTGACTTTCATGGTATTTTTCTCCCTGTCTCTATTATACCATAAAAAGCCCAAAAAGCCCATATAGAAAATCAAAAAATTTGACAAAAAAA
>CALWGV010000071.1 GCA_944380185.1 uncultured Lachnospiraceae bacterium
CAAACTGATTAAACGCCCTGTCATACAGAAGATACTGCAGCGTAGCGGTTTTTCCGCTGGGATTTCCCCCGGTGAGCATCATAACCTGGATAAATACGTTAAAAGAACCAATGATCATATTGACCATCACATAAAAGGTTGTGGGTTTCAGGCTTGGTATCGTAATGTACCGGAATCTCTGCCACAATCCGGCGCCGTCCAGCTGGGCCGCCTCATACTGTTCGCGGGGGATGCCCTGCAGCGCGGCCAGATACACAATCATTGCCCAGCCCACGTTTTTCCATATCCCCATAAGCCAGATCGCCAGATTCCCCGACCATTCCCGCAGAAGCCAGGGGATGTAATGATCCGACAAATGAAACACATCCACCAGCAGGTAATTGATCAACCCTCTGTCGGAACTGTTGAACATATACTGGAATACCAGCGACACGATAACCCAGGATGTGATAACCGGCAGATAAAAGCCCAGCCGAAAGATTCCCTGGCCCCGCTTCAGATTATTGATCAGATAGGCGAACAGCATCCCCAGAAACAAAATCGCCGGAACCGTGACAATGGTGTAACAGAAGCGTTATTATTTGTATTTTAGCTACTTTATATCACAGACAAAAAAGGCAAGGGCGGATATGACTAAAATGAGCCATATCCGCCCCGGGAAAAACACGTATTTTTTTGCGGTGATCTTTTTCTAAGCCCTCAGCTCCTTATAAGTCCGCCAGATCAGGACAAGGGCAATCATAAAGGTCAGAACATCCGATACCGGCATGGAATAGAGAACGCCGTCCAGTCCAAAGAATACCGGCAGCAGCAGGGCAAACCCCACGCCGAAGATAATCTCGCGCACCATGGACAAAAGAGTGGAGGCAACTGCCTTGCCCACGGACTGCAGATAGATAAAGGTCCCCTTGTTGACGCAGGCCAGAATCATCATGCACAGATATACGCGAAACGCCTTGACGGCAAATTCCGTGTAATAAGTGCTCTCATTGGCCGCACCAAAGATAGCAATCAGCTGATCGGGGAAAAACTCGGCTATCGCCAGCGTAATTCCTCCTATGATTGCCTCCGCCGCCAGCAGCCGGGTAAACAGACTTCTGGCCCGGTCTTTGCGGCCGGCTCCGATATTGTATCCCACCACAGGAATGCAGCCGGCTGCCAGGCCGATCGCTATAGAGATGACAATCTGGAAAAATTTCATTACGATGCCCACGACGGCCATGGGAATCTGCGCATATTGAGACTGGCCAAAAATCGGATCAGCAGCCCCATATTTCTGAATCATATTATTGACGGCAGCCATGGAGATCACCATGGAAATCTGAGACAGCAGACTGGTCAGGCCCAGTGGGATAAAACGCCGGATCAAACCACCTTTCAAGCGAAAGCTTCCCTTTTCCAGACGGACCGCCTTCATTCTGCACAGATACCAGGCAGAGAGCACCGCCGTAAGCACCTGACCGATTACCGTGGCCACCGCGGCTCCCATCATGCCCCAGCCAAAGCCAAAGATAAAAAGCGGATCCAGAATGATGTTGGCCACAGCCCCTACCACTGTGGAAACCATGGCAAAGCCCGGGCTGCCGTCGGAGCGGATAATCGGGTTCACTGCCTGTCCGAACATATAAAAGGGAATCCCCAGAGAGATATAGAAGAAATACTCCTTGGCATACTGAAATGTCTCTTCATTGACCCTTCCGCCAAACATAGTCAGTATCGGATCCTGAAAAATCAGATAGACTGCCGTGATCAGAATGCTCGCCGCCACACACAAAACGATGGCATTGCCAATACTCTGATGAGCTCTCTCTTTCTGACCGCTGCCCAGACAAAGACTCACATAGGCGCAGCAGCCGTCACCGATCAGCACGGCTACAGCTAACGCCACCACCGTCAGAGGGAAGACCACTGTGTTTGCCGCATTTCCGTAAGAGCCCAGGTAAGCGGCGTTGGCGATAAAAATTTGATCTACAATATTATACAGAGCCGCCACCACAAGGGAAATTACGCAGGGCACCGCGTATTTTCCCATCAGCTTCCCGACGGGCTCTGTCTCCAGAAATGTATTCGATTTTGTCTCCATTTTTTTCGTCTCCATTGTTTAGATTTATCTTGCTTGTTTTTCTGACAGACAAAAAAGCGCGCAGCCGCTGCTGGATTTACGCCTTCGGCCACACGCTTTTTACTCAAACACCGTCATCTATTTATCATTCAGATAATCTCCTACCGGGCTCTGATTGTACTGCTTGATCAGTTTCAATACGATCGAACCGTCCGGCTGTGTTGTCTCCTCCTCAATCCGATATTTGGTATGATTTCTGTCAAGAGACTGCTTATACCGCTCCACTTCCTCCCGCACAAGTCTTACCGCGTAATCATGCTCCACATTGTCCTTGAGCATAAAATGCAAGGTCTGGCATATGCAGGCTGCCTTTATTCGTTTCATTTTCTCCACCTCCATCTGACAGCTAAAAAAGAAACGAGCGGTATTTTAACTGGATTTACGCAGTAAAACGCCACTCGTTATGTTTTATATTATACAATTTCTGTATTTTTTTTGCAAAGGCAATTTTGCACAAAATCACCTCTGCAGATTTTCCCGAATCTTTGCAATGAATTCCTCGCTGGTCAGCGTCTTCGCTCCCTTTATTGTGGTGATGGCGGCAAGATCCTTTGTCATCTGACCGGATTCAATGGTATCGAGCGTCGCTTTCTCCAGCTTGTCCGCGAAAGCCTCCAGATCGGCAAGGCCGTCCAGCTGACCTCTCTTGCGCAGAGCACCGCTCCAGGCAAAAATCGTCGCCACTGGATTGGTGGAAGTCGCCTTACCCTCCAGATGCTGGTAGTAGTGGCGCTGCACTGTGCCATGGGCCGCCTCATACTCAAATTTTCCATCGGGAGAGACCAGCACCGAAGTCATCATGGCCAGAGAGCCGAAGGCTGTTGCCACCATGTCGCTCATCACATCGCCGTCATAATTTTTGCAGGCCCAGATATATCCGCCTTCGGATTTAACCACTCTGGCTACCGCGTCATCGATCAACGTATAGAAATATGTGATTCCCGCCTCGCGGAACCGGTCTGCATACTCCTTATCATAAATCTCCTGGAAAATGTCCTTGAACGTATGATCATACTGCTTGGATATGGTATCCTTGGAGGCAAACCACACATCCTGTTTTGTGTCCAGCCCATAATTGAAGCAGCACCGGGCAAAACTCTCAATGGACGCTATAGTATTGTGCATACCCTGGACAATACCCGGACCGTCGAACTCGTGGATCAGACTGCGGGTCTGTCTGCCGTCCGAATCGGTGTAGACCAGCTCACATTTGCCGGGGCCCGGGATCTTCATCTCCACCGCCTTATACACGTCCCCGTAGGCATGACGGGCCAGAGTAATGGGCTTTACCCAATTTCTGATATAGGGCTCTATCCCCTTGACAATAATAGGCGCACGGAAAACCGTTCCGTCGAGCAAAGCGCGGAAGGTGGCATTAGGGCTCTTCCACATCTGAGAAAGATTGTACTCTTTCACACGGGCAGCATTGGGCGTAATGGTGGCACATTTGACTGCCACTCCATGCTTTTTTGTTGCCATGGCTGCATCTACCGTTACCTGATCCTTTGTCTCTTCCCGGTGGGGAAGTCCCAGATCATAGTACTCTGTCTTCAGCTCCACAAAAGGGGTGAGCAGCTCATCCTTGATCATCTGCCACAGAATTCTGGTCATCTCATCCCCATCCATCTCCACGAGAGGGGTCGTCATTGCAATCTTTCCCATTGGGCAAAACCTCCTGTTCTCCATTCTGTCGTCCGTTGTATTCTCATCTGCTGTATTCTCAACTCATGACGCATCTCATGCTAACCATTATACCGGCTTTACCCTGTCCTGTCAAAATAAAATCATGGCTTTAATCACCTTTAATTCCATCGGCAAAAGCTTTCTTCCTTCGTCAAAAAGCTGTGGCCGCCTCCTCCCGATTGACCTTTCCCGCTGTTTTGTGCTAAACTGTAGGCGCAGCAGATTTTTCAGATCGTTCTTCTGGAGATCGGCCGCAGGAAAGGAGTTTTCCCAATGGGCACAATGACAGTATATCATGGCAGCTATACGGCGGTGCCAAATCCCAGAATCATCAGGAGCACAGAAACGAAAGATTTCGGACCCGGGTTTTACTGTACCCGCTTCCGGAGACAGGCACAGGAATGGGCCATGCAGCACATCACGCCCACCGTCTCCGTCTACACTGCGCGGATCCCTTCCGGCCTGCGCATTCTTGAATTCAGCGAAATGACAGAAAAATGGCTGGATTTCATCATTGCCTGCCGCTGCGGCATATCCCACAGCTACGATATTGTATCCGGCCCCATGGCCAATCACCAGATTGCCCATTTTGTAGACGGCTATACCAGCGGTAATCTCACCAGAGACCAGTTTCGTGATCTGGCTCAGCTCAGCTATCCGACACATCAGATCACCTTCTGTACTTCCAGAGCTCTCCGCTGTCTGACCTTTGTATCCAGTGAAAAAGTAACCCCGGGGCAAATAACCCTTCCCACCGGGTAAGCGAGGACGAATATGTACCGAATTATATCCAGACTCTTGATCTACGGCAGCATGCCTGCCGATTCCATTCTGATGCAGCTTGGCGACATTTTCCGTCGTCTGGAGGATGACAGCCAGACAAGGGAGGAACTTCGCACCCGCGTTTTTACCCAGATTAAACGCCTGCTGCAGCTGGCCACCGACTACGGCTTTGACGAAAATCTGTGGCAAAACTACCTGACCTACCTGCTGATCACCGATGAGAACCCCTTCAGTCTCACCTGTGAAAAAGTCGGAGCAGGAGACGGCAGTGTCAATCATTTCGCTCTGGGCGATTTCCGCGCTTTCATGGATTTGTTCCATTTTGATTTCACCGGAATTGAGAGGGAACTGGATATCGACTGTTTTTCCCTGATCACGCACTACCGGGCCATCGTCAAGAAAGAACGGATGTACAACAAAAATGTCAGCGAAAAGGTGCGCACCCTGAGCCGCCGCCTGGCCTGTGCTGCCGGCGAGCAGGAGTTTTTCCGGCTGGTCACCGGTTTCTACCGTGACTACGGTGTAGGTATGTTCGGACTCAATAAGGCCTTCCGCATCGCATCCAAAGGGGAGGAGGAAGTATCGATCTTTCCCATCAACAATATGGATGCCGTCACCCTTGACGATCTCATCGGCTATGAGCATCAGAAAAACCAGCTGATCGCCAATACCCTGGCCTTCGTGGAAGGACGCAGCGCCAACAACGCCCTGCTCTACGGCGATGCCGGCACCGGCAAATCCACCAGCATCAAGGCCATTGTCAACGAATTTTACGATCGGGGGCTGCGGATGATCGAGATCTACAAGCATCAGTTCAAGGACCTCTCCAACGTCATCGCCCGCATTAAAAACCGAGGCTATCGTTTTATCATCTATATGGACGATTTATCCTTCGAGGAGTTTGAGATCGAATACAAATTTCTGAAAGCCGTCATCGAAGGCGGCGTGGAGACCAGACCCGACAACATCCTAATCTACGCCACCTCCAATCGCCGCCATCTGATCCGGGAGACCTGGAATGATCGAAATGATATGGAGCATGGCGACGATGTGCACCGATCAGACACACTGGAGGAGAAGCTGTCTCTGGCCAGCCGTTTTGGCTGCAGCATCTGCTATCTGAAACCCTCCCGCCAGGAATTCAACGACATGGTCATCAAGCTGGCCCGCAGAAGGGGGCTTACCCTCAGCGACGAGGAGCTTCTAAAGGAGGCCAACCGATGGGAACTGCGCCATGGAGGCATCTCCGGCCGCACGGCAGCACAATTTATCAATTACCTGGCAGGAAATCCTCAGCATACCGCTGTTTAAAAAATTTTCCCATATGCCAAAGAGAAGCGTCCCAGAACAACTCCGGGATGCTTCTCTTTGCTTGTTATTTTATTCCGTCCGTCGTCTCCGCACCGCCTGACGCAGGCTGCGGCATCTTCCCTCTTTACTCGTAATGGACCACGTCTACCCAGCGCTTGAGCAGCTCCATCTCCTCCGGCCGTTTCTTGGTCAGCTGCGCGGCTGCAACTAACGGCAGCCAGTTCTGCACGTAATTCTTCTCCGTGTGGGATTTCTCGCAGAACAGGTCCATGTACATAGAGGCCCATTCGGGATTCTTCAGCATCAGAAGCAGATACGTGCGGGCAGCATCCGCGCTGGCATTGCCTCGGCTGGCATGCACCCAGTCTACCAGATGCAGACCTCCGTCATGATCCACGATAATATTGGCCGGGCAGAAATCGCCGTGGCAAAGCTTTACATGACGAGGCATGCTGTTTAATTGAGTCAGCAGTTCATAGCGGGTGATCTCGCTGATCTCATCCAGCTCGCTGATCTGACGGCTCATCTTCTCCTGAAGGCTTCCCAGCAGAGCGCAGCGTTTGCTGTGCATCTCCATCTGCAGATCTACCATCTTTTCCATCAGCTCCTGCACCCGCTCCGGCTCCCGAAGCATCACCGTCTCCAGGTTTTCACCCTCCACATATTCCTTTGTGATGGCCCAGCGCCCGTCTTCAATCACCGATACCGCCAGAATCTTGGGAACATTCAGTCCCAGTTCCTCCACTCTGGCATTGCTGAGGGCTTCGTTGAGCACTTCCGCTTTGGGAAATCCAATATCAAACACCTTAATCAGGGTGTCGCCCTCCCGGTATATTTCATGTTTTCCCTCTGCAATCTTTATCCTTTCAGCCATGACAGCTCCTCCTTTCGGCGAAAATTGTTTTTGTCATGTCTTTATCTTATCATTTTTTTCTGTAAACTTCAATATTCTTTCTCCAATTTGTTTTGCTCCATCAGATGCGGCAGAAATCAGATGAGCAGCGAAGAAATCGGCGATACTGCCGCTTTTATCAAAAATGAAGCGTAATTCCCTTGCTTTTCCCCTTGCATATTCTTCCATCCTGTTATAAAATGAAGCCAGATATGCAAATCCAGCATCAATCAAAATCAAATAATTAAGGAGTGGAATTATGAGCAAGAAAAATGTAATCGTCGGCCAGTCCGGCGGACCTACTTCTGTCATCAACAGCAGCCTCTACGGTGTCGTAACCGAGGCAATGAAGCATCCTGAGGAAGTAGGCTGTGTATACGGCATGGTCAACGGCATCAAGGGCTTCCTGGAAGGCAGAAAGATCGTTCTGTCCGATATGTCCGAGGAGGAGCTTAAAATCATGCAGTCTACCCCTTCCTCCTATTTGGGCTCCTGCCGCTTTAAGCTGCCTGAGGATCTGTCTGATCCCGTTTTCCCTCAGCTGATGAAAGAGCTGGAGGAACTGAATGTAGGCTACTTCTTCTATATCGGCGGCAACGATTCCATGGATACCGTGAGCAAGATGTCCCGCTACGCTGCCAGCGTAAACAGCCCCATCCGCTTCATCGGCGTACCCAAGACCATTGACAACGACCTGATCTGCACCGATCACTGCCCCGGCTACGGCAGCGCCGCCAAGTATGTGGCTGCTACCTGCCGTGAGATCAGCCTGGACGCCGGCGTATACGGTTCCAAGTTTGTATCCATCGTCGAGATCATGGGCAGACATGCCGGCTGGCTGACCGCCGCTTCCGTGCTGGCCCGTAAGTTCGAGGGAGACAACCCGGTTCTGATTTATCTGCCTGAGACCGTGTTCAGCATTGATTCTTTCCTGGCTGACGTAGAGGAGGCCTTCAAGAAGACCAACAACGTAATGGTGGCCGTTTCCGAGGGCGTACATGATGCCGATGGCAAGTTCATCTGCGAGTATGCCACCTCCGATATCGCCGTGGACAACTTCGGTCACAAATCTCTGGCCGGCACCGCCGCTTATCTGGCCGACCTGGTGAAGCAGAAATTTGGCTGCAAGGTCCGTCCCATCGAGTTCAGCCTGCTGCAGCGCTGCGCCGCTCATCTGTCCTCTCTGACCGATGTGACCGAGGCGGCTACCGCTGGTTCTGAGGGTGTTAAGGCTGCTCTGGAGGGCGAGACCGGTATCATGATCGGCTTCAAGAGAGCCGAGGGCGAGGAGTATCACATCGATTATATCCGCGTGGATGTAAACGAGGTCTGCAATCAGGAGAAGCCTTTCCCTGCCGAGTGGATTACCAACGGCGGCAGAGATGTGGGCGAAGGCTATGTAAAATACGCCCTGCCTCTGATCCAGGGTGCTTCCCCTGTGCAGTATGAGAACGGTCTGCCGGTATACGCCTACATGCACGACTGATCGGATATCTCTTTATTAAACTGCAAGGCTGCCTGTCATTTTTCCGACAGGCAGCCTTTTTTGCGCGACTTTGTTATGTCTCTTGACTCTCCCACAATGGGATACTTTAGGATAGAAGTTGTGCCCTCTCGCCCGAACTTCTGTCAGCGTCTCTCGTTAGTCCGGCAGAGAGCAGCGCAGCTCAAAAAAAGGAGATGAAGTGTCGTTGACGGCCGTAATTGCCTCCACTTCCATCACCACCGTATCCCGATGCCGATCAAACAGATCGGGGAAAAGCTGCGGCGCTCTGGATATATCACTCTCAGCGGTTTGACAGAATGCATACCGGGCAGAAGGTAAGGACATCCATCCGGCGATATCCCGGCAGTTTTCCTGGCCGGTGTCTACATCCAAAAAGATATATTGGCTGCTCTTCCCTTTTTGCGACACCAAGAGCAGCCCGTAATCGTAGCCGGGCTTCAGCCCTTCCCTCTCCACTTTTTGAAAGAGCTGGTTTAGACCGCGATAATACTCTACTGTATTCTGGGCTCCCTCATAGGGAAGCACCAGACAGTTTTTCTCCGGCAGAAGGAATACCCTCTCCCCTTCTCCCTGCTGAAGGCGCTGAGTGCGCAGCAGTTCCTCCTGAACCTGATTGAGAAAATTCAGCCGATCCTGAATACTGCGGATTTTGGCGTTGGCCAGTTCGGTTCCCCGCGCCAGCAGCTTGGCAAAATAGATTTCTCTGTTCTGCGAACCCACAAATTCAGGAAATTGCTTTAAAGGAATATCCAAATCTACGCAGAGCTGGATGGCATCCACCACATGGATCTGTGAAAAAGAATAATATCTGTATTTTGTATCCGGATCCACATAGACCGGCGGCAAAATGCCAATCTTGTCATAGTATCGCAGGGATTTGATATGCACGCCGGTAAGCTTCGACAAAGTCCCAATCGACAGAAGCTTTGTTTTGTCCATGGTGTCCATGACATCTCTCCTGTAAAGATTTATTTTTTAAGTCAGCACAAACTGTTTTGCCTGACACCGCTATTATATATGGAGGAAAACACTATGTCAAAAAGATTCCTCCCGAATGCAAAGCCTTGCGGCCATCCAAAGAACCGGCTGCAAGGAAAGGATAGAAAGGAAGAAGATTTATGAACTCTGCAGCTCTGTTTTCCCGGACATCACCGCTCAAGCTTTTTTTCCTGGCATCCATACCAGGAGCCATCAGTATGCTCGCCTCGGCATTGTATCAGACTATCGATGGCGTATTCGTGGGCCAGTATCTGGGTTCCACCGCCTTTGCCGCCGTCAATCTGGCTATGCCCTTCGTTATCATCAACTTTTCTCTGGCGGACCTGATCGGCGTGGGAGCATCCGTCCCCATCTCCATCAGCCTGGGCAAAAAGGATGAAAAGGAAGCCTGCAATATTTTTACCTGCGCCTGTCTAATGATTGTTGCCACAGGCGTATTGATTGGTATTCTTCTCTATGGAACGGCCCCTCTGCTGATCCGCCTTATGGGAGCCGATGGGGAATTTGCCGGTCTGGCCGTCCAGTATATCCGGGTATATGCCATCTGCTCCCCGGTGACCACCATCGTCTTTGCCATGGATAATTTTCTCCGCATCTGCGGTTACATCCGCGGCAGCATGTTTTTAAACATTCTGATGTCGGCCTCCAGCGCCGTGCTGGAGTTTTTGTTCTTGGGTGTCCTTCACTGGGGCGTCTGGGCCGCGGCCCTCGCCACCTGCTCCGGCATGGTGATCTGCGCTCTGCTGGCCCTGATTCCTTTTATCCGCGGCAAGGCTACTCTGCGCTTTGTCCGTCCCCGCTTCCGCACGCGCCTTTTCCGGCAGATCATCACCTGCGGCAGCCCCAACTTTCTCAACAACATCGCCGGCCGCATCACCTCCATTCTGCTCAACGCCATCCTGGTGCGCACAGGAGGTGAAAACGCCGTCTCCGTCTACGGCATCCTGATGTATACCGATGGTTTCATTCAGCCTCTGCTCTACGGCATGTGTGACTCTCTGCAGCCCGCCGTGGGATTTAACTGGGGCGCCGGCAAATATTCGCGGGTGCGCGCCATCGAAAAATGCTGCTTTGTCGCCAGCGCCATCGTGTCGGCTCTCTCCGTCGTCGTCATAGCTCTGCTGCCCAGGCAAATCACTCTTCTGTTTATGGGAGATGCGGGAAGCGATATCATGGCCATGGCCGTGCCTGCCCTGCAGCTTTTCAGCCTGACCTATATCACGCGCTGGTTCTCCTTCGCCACCCAGAGCTATATGCTGGCCATCGAGAAGCCGCTGCCAGCCTCCGTGATCTCCGTATCCACTGCCCTGGTCTTTCCGGTCATCCTAGTCGTTCTTCTCTGGCCTTTGGGTCTTACCGGCATCTGGCTGAATTTCGCCGGCACGGCCGTTTTGGCCGCTGTGCTGGCTGTCATCACCCTGATACGGCTGCGTCCGGAGCTGTCGCGAAAAGATGCTGCCTGATACAGACAAAAAGAGACAGGCCGTCGTGCTCACTCTGCACGACGGCCTGATTCTCTTATAAATCCGGATACATCTTATTCCAGATTCTTTCCATTGGTGGCGATGACATTTTTATACCAATAGAAGGAATCTTTTCTGTAGCGCTTGCATTCCTTTACATCGTCGTCGGTGCGGTCCACATAAATGAAACCATAGCGCTTGGCAATACCATTGCTGGTGGAGAGCAGATCAAAGGCAGACCAGGGATTGTAGGCGATCAGCTTTACCCCGTTTGCGATGGCATTCTTCATGGCTTTGAGATGAGCACGGATGTAGGCGATACGATAAGGATCATGGATGCTGCCGTCCTTCTCCAGCACGTCGTACGCGCCAAAGCCATTCTCACAGATCATCATCGGTATGTGGTAGCGATCATTGATATCCTCCAGCACATACTGCAGTCCCATGGGATCGATGGGCATGGAGAAATCTGTCTCGCCGATGTTTTCATTCTTGCAGCCCTCAAAAAGATCGGGCTGCACCTCGTAGGTCACATGGCCGCCCTTGCCGATCTTGTTATTCTCCTTGGAACGGCGGGATGCGCCGGGGGTGGGAGCCTTTACGCAGCCGCTCTGGTAATAGTTGATTCCCAGGAAATCAAAGCATTCCGAGCCTTTCTTGATCAGTTCCATGTCTCCGGGCAGGATCTCAAAATCCAGCCCCTGGCGCTTCAGATAGGCCATCACCGATTCCGTATACTCGCCCCGGATATAGGCGTCCATGTAGAAGTAATTCTTAAAGGCATTGGCATTCTTTGCCGCCATCACATCGGCGGGAGCGCAGGTGTGCGGATAATAGGGTGCCATATCAAGGGCTGCACCGCACTGGCCGCCGGGCACCAGCTCATGAACCAGAATGGCTGCCTTGGCATGAGCCAGATTCATATAGTGATTGGCCTGATAACGGAACTTGGGGTTAAATTTATCCTCCATGGAAATCTTGTTCTTGCGGTCGATGTAATTGACCACAATACTCTGCTCATTGATGGTCAGCCAATATTTTACTTTGCTGCCGTACTCCGTCAGGATAAAGCGGGCATAGTAGGCAAAGTCGTCGATAATCTGGCGGCTGGCCCAGCCTCCGTACTTATTTACCAGAGCCATCGGAAGGTCATAATGCCACATGGTGACGACCGGCTCAATACCATGGGCCCGCAGCTCGTCGATCAGGTTGTGGTAAAACTCCACGCCTTTGGGATTGGGTTCTCCCACCCCGTCCGGCAGGACGCGGGCCCAGTTGATGGAGAAGCGGTAGGAGGTAAAGCCCATCTCTGCCATCAGGGCCACATCCTCCTTGTAATGATGATAATGATCGGATGCCACGCTGGCGTCGGCATATCCGTATTCATCATGGATTTCTCGGTTGATCACGTCCTGTTGATTGTCCTTCTTTCCGTCCTCGGCTGCCGCACCCTCGCACTGATAAGCGCTGGTGGCTGCACCCCACAGAAAGCCCTCCGGGAAACTATTTACATATTCCATTGATTTTGTCCTCCAGATTTCGGTTCATTTTGATCATCATTTCAATGAGGATGATCTCGGAATTGATCGTCATCACTGTGTCCTGCGCATGTACAAACAGAAGGGACAGCTCCGTCTTTCCGCCGCCGGCCTCCTCGCAGATAACGCCAGTCTGCGCATTATGCGCATTTTTAATACTTTCCTTGGCGTCGAGCATGCACTGATCCGCTGCCTTGCGGTCCCCGGCCAGCTCCGCTTTCATGGCTTTCGCCGCATGGTTTCTTGCATCTCCTGCATTCAGTATGATTTCCATTGCAATGTTGACCATTTTCTCACTCATAAGTCAAAGCTCCTTTACTGTTTGCCTGCGCCCTCTGGCCGTCAGCCTTCCACGGCGGCAGTTTTCTTTGCCTTGGCCGTCAGCTTCTCCGCTTCGGCGGCCTCCTCAGCCAGCACAGTCTTCTCAAAGGCCTTGAAGAAAGGATAGTAGATGGCCAGGTCTAACACCATAGCGACAGCCCACCACAGCACGCCTCTCATATCCTCCGTAAACATTACCGTAGATATGGGTGCCGGAATCGTAGCCACCATGGCCAGCTCGATGGTGGGAATATTCAGCAGACCTCCGCGCATCACTACCCAGACTAAAGTAGCGTTGACAAAGGTGCAGATATACATCGGAAGCATCAGCACCGGATTGAATACCATGGGAGCTCCATAGAGAATCGGCTCATTGATATTGAAAATGGAAGGACCGATGCAGACCTTGCCCAGCGTCTTTAATCTCCTGCTCTTGGAAGTCAAAAGCCAGATGTTGAGGGCCAGAGTACATCCCATGCCGCCCAGCACGCACAGAGCGATACCGTTGCAGACCTCAGAAGTGGTCAGGTTCATGTTGGCCACCGTCGCCGTCCCTGCAGCTACTGCCGCCACATTGGCCGCCTGAGCCGGGATAAAGATGGCATTTCTGGGGCCGGACCAGGTCCACCCGGAGATGCCCAGAGAATAGAAGAACACCGGAATAAAGATCACCAGCAGATAGCCCACATAGGTCTGCGCAATGCCCTGAATCGGCTCAAAGATCAGCAGCACCAGGGGGTAGAGATCCACATCAAAGTCGATGATCACAATCTTCAAAATCAGAATAGTGAGGAAAATCGGAATGATGTTCTTGATCCACTCCTGCACGAATTCCGGGATGGTCTTGTTATTCTTAAATAGATTCAGCTTGGCAATCATGTGGAAGACAAAGGCCACATAGACGCCGATTGCAATAGCCACCACGATGCCGGTAGGGCCGAAACGGTTCCAGGTCACCGAATATATGCCATCGGTCACTGTTCCCTTCATCGTCAGAATGTAGGCGCAGATGCCGGTCAGGCCGCCGACCACCTGATAGCCTCTGTGCTTCAGGGAGCCCATCAGCTGATACACCATCATAAAGGAGACCAGAAGGGCCAGCAGATTAAAGGTATAGGTCTGGATATCCCCCAAGTTGGGCAGGATATTCGGGAAATAGGGCTGTACCACATTGTAGAAGAAAATCACGCAGCCCGTCAGAATGAAGGGCAGGCATTTGACGATACCGGCAGAAAAACCGGATACCCAGGGCCGGTTGGTAAATCTCTGTACCGCCGGCGTCAAAGAATACTGCAGCCAATCCATAAACTTTTTCATAAACGATAACCTCCTGTATTGCTATTGCTCCGTTCGTATTTTATTCGTTCAGCTTCTCCATGGCAAAATCCACCAGACCCTCGCCGTCCAGCGCTCCATAGATATTCTGGGGAATCACCGCCACGGGAATATCATAGGGCTCGGCCATTTCTTCAAATTCATCCAGATGACTCTCATAGTGGGGGCCTAAAAGCAAAATATCATAGTCTTCAATGATATCCTCCACCACGCTCTGACTCTTGGCCGAAACCTTCATACCGGGATATTTCTCATCAGCCGCCTTCTGGGCCCTCTGCGCCAGAAAGCCCGAGCTCATCCCCGCCCCACAGCACAACAGCACATTGTACTCTGTCATAAGTTACCTCTCCTTTCTTTTTTTCGCCTGCACTAAAGCGCACTGCGTTTTCATGGTCCGATTATCTCTCTTTTTTTTCATCAAAAAAAGTCCTGCCATTTCCGCGTCGGCGAAATTGCAGAACTATTTTTGGGGTCCCTCCCTATATTATAATGCAAATATTCAAACAATGAGATAAGGATAGACTTAAAGATGTTAAAGATAAGCCCCGGGAAGGAAAAGCAAGCAAGAAGGGACGTGTACTTATGACAGAACGTGAGCTTATTGTCTGGCTCAACAGCAATAGGACTAAATTCCACAGCACAAAGAGCATCGCCGCCTCCTTCGGGGTCACGACCAGAACGATTCAGAACTATTTAAAGCCCATTCGGGCCCAGTACGGCGACTACATCGAGAGCAGCGCAGAAGGCATCCGCCTAAAGAAGTGCATTCCGCTGGGCAGGCAGACCGCCATCCCCTCCACCTACAAAGAACGCAAGAATTACATCCTGCGCAAGCTCCTGGTGGGTGATACTTCCGTGGATATGGACTGGCTGGCCGACCGGCTGTGTATCTCCGAGATCACCCTGCAAAATGAGATCAAAAGGATTCGCCGCAGCCTGGAAAAATCCCGGCTGACTTTGAAGACAAAAAACAACCGGCTCTTTATCACCGGTGACCCGGAGGATAAAAAAGCCCTGATGATCCGCCAAATCTACGGCGAAGCTCAAGGGTCCTTGGTCAGCCTCACCACTCTGGGCGAGATTTTTCCTCGCTACGATGTGAGAAAGATTCGCGGCATTATTCTGGACAAGCTCAATGAACAGCATTTTTATATTGACGAGTATTCGCTGATCAACCTCCTTTTGCATATCCTGATCACCATGGATCAGGCCTGCAGCCTGACCGGACTTCCCGCGCCCCAGCCGGATGCGGAGTTTACGCAGCTGAACCGTCATTTTGTCTCCATGGTGGATGACATCTGCGGCATATTGGAAGAGACATACGGCATTGCTTTCCGGCCCGACAGCAAATATCAGTTTACTCTGCTTTTGATGACCAGGGCTATCCGCAACAAGGAGCTGAGCCCGGCCGACAGCAGCTCCCTCTCCATCAGCCCGGAAAACATGGAGCTTATCCAGGACATTTTAAAGCAGGTCAACGATACCTACAGCATCGATCTGGGCGATATGGAGTTCATCGTCGCTTTTTCCCTCCATATTCAAAACATGCTGATCCGCCTGCGGGAAAAAATTGCCATACACAATCCTTTGCTTGGCAGCATCAAGGTGACTTCGCCCTTTATCTACGATATCGCCGTCTACATCTCCAACATTATTCAGAAAAAGATGAATGTGGATATCTGCGAGGACGAGATCGCCTATATCGCCCTCCACGTGGGAGCCAGAATCGAGGCGAGAAACCGTGCCAGGGGAAAGCTGCGCACCATTTTGGTATGTCCGCAGTATTACTCCTATTACAACCGGCATTTTGAACAGCTGACCTCCTCCTTCGCCGACGACATCATTTTGGAATCTATCGTCACCAATCCGGAGGAGCTGAAGGGTGAGCAGGTCGATCTGGTCATCGCCACCATACCGGTCGATATTCCTCTCCCCTGCGTCCGCATCTCCAATTTTTTCAGCGAGGAGGACAAGGCCAACATAAGTGCAGTCATCGCACAGATCAAAAAAAATAAGCGGCATGAGAAGATCGGAAGTATTTTGCAGAAGATCATGCGCAGAGAACTGTTTTTCCCCGATGTGTCCTACCCCAGCCGCGATGACGCCATAAAGGACATGGGGCGCCGCCTTATCGACGGCGGTTTTGTCCCGGAGGAATTTATGGCCAAGCTTCTGGAGCGGGAACAGATCTCCCCCTCCAACTTTGATGCCATCGCCATCCCTCATCCCATCGACTACTACACCGATGAGTCCGTCATCTCCGTGGCTCTTCTGGAAAAGCCGGTGCGCTGGGGAACCTCCGATGTGTATATTATTTTTATGTTCTCCGTCAGCCGACAGGATCTGGCCGAGTATTCCGATGTCTTTTCTTTTTTGGCCGGTATCTGCCACAGCGAGGAAAACCTGAAGAAGCTCCGGGAGAGCAGAACCTACGAGTCTTTTCTCGCCACACTGCTAAGTCTGGGCTAGGAGACAAAGAAGCCCGGAGAGCGGTCTGCTGCTGTCTGAACCGCTTCTCCGGGCTGATCTGTCTGGTCACTATTGCTGCTGTAATTCCTTGCCGTCGTCTCTCTACTGTGCCTTCACCTCGGCATTGCCGTAGTCATTGCCTTCATTGAAATTGCGGGCATTCTCCATGGTCTCGAAGGCGATGGCCTGCAGAGCTTCCCTGGTAAAGAAAGCCTGATGACTGGTCATCACCACCTGAGGGAACATCAGCAGTCTGGCCGTGATGTCGTCGGTAATCGGAATGTCGCTGCGGTCAGTATAGACGTTGTTGTCCTCGCCCTCATAGACGTCCAGGGCCACAGCGTGGAACTTGCCCTTTTTCAGTGCGGCAATCAGAGCCTCATTGTCGATAAGGCCGCCGCGGGCCGTATTGACTAACATAACCTGATCTTTCATCAGGGCGATGGTTTTCTCATTGATCAGGTGATAGGTGGAGGGAAACAGCGGAGCGTGCAGGGAAATCAGATCCGCTTTTCTAAACAGCTCATCCTGCTCCACATAGGTGAGAAGTCCCTCATCCACCAGCGCCTGGTTGGGATAAGCGTCCCAGCCCAGGACCGTCATGCCGTAGCCCTTGCAGATCCGGGCCATGCAGACACCGATCTTGCCGGTGCCGATGATGCCGGCCACCTTGTTGTGCAGATCAAGGCCCAGAAGGCCGCTCAGCGCAAAGTTATTGTCCTTCACTTTGTTATAGGCTTTGTGCAGATGGCGATTGGCCTCCTGAATGATGGCCATGGCATGCTCCGCTACCGCGTAGGGCGAGTAAGCCGGCACTCTGAGCACCGTGATTCCGCATTCAGCCGCAGCCTTCAGATCTACGTTGTTGAAGCCGGCGCAGCGAAGCAAAATCAAACGCACGCCGTAGTCGTGCAGCATCTCCACCACCGGCCGGGACACATTGTCGTTGACAAACACACATACAGCGTCATATCCTTCAGCCAGACTCGCCGTCTCCGGTCCCAGATTCGAGGTGAAATATTTGATGTCGGAATTGTAGGTTCCTTCTCCTTTGTCCTTTGTCAGTTCGCTAAAGAAAGTCTTGTCATAATCTTTGGTGCCAAAAAATGCAATCTTCAGTAAAGCCGCCGTCTTCTTTTCGTTGAATTCCCTGGCGATCACCTCCGACAGGGCCTTCTCGGCCTGCTCCTCATCCTCTCCCTCGATCCGTATGATCAGAGTGTCCCCCTTTTGGGCTGACAGGGCCAAAAGGTCCAGCACATTGCCGCCGTCTGCCGTCTTGCCATTGGCGCCGACGGTCACAGCGCTTTTGAACCCCACACAGCACTGGGCAAAAAGTGCGCAGGGACGGGCGTGTACGCCCAAGGGATTGGTTACTTCATATGCAATTTCTCTCATCGGTTACCTCCGATCTGTGGGGAAGAACATCTTCGGCGATATGCATGCGATACCTCCTGTTTTCTCCCCTGACTGACATTACGTTACTCCATCTGTCACTCCATCCGATGCGCAAGCTCCGCTGCCAGCACAGCCTCCCATTCCTCAGCTGCGGCCCGGTCCGACGCCGTCACACAGATGTATGCCTTGATCTTTGGTTCTGTGCCTGAAGGACGGATCACCACGGAACCGCCGCCCTCCAGCGCAAAGCGCAGTACATCGGAGGGGGGCAGGCCGTCGATGCCATCCCGGTAATCCTTCCGTTCGGCAATCCGCATGCCGGTGAATACTTTTTGATCCTCCCGCAGACTTTTCATGATTTCCTGCATCCGCGTAAATCCGGCTGCCCCGGGAAAACTGTAGGAGTGCAGGGTGCTGAGGCAGAATCCGTACTCCTGGTAAAGCTCCGTCAGACGGTCGTACAGAGCGGTTCCCCGGCTCTTATACCAGGCAAACATCTCGCAGATCAGCAGAGAGGCCACCACACCGTCTTTGTCACGGACGTAAGTGCCGCTCAGATAACCGTAGCTCTCCTCGAAGGCAAAGACAAAATCCTCCGCCCGTCCCTCACGTTCCAGTCTCCCGATCTGCTCGCCGATATATTTAAAGCCGGTCAGCACATTGATGCAGCTCACTCCATAGCGGGCGGCAATCTGCGCCGCCATATCGGTGGTGACGATGGTTTTGATGAAGACCGGCCTCTCCGGCAGATTTCTCTGTTCCGCTCTGCGGGCACAGATGTAGTCGAGCAGGAGCATCCCCGTCTCATTGCCGGACAAAAGGATATAGTCTCCCTCCGGCCCCTTCACGGCAATGCCCACCCGGTCACAGTCCGGATCCGTAGCCAGCACCAATTCTGCACCCAGTCGGGCGGCATATCGGATTCCCAGGGACATGGCCTCCCGAATCTCCGGATTAGGATAAGGGCAGGTGGGAAAGGTACCGTCGGGATTCCTCTGTTCTTCTACCACGGCTATATTGCCGTAGCCGTTCTCCTTTAATGTGCGCAGCACAGGTTTCAAACCTGTCCCGTTGAGAGGAGTATAGACGATGGATACATTTTTGTCAATACTTTCCTCCTGCGGCAGCACCGACTGAGCCGATACCCGACGGACATACTCCGCATACACATCTTCTCCGATGAGATGAATTCGTCCCGAAGACAATCCCTCCTCAAAGGACGGCACTTCTTGCGCGTCAAACATTTCCTCCCCTTCGATTCTGTCCAGAATCTGCGCCGCAGCTTCCTCTGTGATCTGACAGCCGTCAGGGCCATATACCTTGTAGCCATTGTACTCCGCCGGATTGTGAGATGCTGTCACCATGACGCCGGCCGCGCAGGCAAGCTCTCTCACCGCAAAGGAGAGACAGGGAGTAGGCATCAGCTCGGGATAAATCCACGCCTCAATACCGGCTCCCGCAAAAATCTGTGCCGAGAGCCTGGCAAAGAGATCCGAGTGGATCCGCGAATCGAAACTCACGGCAATCCGCCGCTTTCCTTCGGGAAAATTTTCTTTAACATAGACTGCCAATCCTCTGGCTGCCCGAGCCACCGTATAGATATTCATCCGGTTGGGACCTGCTCCCAGGATTCCGCGCAGTCCCCCTGTTCCAAAGGACAGGTCCCTAAAAAAGGCATCCTCCTTTTTCTTCTGGTCGTCCCGCATAGCCAGAAGCTCTCGTTTCAGTTCCTCATCTCCCGCAGCGCAGGCAACCCACTCTTCATAGCGTTTTTCTATTTCTTCTCTGTTCATATATTATCGATAAAAATCTCCGTCTGTCATTTGATCCGGTCAGCCTTCAGAGAGCTCCAGAGGATATTTGTGCTTGTCATGAACGCTGATGTCATGGCCCAGCTGAACCTCGATAACCTTCAGCTCCGTCTCCGCCTGGATCGTATGACGGCAGCCCGCCGGCATGCGGATCACCGTACCGGGCTCCACCATCTGACGGCGGCCGTCCACCACGGCATAGCCCCTGCCCTCGATCACTGTCCAGACCTCATCGCGCAGGTCATGGCTGTGATAATTCATCCCGTGCCCGGGATTGAGCGTCACTTTGATGGTCAGACTCTCCTCCTCCACATCCAAGATCATAAAGCTGCCCCAGGATTTTTCCGCAAACATGACCCGCTGCTCGATGCTGTCCACATAGGGCTTGATGTAGCTGGACTGTTCCTTGTCCGAGACCAATATTCCCTCGGCGCTGGCCGAGACCACCACATTTTTCAGTCCCATGCACAGCACCGGCACATTGAGCTCATTGATGATGCTCAGGTTCTCGCAGCTGTCATTGTAGAGAGCCTGTCCGATCACCGGCTCGCTCATCTCCTCCGTCAGCGTATTCCAGGTGCCCAGATCCTTCCATTGGCCGTTAAAACGCATGACCTGGATCTTTTTCTCCTGCTCCGCCACGGCGTAGTCAAAACTGATCTTCTGCAGGCTTTCATATTTATCGTACAAATCCTGGTAATCCGTAAAATCGATCTTCTCATGGGCCTTTTCCAGGACGTACTTCAGCTTGTAGGCAAAAACACCGCCGTTCCACAGCGCCCCTTCTGCGATATAGCGCCTGGCAGTCTCTTCGTCGGGCTTTTCCTTGAAAGTTTTCACCGCGCTGATTTCGCCCATATCGGCGGGAATAATATAGCCGTACTTTTCGCTGGGATAGGAAGGGGCAATTCCCATGAGCACCAGGTTGGCCTCCCCTTTCTCAGCCTGCTCGCCCAGACGGCAGATGGCCTCAAAATAGTCCCCGTTGACATAAGGGTCCACCGGGCAGACCACCACAGCCTCCTCCGGAGATATCCCGCGGACGTCATGGAGATAGGCGGTGGCCAGAGCGATAGCCGGAAAGGTATCGCGCCTGGCCGGCTCCACGCTGATGCCCACCGCATCTCCCAGCTGATTGTGGATGGCAGACACCTGCGTCTTGGAGGTGGCGATGGTCACCTCGGCCTGAGGATCCGCCTCCTTGATCTGGCGATAAACCCGCTGTACCATGGACTCGTATACGCCGTCTTCCCGCTTGAATATCTTGATAAACTGCTTGGACCGGATATCGTTGGACAAAGGCCACAGCCTCTTGCCCGAGCCGCCGGACAACAACACGATATTCATAAATCTCTCCTATCTCTCCGCCCGCATGGGATTGTGGAGGAAATCGTCATAAGCCATCCGGATTCCGTCCGGCAGCTCTGTCTTGTAGGTCCATCCCAGGTTCTTGAGCTTGGTCACATCCAAAAGTTTGCGGGGCGTGCCGTCCGGCTTAGTGGGATCCCATTTGATCTCTCCTTCATAGCCGACGATTTCTGCCACCAGCTCCGTCAACTCCTTGATGGTCAGCTCCTTGCCGGTACCCACATTCACCGTCTCATTGCCGGAATAATTATTCATCAAAAACAGGCAGGCATCCGCCAGGTCATCCACATAGAGGAACTCGCGAAGAGGAGTACCGGTGCCCCAGCAGGTGACCTCCTTAAGTCCCTGCTCCTTGGCCTCGTGGAAGCGGCGGATCAGGGCAGGCAGCACATGGCTGTGGGTGGGATGATAGTTGTCGTTGGGGCCATACAGATTGGTGGGCATGGCAGAGATATACTCCGTGCCGTACTGACGGTTCAGAAACTCGCAGTATTTAAGCCCCGAAATTTTGGCCAGAGCATAGGCCTCATTGGTCTTTTCCAGCTCGGAAGTCAGCAGGCAGCTCTCCGGCATGGGCTGAGGAGCCATCCGGGGATAGATGCAGGAGGAGCCTAAAAACAGCAGTTTCTTGCAGCCGTTCTGCCAGGCAGAGTGAATCACGTTCATCTCCAGGATCATATTGTCGTACATAAAGTCGGCCAGAGCGCTCTCGTTGGCTACGATACCCCCCACCTTGGCAGCCGCCAGAAAAACATAGTCCGGCTTTTCTGCGGCAAAGAATTCCTCCACATCCGCCTGCCGGCAAAGATTCAGCTCCTTATGGGTGCGGGTAATGATATTGTGATATCCCGCCTTTGTGAGAGCGCGGACGATGGCGGAGCCCACCATTCCCCGGTGACCTGCCACATATATTTTCGCATCCTTTTCCATCATCGCAGTATACCTTCTTTCTTAAACTTATCCTATCGTCTCGTCCTTCATGCCGTTCTCGCCGTCCCAGCGGAGGAAAAACGCATGGAGAGCCTCCTGCCAGGTCCTCACCGGGTTGCCCACGGTACAGCGCAGCATCCGATTGTCCAGAGCGCTCCAGGCCGGGCGGTCCGCCGACTCCGGGTGCATCTGCTTATACTGAACGCTGGTCACCGGCTCCACCGAGGCATCTACGCCGCCCTCGGAGACGATGGCCGCCGCAAAATCATACCAGGAGCAGATCCCCTCTCCGGTGCAGTGATAGACACCATACTCCTCCGTGCAGGACAGCATCAAAAGCACGTGAGCCAGATCCACCGCATTGGTGGGATTGCCCAGCTGATCGTTCACCACCTGCAGCCGCCCTGTCTTTTTGGCCGCGTTATAGATGGTCTTGACAAAATTTTTGCCATAGTAGCTGTATAGCCATGCCGTGCGGACGATGAATGCCCGGCTGCAGAACTGCTCCACATACTTTTCGCCCAGCAGCTTCGTGGTGCCGTAGGCGCTGATAGGACCGGGCATAGCTGCCTCATCCAGAGGCACGCCGCCGTTTTCCTTGCCGCTGAATACATAGTCGGTGGAAACATGGATTAACTTGGCTCCCACCCGCTCACAGGCAATGGCCAGATTGCGTGGCCCTACAGCGTTGGCCTGAAAAGCCGTATCGTGATTGATCTCGCAGCCGTCCACATTGGTGTAGGCGGCACAGTTGATGACGAGATCGGGATGAAACTGCTCCACGAAAGCCAGTGTGTCCGCAAGCCGTGAAATATCTAACTGAGGCAGGTCCACAGCCGCTACCTCAGCCCCCTTGAGAGCGCCGGGAATCGGACCGATCTCGCTTTCTCCCAGGCGCAGCTGCTTTTGAATCTCCGTGCCCAGCTGTCCCTTCTGACCAGTGATCATGATTTTCATCTTCACTCATTCTCCTTTGCAAAATTCAGTTGCCCTGAGCCTCTCAGAGAAAGACTCAGGGATATATTCTCATGGGATCGCCATATTTACATTTACAGATGAGCATATCTCCAGTCTTCGCTGGATTTGCCCGTGATATGCAGCACATCGGAATTTACCATCATTTTGACCAGGCCGCTGAAATCCGTCTTTCTCCTCCAGCCCAGCTCCGTCTCCGCCTTGGTGCAGTCACCCCAGAGGAACTCCACCTCAGCCGGCCGGAAGAACTCGGGATCCACATCCACCAGGAGCCTGCCGGTATTGGCATCATAGCCCTTCTCCTCCAGTCCCTTGCCCTCGAAGCGGATATCGATGCCCACCTCCTTGAAGGCAGCCGATACAAACTCGCGGACCGTGTGCGTCTCATTGGTGGCCAGCACATAATCGCCGGGCTCCTCCTGCTGCAGCATTCTCCACATGCCCTCCACATAATCGCCGGCAAAGCCCCAGTCTCTCTTGGCATCCATATTGCCCAGAGACAGCTTTTCCTGATTGCCCGCCAGAATATTGGCCACAGCCAGCGTAATCTTGCGGGTCACGAAATTTTCTCCGCGGCGGGGTGATTCATGGTTGAAGAGGATGCCGTTGCAGGCAAAAAGGCCATAGGACTCCCGGTAGTTGACCGTGATCCAGTAGGAGTAAAGCTTGGCCACGCCGTAAGGGCTCTTGGGATAGAAGGGCGTCTTCTCACTCTGGGGAGCCGTCTCCGGAATACCGCCGAAGAGCTCCGAGGTGGATGCCTGATAGTAGTGGATCGGCAGTCCGCTCTGCTTGATGGCCTCCAGCAGACGCAGGGTGCCTACGCCGGTAGCCTCGGCGGTATACTCCGGCACGTCGAAGGACACGCCCACATGGGACTGAGCCGCCAGATTGTAGACCTCGGCAGGCTTTAATTTTTCCACCAGACGGGCCAGATTGCTGGAATCCGTCAGATCACCGTAATGAAGATGGACCTTGGGATTCTTGATCAGATGAGCAATTCTCTCCTCATTGCCCGCCGTGCTGTGGCGGCGGACAATACCGTGTATCTCGTAGCCTTTATCTAACAGCAGCTCCGTCAGATAGGAACCGTCCTGACCGGTGATGCCGGTGATTAATGCGATCTTTTCCATGTTATTCTCTCTTTCTTTGTAATATTTTGTTTTCGACAAAAAACTTCCATGTGCCAGTATACAGTGCTATAATGTTTTTTGCAACGGTCAAACTTGCTTAAAAACAGTAAAATCTTGCTGCACACAGTTTTCCCATTTTTGCCTATTGGAGGTTGAATCATGGCCAAAGAATTTCAGTCCTTTTCCTCCGTCGGAATCTGCGAGTCCCGGCGGCGCATGCACACCCCCAGCCCTTTTGCCCGCTCCTGCCTGTTCTATGTCCAGGAGGTCGGCATGCTAAAAAGCATCCAGAGCCATCTCTGCAAGAGAGATGGTCTGGATTCCTTTCTCTTTGTCCTGGTAAAGAGCGGCAGCGGCCGCATCACCCATCAGGGTACTGCTCACACCCTGGGCGTGGGGGACTGCGTTCTCATCGACTGCAGCCGTCCCTACTCCCATCAGAGCAGCGAAAACGAGCCGTGGGAGCTTCTGTGGATTCACTTCAACGGTGTCACGGCCCGTTCTTATTATTCCTATTTTATTAAAAATTTTCCTTCCGGAATATTCCACACCGACGACACCTCAGCCTTCTGCACCTTGATCTGGGAGCTTCTGGACGCCGCCGCCCGCAAGGACAGGACGGCGGAGCTGATCTGCTCCAAGCTGATCACCGATGTGCTGACCCTCTGCTTTACAGTCCCTCTCCAAAAGGAACTCGCCGAGAGGGAGAGCTCCGCCGGCAAAATGCTGGCCGTCAAAGAGTATATCGACGCCCACTTTGCCGAGAAGCTGACCCTGGATGAGCTCAGCGAACGATTCTTTCTCAGCAAGTTTCATCTGTCCAGGGAATTCAAGCGAATCTGCGGCGTCACCGTGGGCAGCTATATCCTGACACAGCGGGTCAACTACGCCAAAGAGCTCCTTCGCTTCAGCGATAAAAGCATTGAAGCCGTAGCCGCCGACTGCGGCATTGCCGACAGCAGCTATTTCAACAAGGTCTTCAAAAAGTCCGAAGGGATCTCCCCCTCCCGCTACCGCCAGCTGTGGGCCAGACGCAGCTGAGATCTGAGCCTCAGCCGCGGTTTAACCCTCATAGATGCTGGTCAGCTCCGTCCCCGGATAGAAAAACTGCAGGATCTCCTCCGCACTCATCCCCTGGGCTGCCATGGTCTTGGCTCCGTTCTGGCTCATGCCCACACCGTGTCCGTAGCCGCCTCCGTAGATCTGATATCCGGTCAGATTTTCTCCTTCCCGCACCTCCTCCAGGCAGATGAAAGCACTGGGCAGAGAGCTCATGCCGTCTACGGTGGAACCGTCCTTTTTGGTGATCACATAGTCCCGGCTGCCCAGATAGGAGCGCACATTGCCCTGGCGCAGCAGCTTGATGGCGGCCTCCGTTCCCTCGATCACCATCTCCGAGACCACGCCCCCGGCCCCTCTGGCCGTCACCGTCATGGAGGTTATCGCTCCGATGGAAGAGATGGGCTGCTGCACATACTGGCCGTCCTCATCCAGCACCAGCACATAGGCACTGCCGTCCTCTCCCAGCGCTGCCAGCGACTCATTGACCGCATTGGACAGTGTAGTCAGATCCGCATAGAGATTCCAGCGATACCAGGCAAAATCCGTGTCAAAAGTCTCATAGTCCGGATTCTTGATAAACGCCCGGAAGGTCTCCTCGTTGGTCAGATCCGGCTGCTCGTCGGACAGACTGAGCATCCTCGCTCTCAGATAGGGATATTCCGCCGGCGAACTTCCCCAGATCGATGTATCGGTGGAGCTGCCGCAGGTGGTGGAGGAATAATAAGCGGTAATCACATCGCCGCCGTAAGTCAGCACCCGGCCCGCCGTCTCCATCACCGCCTGGGAGCACAGCTCCTTTTCATCGGAATTATTATAGACCTGATATTTGGTGGTATCATCCACGTGCGCTCCCTGATCCCGGCAGGCATTGGCCCGGATCTGGTTGTAGGCATAGCTTCTGGCGCAGACCGCCTGAGCTTTCAGCGCCTCCAGCCCATGACCGGCAGGCATCTCGCTGGGTACCACACGGCACAGATAATCCTCCAGTCCCACCTCGTTGACCACCAGAATCTTTCCCGCGTCCAGAGCCAGCTCTATACTGCCCTTAAAGCTGGGCACACCGTAGCTTCTCTCCAGAGAAGTGATGCGGATCTCTCCATCGGACTCCACCGTGATCCTGCCCCGGTCAAACTCGGCGCTCTCCGGCGTCACGGTAAAATCCGTTCCCGCAGCCCACTCGGTGGTCTCTCCGTCTATGGTGATGCGAAGAGGAGTATCGCTGGCCAGGGAAACCGTGTCATGGCCGCTGCCGGCAAAGCCGTTGTTGGAGATCAGCACGCGGATCGTCTCCACCTCGATATTTTCCAGAGCCAGCGCCCCGCAGATTTCCCCATCGGCCACGATAAATTCGTGGACGCTGTAGCCCACGACAATATCCGCCAGAGACCTGAGCTCCAGGCCGTCGTAGACCTTATACACCCGCACCGCATCGGATACCGGCACCTTGCCATAGCCTTGAATCTCGATGTAATCCGGCCGCACTGTCAGCACCTTGCCCGATATTCTGTCCCTCTTCACCGCGATATGGGTCACCTGCCCATCCTCCAGAGTGAGATCAGCCAGCACGTCCTGATAGTCGCCGGAAAGCCCCGGCACGGCGAAATCCCGGTAAAAGCCCTCCATAAAAACCGAAAGACTGTCCTGAGCGCAGCCGTTTAACCATACATTTTCGTAGACCACCGTGGTCTGAGTGACTTCCAATACATCCAAAAGCTCTCTGCCCAAGAAACGGACCTCTACCGTCCGATCTATGTAATTCTCCATGGCAAAGCCGCCGCAAAAAAGCTGGCCCTCACTGGTAGAGACGCGCCCCGCCGGAATATCCACCGTCTGATCGGTGCCGTAGATCGTCACCTCCGTCAGCTGATAGGACTCGCAGCCGAGAGCCTCGGCCAAATTTTCAAAGAAATCCCACCATTCCTGCCGGGATACCGTCCTCTCGTCCCATTCTCCTGCAGCCGCCCGTCCAGCCAGCAGATCCTGTCCGGTCAGCCGGCCGTCGGCAGTCAGGCCCTCCACCAACAGGCGCACCGGCCGCCAGGTCAGCTCCCTTTCCTCCAGGCTGCCGGCAGAATCGCCGCCATCCGAGACGTCCTGCCCGGTCTCCCAGTAGCCCCGGCTGGTCAGGTATTCCAGGTAGGGCTCATACCAGGCGGCCCCATCCTCGGCTCCCGGCAAAGCTTCGTCCGCCTCTCTTCTGGCTGTATCCGTCAGCAGGCTGGCCGCCGCCTTCACCGCATAAGCCTGTGCTATGCTGCCATTTTCCTCATCCCTGCCGGAGGGAAAATAAAAAATCCACATCAGAACTCCCGCCGCGGCCAGGAGAAGCACCACGGCTGCAGCTATTCTTTTTCCCTTTGCGTTTTTTTTCATCCATTCCTCCATCTGTGATTTTTACCGGACAATTCTGTCGCCCGGCGGGAAGCCTTCTGCCCGCCGCATACACGAAAGAGGCAGCATCGCTGCTGCCTCTTTATCTTTTGTATAGCCCCAGAATGCCGTTCCCTGCGTTTTGACGCCTAGCACAAACGCCAGGTGGGTTTCCGCAAATAAACTTCTGCCTTCCACTCGTACGGAGGCCTGACATCCGCTTAAAGATATAGGAATCCCTTATGTCAAACTGTAGGTTCAAAAAAACAGGGGTATCGAACATCCCAGGT
>CALWGV010000072.1 GCA_944380185.1 uncultured Lachnospiraceae bacterium
TAAATGCTTCAATACGACTCTGTCGCCTAAAGGCACTAACTTCATTTTTGTTTCCTCCTTCTATGTCTGGTTGTTAGCACTCACTCTTGCCGAGTGCTGACCACTGGATATAGAGTATTACATTTGCCCAAAAAAATCAAATCGCTGAAAACCTGTAAATTTGATATTTTCTTATGTTTTCTTTAATTTTCTCTGTTTTTCTTTTATTCTTATCAACTTTTGTCTAAATCTTGAAAACTTTGTGAAAAGCAAAATATGGAACCCTCTCGTCTTTCGTCATTTCTTCTGACACCAGGCCTCATATAGCTTCTGAACGCCTGCCTGTATATCCGGTTCCGAAAGACCAGCGAATCCCAGCAGGACCGTGTTTTCCCTGTTTGCCATTCCCGGAATCCTGCTCTCAGCCGGCAGTCGATAGGCAGAAAGCCCATAGACCCGCACGCCGCTTCGCAGGGCGCTGCCGACTAACTCCTCCTCGCTTCTTATCTGTCTATGCCGCACAGTCAGATGCACACCGGCATTTTCGCCGCCTATCTCCACGGAATCGCCAAAGACGGACAGAGACTGAACAAGACAGTCGTGACGGCCTTTATAAACTGCCCTCATTCGATTCATATGACGCTCAAAATATCCGCCCTGCATAAAACGAGCCAAAATCATCTGATCAGCCCGCGGCACTGTGCAGGCATAGAAACTGCAGAGCTTCCGATAACGAGACAAAAGCTCGGGAGGCAGAACCATATAACTGATCCGAATGGCCGGGGCAATAACCCGTGAAAAAGTCCCCAAATAGATAACTCGCTCCTTTCGGTCCAGACTCTTCATTGCCGGAATCGGCCGTCCCCGATAGCGAAATTCACTGTCGTAATCATCCTCGATCAGATACCCTCCGCAGCCGGCTGCCCAGGACATAAGCTCCAGTCTTCGGGCAACCGGCATGACGATCCCGGTAGGAAACTGATGAGAAGGCATCAGATAAGCCACCCGGGCATCTGCACGTTCCGGACCGTCGGCACACATTCCCTGCCCATCCAGAGGCACCGGAACGACCTCATGGCCCATGGCCTTCAGCACCCGGCCGGCCTGACAATAAGTCACCGCCTCCATAGCTACGCGTCCAACGCCCAGAATCTGGGACAAGAGCATCAGCAGATATTCATTGCCGGCGCCGATAACGATTTGTCCCGGCTCGCAGATCACTGCGCGGGACTGTCTTAGATACTCACAGATTACCTTGCGCAGCTCTTCTTCTCCCTGAGCTGTTCCCTTGCGCAGGATGTCGCCGGTCTCATCGGAAAAAACCTCCCTGGCAAGCTTCCTCCAGGTATTAAAGGGGAAGTGACTAAGGTCAGCGCCGGAGAGAGAGAAATCCCAGCAGATACTTTTTTTCTCCCGGTCCTGCGCACCTTCTGCGCCCTGCACAGCCTGGCCCTGTGTCTGGAAAATCTCCTCTTTTCCCGCCTCTGAGCCGACACTGTCACTCCAGGAAAAAGCAGCCAGCTCCTCCACCCCAGCCGCAAAATATCCCCGGCAGGGCTCCGCCGTGAGATAGCCTTCGTCGCAGAGCTGGTCATAGGCCAGCTGCACCGTGGAGCGGCTTACTCCCAAATCGGCACTGAGCCGCCGAGTGGAGGGAAGTTTTGTGTAAGCTGAAATCTGTCCGCTTCGAATCTGCCCCTTGATGTACTCATAAATCTGGGCATACAGCGGCGCGCCATCTTCCCTGATGGGTATCGTCAGCTGATACATCCTCTCACCTCGCCCAGTTGCCGTTTTCAAAGAGGACAATCTCTTCCCCGCCGGGAAGGATGCCGGTAATCATAAGATCCGCCGTCCCCACCATGAAATCCACATGGTTCATGGACTGATTGCCGCCGACAGCCAGAAGTTCCTCAGCGCTTAACTTCTCCCCGCCCTTCATCGTCGTCGGATAGCACCGTCCCAGAGCGAAGTGACAGGAGGCATTTTCATCAAACAGCGTATTGTAAAAGAGGGTTTTCATCTGGGAAATCGGCGAACCGTAGGGAACCAGGGCCACCTCGCCCAGCCGTCTGGAACCCTCGTCGGCCTCCAGAATTGACCGCAGGGTCTCCTCTCCCTCCTTCGCCTGGTATTCCACCACCTGTCCTTCATGGAAGGTCAGAGAAAAGTCCTGGATCAGATTGCCCCTATAGCTGAGGGGCAGGGCGCTGCAAAGTCTCCCCTCGGCCACCCGGCAGTCAGGCATCGTAAAGATTTCCTCCGTGGGCATATTGGCCTCAAAGACCACGCCCGTTCCGGCCACCTCGGAGCCTCCCTCCCAGATATGGTTCTTCACCAGTCCTACGGTAAAGTCCGTGCCGATGCTGTTTTGATAGTGAAGCTTCTCAAAACCATAGTCATTCAGCATCCTGCATTTATCCTTTAAGAAGCGGTCGTGCTCCTCCCAGGCCTTAACCGCGTCCCCGCCGTCCACACGGACCGCCTTTAGGATCATCTCCCACAGCCGTCCCATGGCCTCGTCTGCCTCCATGCCGGGGAAAACCTTGGCCGCCCACTGCCTCTGGGGCACGGCCACCACTGTCCAGGGAATCTCGCTTGCCATCATCTTTGCATTGAACGTCTTCAGCGCCTGGTCCATGGCTGCCTCCCGCCGGTGCATCCGCCCCGGATCGACGCCCTTGTAGGCCTCCGGGTCTCCGCCGCCCACCGAGATATAGCAGGCTCCCCGCCTGGCATAGTAATTGTAGGACTCCGCCGTCCAGTCCGGCACCTGGGTAAGGTTTTCCTCGGCCGCATGGAGGTAAAACTCCCTGCTGCAGGGGGCGTCCTCCCAGCGCATCACCACTTCGGCAGCCCCCGCCGCATAGGCCTCCCGGCACAAAAGACGCCCGAAGACATAGTGCTCCGCCGGGCAGCGGATCACCACCTCCTGTCCCGGCTGTACATTGACTCCCACCCGCACCACCAGGCGGGCATATTCTTCTATTCTTTTTTCATTCACTCGTTCCAAAACATTCATCGCCGGTCTCCTTTTCCATCTGTTTCTATCGTCTTTTGACGCTGCCGCCTTTTTTTCAGCGTCATTTTTCATTATAGACGGTTTTTCCGGGAAAGTCACCCGGCAGAAAAAAATTCCCGGAAATATACCAGGGAGCGGCCGTCATCCTTCCGGATCCGTGTCCAGGCGGACACTCCCTGTCTTTTCCGTGCCATCTGCCGCCAGGGTCTTTACCCCAAAGACAAAGTAAAAAATATGGAAGACCCAGACGCAGGCCAGAATAATCCGTCCCACCGGCACGCGGCTCATCATCAGAAAGCCCACCGACATCGTAAGCGTCACGATGACCATGATCCGAATCTTGGTCCGCCAGGTCATTCCCCTGCCCTTTACGTAGCTCTCCAGATTATTTTTATAGAGTTTCGTACCGATAAACCAGTTGTGCAGCCGGTCCGAGCTCTTGGCAAAGCAGACCGCCGCCAGCAATAGAAAAGGGAATGCCGGCAGAAGGGGGAGCACCGCCCCCACCGCCCCCAGGGCGACTCCGATGCAGCCAACCGCAGCATAGACGATTTTTTTGATTTTCATAGCGATTTCTTCTCCTTTCGGCTCAAAATCAAGTGACGGATTGCCCCCACCGGATGGACGAACAGCATCCGCGGGCCGGAGTAGCGCATAACCTCCCGGATTTTCTGCCGCATCTCGGGCTGATAGCAGTGGACGCGGCAGTTGGAGCAGAAGGTCTTGGTCTCCATAAAGGGACATTTATCGCTGCGCATCCAGGCGTAATCCCGCAGGGCGGCGCAGTCCGCGCAGAGCTCGCCCCGTTTTGTCCCATGCTTTCCCCGGCAGTAGACCTCGATCATCTGGCCCACTACCTTTTTCTCCCACCCTCTCTTATCCTCTGTCTTTTTCAACTGCTCATCCTCCCCCTTTCCACCGAATAAATCCGGTCGGCAATGCGCATCGTGGACTCCCGGTGGGAAACCAGCACCACCGTGCGGTCCTCCCGTTCCTCGTCCAGGGATTTTAGGATCACGGCCTCGTTGAGACTGTCCAGATTGCTGGTGGGCTCGTCGAGAAGCATAAAGGGAGCGCCGTGGAGGAAGGCCCGGGCCAGGCCGATTCTCTGCCGCTCCCCGCCGGAGAGGGTATCGCCCAGCTCGCCCACCGCCGTGTCATACCCCTGGGGCAGGCTCATGATAAAATCGTGGACTGAAGCCTTGCGGCAGGCCGCCTCGATCTCCCCGTCCGTGGCATCCAGCTTGGCAATCCGCAGGTTTTCCCGGATGCTGTCGTGAAACAAATGGGTCTCCTGGGTCACCAGGCTCTGCAGATCCCGCAGATTTCCGGTGTCAACGGTGTCGATATCCCGGCCGGAAATGAGGATGTTTCCCTGGTCTGTCTGCCAGAAACGCATCAGCAGACGAAGGAGGGTGGATTTGCCGCTGCCGCTGCGCCCGGTGATCCCGACGATCTCCCCTGCCGGGATATCGGCCGACAGATCGGAGAGCACCGTCTCCTCCCCGTAGGCAAAGGTTACATGGCTTACCTCCGCCCCGTCAAAACCGATGCGGTCCGCGCTCTCCACATCCTTTGTCACCGGCTCCTCCTCCAGGATATCGAGGACCCGCTCTCCCGCGCCGAAGGTGTTCTGCAGAGTGGAGCCTAAGTTTGCCAGGGCCACCACCGGGCCGAAGGAGCTCATCAGCGCCGCCGTGGCCAAAAGAGCCCCGTCAAAGGAAAGCTGCCCCGCGCTGTACAGAAGGAGAGCCGCCGCCAGCATCAGCATATCGAAGAACAGAATTACTGTGTTCGTCAGGGCCGTATTTCCCCCGGCCAGCCTTTTCATCTTTTCTTCCTGTACGCCGAGGGTTTCCGTCCTCTCCTCCATCTGCCGCAGCCTTTCTTTCCCCGCCCCATACTGGATGATCTCGGAAAGACCCCGCAGGCTGTCCAGGACAAAGCTGCTCAAATCGCCCGACTCCGTGCGAAACCGACGGCCATCATCGCCGCTGCGCTTTGAGACAAGGAGGGGGACGGCGATCCCCACCACGGCGTAGGCCGCCGCGGCCAGAAGCCCTAAGCTCCAGTGAAAATTCCCGATATAAAGCCCCATGATCACTGACATCAAAAAGGCAATGCAGATCGGCGAGATGGTGTGAGCATAAAAGACCTCCAAAAGCTCGATATCCGAGGTGATCACCGAGATCAGGTCTCCCCTGTCCCTGCCCTCCAGCTTGGCCGGGCACAGGCGGCGCAGGGCCTGAAACACCTTATCCCGCAGAATCGCCAGAAGCTTAAAAGCAATGTAATGGTTGCAGGCCTGCTCCCCGTAGCGCAGCAGGCCGCGGACCAAGGCAAAGACCAGAGCCAGAACAAAGATCGTCCCGATGGATACGGCCAGCGGAAAGCCGGCCGCTCCCAGCAGGGCATAGCAGCCCAGTATCGTGATAAAGGCTGCGCACAGATGCCCCAGGATACCCTGGATTACCGCCAGCACCATAAAGCCGGCCAGGGGCCTCACCAGCCCCAGAAGCCTCAGACAGATATGCAGATTGCTTCTCTTTTTCATTGTCCTGCCGCCTCTCTTTCTCCTTTTAATTCTCCATTTAATTTTCCTATAAATTCCCGCTCCGGCCGCAGCTTTTTGCCCTGCTTTTCCGGACGATCGCAGCCGAACTGCTCGAGATTTTTCTGGGTCTCCCACATCCTGGCATAGAGGCCGCCGGCCGCCGCCAGTTCTTCGTGGGTTCCGCTCTCTTCCACCAGCCCGTCCTGCATCACGTAGATCCGGTCGGTCTCCTGGAGGTTCGCCAGGCGATGGGAAATCAGGATCACCGTCTTTTTCCCGGCCAGACGGCGAATCTCCTCCATGATATCGTTCTCGCTCTCCACATCGATGTTGGAAGTGGCCTCGTCGAAAATATAGACGGGGCTGTCGTGAAGCAAAGCCCGCGCCAGGGCCAGCCGCTGCCTCTGGCCGCCGGAGAAATTGGCTCCCCTCTCGGTCAGAGCCGTATCCAGCCCCTGCTCCGACCGCAGAAATCCATCCAGCCGGGTTCTCGCAAGGGAGGCCCACAGCTCTTCGTCGCTGGCCTCCGGCTTCCCCATCAAAAGATTATCCCGCACCGTCCCTTTGAACAGATAGCTGTCGTGGCCAATACGAGTCACCGCCCGCATCCGGCTGGCCTCATCCAGGGCCGACAGCTCTATGCCGCCCAGGGTCACGCTGCCTCCATAACCCGCGTTTACCCCAGTAAGCACACCGGCCACCGTGGACTTGCCGCAGCCGCTCTCCCCGGAGATTCCGATGAAGCTGCCGGCCGGCATCTCCATATCGATCCCCCGCAGGACCTCCCTCTCCTTTTCATAGGAGAACCGCAATCCCCGCACCGCTATTCCGCAGGGCCCGCCACCCAGACTCTGGGCCCCCTGATGGGGCTCCGGCGCATCCAGCAGGCGGAAAATCTTATCGCTGGCCGCCATTCCATTCATTGCAATATGGAAAAAGCTGCCCAGCTGCCGCATCGGAATAAAGAAATCCGCCG
>CALWGV010000073.1 GCA_944380185.1 uncultured Lachnospiraceae bacterium
ATGCTCCTCCGATTCGATGCAGCTGGAGAATGGCAGGGCCGTCCACATCCCCGGCAGATGCCAGACCTGTCTGGCCTGCGTTCACGCATGTCCTTATAAGGCCATCGGTCTGACGGTGCCGGAGAAAAATCCCCAGGCCCGCTACCGCAATGAACATATTTCCCTGGGCGATATTATAGCCGCCAACGGGAAAAACAGCAGGCGGTGATCTTTTCCTATGGCTTCGGAGGCAGCTACCGGGTGGGAATCCCTTACGCGGAGGAACTGTCGGTTTTCACGGAACAGGCGGATCTGGAAACGGAGGAAATTCCGGACACCTACTATTTTATGTGGATGGATGTGGGACGGGCCTACTTTGAGCCGCTGATCGGCTATGATATCTATGAGGATATCGGCGCCTATGACCGGGACGTTCTGTTAATCCATGGGGATGCGGACAGCATTGTCCCTCTCTCCTATTCGGAGAGGGCCCTGGAGGTCTACCCCTCGGCCCGGCTGGAGGTGATAAGCGGGGCCGGACACGGGTTTGGCGGCGAGGATTTTGCACGGGCCATGGATTATATACTGGAGTATCTGGAAACCAATCGGGTTTAAAGCCTTAAAACCTATTTATCAACCCTATAAAGAAAGGAATGGATGATGAAAATGCAGACAGGAAAGACAAGGATAGGAAACTTCTTAAGAAAAGGGATTGCAGCCCTGCTTGTGATCGCTATGGCGGCGGCTCTGGCGGCCTGCTCCGGCACAAACGGCGGGGAGAGCACGCAGGGAACGGCCGCCCCCACAGAGGCGCAGACGGAGCCTTCCGCAGCGGCAGAGACAGCGGAGGAGAACGGCACGCAGGAGGGTGGTCAGACGGATGAGACCGGTACGGCCGGTGCTTCTTCCAATATCCTGGTGATCTATTTCTCCGTGCCGGAGACGGACGGGGTGGATACGGTGGCCGGCTCCAGCCGGGTGGCTGTGGACGGCGAGGTCTTGGGCAACAATCAGTATGTAGCGCAGATTATTGCACGGGAGACGGGCGGCGACCTGTTCCGTATTGAGACTGTGCAGGAGTATCCGGGCAGCCATGAGCCTCTTCTTGAGTTTGCTCACAATGAGGGGGCAGAAAATGCCAGACCGGAGCTGTCCTCCCAGCTGGGAGACATCAGCGGATACGATATTATTTTCCTGGGTTATCCCATCTGGAATGCGGACCTGCCGATGCCTCTGTATACCTTCCTGGAGGAGAACGATTTAGGGGGCAAGACCATTGTGCCCTTTACGGTTCACGGCGGCAGCGGCTTTGCCGGGACGATTCAGACGGTTGCCGAGCTGCAGCCTGACGCTGCGGTGCTGGAAAACGACGGCCTGTCCATCTCCCGCAACGACGCGGCGGATGCGGAGAGCGAGGTAGTGAGCTGGGTAGAGAGCCTGGAGATTCTTCCGTAACAATATCGGATCACACACAGCAGGGACGTCCTGAAAAGGACGTCCCTGAAGCATACCGTATGGGAAGAGTATGGCGCAGCAGGAATAAAGGTCTGCTTTTCGTCTCAGCCGGCCAGCTGCTCGAAACGGGCGACTACATACTCGGCAATCGCGCAGTCCTGCTCCTCGGTACCGCCGCCGACGCCGATGCCTCCGGCAATTTTTCCGCCCACGAAAAGCGGATAGCCGCCTGCTACCAGGGTAATGCGGGGATCGTTGGTCTGGATGGCCATCAGAGAAGCGCCCTCGGCGGCGCAGGCGGCCACATCCTTGGTTTTGCACTGAGTGACGGCGGCGGTGTAGGCCTTTCCGGGCACAAGGGTGATGCTCAGCACCAGGGCCTCGCCGTACCGGCGGTAAACGCGGGGCAGACCGTGCTCATCGCTGACGGCAAAGCTGATGTCGATTCCCAGTTCCCGGCTTTTTTCTCTTGCGGCAGCGCAGAGCTGATCGCACAATTCATCGGTCAAAATCATAAGAAAACCTCCCTGTCTGTAAATGTTCCGGGGAGAACCATATCCCCGGCGTATTTTCAGCATACCAGAGGGGGAGAGGCGGCGCTTGCCTATTTTTACGAAAAATTGGCTCATTTCTTTAGCGGGCCCTGCATCCGCAGAATATCTTCCTTCGGAGAGAAGCCGAACATCTTTCGGTAGTCCCGGATAAACTGGGACAGGCTCTCATAACCCACCTCGGCGGAGGCCTCGGTAACATTGCAGCCCTCGTCCAGCATCAGCCGCCTGGCCTCGGTGAGACGCAGCCTTTTCTGGCACTGCAGGGGCCCCATGCCCACAGCCCTTTTGAATTTCTGATGAAAGAGGGAGACGCTCATGTTCTGCTGCCTGGCCAGATCTTCCACGGTGAAAGGGCTGCGGAAATTTTCTTTGATCCAGCTGTTGGCCTCGTAGATTTCTCCGGTCTGTGTGATGGCGGCGATGCTCTCGATGAACTGCCGCCCGCAGGAGCCGCAGAGGAGATAGTAGAAGAGCTCCTGGAGGATATTGCGGCGCAGGAAATCGGAGAGCATGTCCTGGCGGGCTGCCGTAAAGAAACGGCGAAGGGAGGCTAAAACGGCCTGATCCGATTGGGACTTGGTCTCCTCGGGCAGCGTTTCCGCCAGAATCTTTTCCGTCAGATCATTGTCCAGATCCAGTATGGCGGCGATAACCTCGCCGGGCGTAAATTCCACGGACAGGGCCAGAAAGTCCTGCTGCACAGACTGGGTCAGGACTGTGCCGAATAAGGGCGTGTCAATTTTGGACAGGGAGTACTGGCCGGCCACATAATCCAGGATGCCGGAGGGCGTGTGGAGGCGGAGGGAGCCGTCCAGCACGATATAGAGATAGGGGTTATCCGTCTCCGGCATCCGGACAGTGGGGCCGGTGAAACGGCAGGCGGTGATAAAGGGGATACCGGTGGGATTTGCGCTCTTCTGCAAAGAGAGGCGGCGCACCTCGCCTTGCAGCAATTCCAATTCTTTCTGCATCATTTCCATAAGGCTTACCTGCCTTTCCTAGAAGGATAAATCCTTTTTCATGATGTAGGGGTCAAAAGGTATTTTGACCCCTATGATACCAGATTGCTCCGCACTGCGTGCTCCCGCAATCTGCAAAAATATTCATAATCCGCGCATTTTTCTGCGAAAAATGGCTACTTATTCATATTTTTGCGGGTCCCAAGGTCAAAAATCCTCCTGCAAGCAAGCTTGCGTCGGATTTTGACCTTCTGACCCTGGTATTCTTTTCATTATAGCACGAAACCGTTTAAAAATTATTTAGAAAACACGATAAAATTCCTTAGATGTCCATGCTAGGCTGTTTGTATGATATCAGAGACATGCATAAGGAGAAGTGCAGATGGAAGACAAACAACAGGGCCTGACAGAGGCCCAAGTGCAGGAAAGGATAGAAAGAGGAGAGGAAAACCGGACGGTGGAGACGGTCACCAGGAGCCGTGGGCGGATTGTGCGGGATCATCTGTTTACCCTGTTCAACCTGCTGAATTTTGCGATTGCGGGGCTTTTGTTCGCCGTAGGAGCCTATTCCAACATGCTTTTTATCGCAATTATCATTGCGAATATTGTGATTGGGATTGCCCAGGACTGGAAGGCGAAGAGGCTGGTGGACGAACTGTCCATCTTAAACCGCCCTACCGTTCGGGTGCTGCGGGACGGAAGGGAGCAGCGCATAGAGGCTGCCCGGCTGGTGCGGGACGACCAGATGATACTGGACAGCGGCTGCCAGATCTGCAGTGACGGCCAGGTGGAGGAGGGAGTAATCGAGGTCAATGAATCCTTGCTCACCGGCGAGAGTGACCCGGTGACGAAGCAAAAGGGAGATGAGCTGTACTCCGGCAGCTTCGTCGTCTCCGGCAGAGCCAGGGCCAGAGTCGTCCATGTGGGGGCGGAAAACTATGCCGCTCGGCTGGTAAATGAGGCCCGAAAGGAGAAAAAGGTGGAGTCGGAGCTGATCGGTTCCATGGGAAAGGTGACTCGTTTTACCAGCATGCTGATTGTGCCGTTGGGGATAGCCCTCTATTTAGAAGCCGTTTTCCTGCGGCAGAGCCCGGCGGAGGAGGCGGTGGTGTCTTCGGCGGCGGCTCTTTTGGGGATGCTGCCCAAGGGACTGGTGCTTTTGATCTCCGTGTCCCTGGCTTCCGGCGTAATCCGCCTGGCCAGGAAAAAGATATTGGTGCAGAATATCTATTCACTGGAGACCCTGGCCCATGTGGATACGCTGTGCCTGGATAAGACGGGGACGCTGACCGATGGAAATCTGAGGGTTCGCCGGGTAATCTCCCTGGCCGGACTGCCCCAGGGGGAGATGGATGCGCTGGTCAGCTCCTATCTGGCGGCCAGCTCCGACAATAACGCCACGTTTCGGGCCTTGCAGGAGGCCTTTCCGGCGCGGGAGATATATCACCCGATGCATCAGATCCCCTTTTCCTCAGCGCGCAAATGGGGCAGTGTCAGCCTGGCAGGGGCTGGCACCGTCTTTGTGGGAGCGCCGGAAAGGCTGCTAGATCCCCTGCCGGAAAACCTGACGGAGGAGCTTGCGAAGGGCCGCCGGGTTGTGGCGGTGGGGTACAGCGGCAGCCTGTGGGAGGACGCGGAAAACCTGCCGTCCAGGATACAGCCTCTTTATGGAGTGGTTCTGGAAGATACCATTCGTCCTGGGACAAAGGAGACGCTGACCTTCTTTGAGCGGGAGGGCGTGGATATCCGGGTTATATCCGGCGACCATATAAAGACGGTGTCCATGACGGCTAAAAGGGCCGGACTCAGACGGTGGCAGGATGCGGTGGATCTGTCGGCCCTGGAGGGGGAGCCGGACTATGACGCCCTGTGCCGGGACTATGCCGTGTTTGCACGGGTGACGCCGGGGCAGAAGAGGGAGCTGGTGCGGGCGATGCGCAGGCAGGGCCATAAGGTAGCCATGACCGGGGACGGCGTCAACGACCTGATGGCCCTGCGGGAAGCGGACTGCTCCATCGCCGTGGCTGACGGCAGCGACGCCAGCCGCCAGCTGGCCCAGGTGGTGCTTTTGGATTCCGACTTTACCCATCTGCCCCAGGTGGTGATGGAGGGGCGGAGAGTCATCCACAATGTGACGAGGACGGCGGCCGTGTTTTTCATCAAGACAATCTACTCTACGCTGGTGTCCATCCTCTGTCTGGCGGCGGGGATTCCCTTCCCCTTTATTCCCATCCAGATCACGCTGGTGGACGCCTGCATCGAGGCCTGGCCTTCCTTCCTGACGATTTTGGAGGCCGACACGAGCAGGATCCGGGGCAGCTTTCTGCGGACGGCTCTGAATAAGGCCCTGCCCTTTGGCCTGACGGTGACGGTTATGATCGCTGTCGTCAGCCTGACGGCCCCCTTTGAGGCGGCCCAGAATCAGACGTCATGTACCTGCTGCTGATTCTCATCTCCATGGCGGCGGTGGTAAAAAGCTGCATTCCCTTTAACCGCCTGAGGGTTTTTGTCTGCGTGACGATGGCGCTCGGGACAGTCGGGGCTCTCTGGCTGCTGCCTTTCCTCTTTGCGGTAAGCCCGGTGACCGGCCCCATGGCCCGTTATCTAGCCGTCTGGGCTGCGGCAGCGGCAGCCCTGCTTCTGTTGTTTTCTGTAGTAAAGCGCTGCGTTATGCGATATAATAACCGGGGCGGCATTTAATTGCAGCGGCCGCGGGGCAGGAAAAGGAGATCGAAAGGGAGGTCGGATATGCCTTTAAAAAAACGGATGTTTCGTTCCAATATGATGCTTTTGTTTCTGTCCCTGGCCGCTCTGATGGGGATCATCCTGGCTGTGCTTTTGCGGATGGAAGATGCGGTGGAGGTCCGCTTTTACCAAAGAGGAGAGGAGCTTCTTCCCGCCCTTCTGTCGGATTACGGAAGCCCGGAGGGCGCTCTGGGCGGCCTGGAGGAGGCGCTGCACATACTGTTCGGCGAGATTCTGACCTTCTTTCTCCCGGCTTTGGCCGTAATCGGAGCAGGGGCCATCGCGGTAATCCTGGGGCTGTCGTCCTTTTTTACGCGGCGAATGAACCGGCGGGTCATGGAGCCGCTGGACGAGCTGGTGCGGGGGGCAGAGCGTATCCGGGACGGAAACCTGCGGGAACCCATCGCCTA
>CALWGV010000074.1 GCA_944380185.1 uncultured Lachnospiraceae bacterium
TCCTTGGAATAGTAGCAGACAATCGGCATCGTGTAGCCGTCGGCCCGGATGCTGTCATAGAGAAGCTTCATCTCCGGCGGGGCGACCGCGTTGGGATTGTAGGTATTGGGCTTGATCTTTTCAATCGGCACCGCGATGACATGGTAGGCCGGGCTCTTAAACTTCTTCATCTTCCATCTCCTCCAGACTCTTGTACTTTTCCCGTATGATATCGATGCGCTTCTTCTGCTGGCGGCTCATCCCAAAGCCCATGAAGCGGCAGATGTGATCGTTTTTCAGGATGCAGAAGCACATCCTCTTCCAGCTGGGGATATCCTTGGTGGATTTGATATCGTCCGTGTTGTCCGGAATTTTGTCCAGAAAGATCACCCTGGATTTCTTATTGAGCGTATAATTGGAAACTCCGTTGCGGCGGATGCGGTATCCGTGGTCCAGAAGCTCCTGTATCGTCTCTTCGTCCAGGCCGCCGCCGGTCTTGTGCCAGAACTGGATGGAGGCGTTGAATTTTTTTGCGTAATTATTGCGCAGGCGGATCGGCAGGGTATCCAGCAGAAACTCGGTGTAGGAGCGCCAGGTATGCCCCTCCGGCAGCGTCACGTTCCGGTAGCCCATGGCCTTGGTCTTGCCGTAAATGCAGGCAAAATTCGCCCCCTGGACCCTTCCCACCAGCTTCACCCAGATCTCCGGATCGATGACCCGGTACAGGTTCAAGGCGTCCTTGGAATAATCGTTGAAGGGGGAGGCCACCCGCATCTGGCTTACCTTGAGCCCCGCCATATAGCAGAGGTCATACAGGCGATTGTAATCATAACCGAATTTATAGATGGCGTGCCAGATATCGGAGAGAGACCAGTCGTAGATCGGGGAGGCGCACCAGACGTCCTTGAACTGCTTACTGATCCAGCACTGCTCCTTGTAGCCGTATTTTTTGTTTAAAAAGCCGCTGTAGCGCTGCAGGGACTCGTCGGCCCGCATGCCCAGAAGGCAGACTGTCTTTTTATTGCCGTGGGAAAGCCTGTACCAGCGGCCAAACTGCTTGGCCAGGTCCTCCTGGTGCATCCGGTAGCGGTAAGTGGTCATAGGGTTATTGTCCAGGTTGATCACATAAGGCCTCCGGGGCATCGGCCGCACCCAGCTGTCCTTCTTGGTATCGTCCCAGGGATACCAGTACATCTCATAGCTGCTGAGGGCCGTCCTGGTAGCCATCGGCAGGCAGACCCAGTAGGGCTCCACTCCTTCCTGCCCCTCTATCCGGTCAAAGGTTCTCTCGATATACTCCGTCGTCACCGTATACTGGGCCTCAAAGTCCTGGTGAAAAACCCCGACGGTCTTATCCGGATAATACTGATTCCGAAACCCAAGCACCAGTTCCAAAAGAAGGCCGCTGTCCTTCCCTCCGGAGAAGGAGACATAGATATTCTCAAACTCCTCGAAAAGGAAACGCAGCCTGTCCTGCAGCGCCTCGTATACATTCTGCTCCAGATATTGCCGCACCATATGTCATTCCCCCTGTCATGCTGTCCGCACGGCGGTCAGGCGCCCGTCCGCCGTTATTATCATCGCCGTCGTGGTTAAATTTACCATAACAGGGAAAAAATTTCAACAAAGTTCGCGGTTTTATTATATCTGTCACATAATCGTCGACTCGCTTGACATCAGAGCCCTTGTTTCACGTGCTGCAGCCACTCGTCAATTTCATTTGAAGAAGTAATCATTTTGTCGCCGCCGGTAGAGTCAAACTGAATGGCCATCTCACCGAAGAATTTTGCTCCTTTACAGGCAGCTTTTATATCCCGCAGGACATGGCCGGGCCAACCGCCGTGGGTCTGGAAAGGAATGACTGTTTTTCCCTGCCAGTTATGCTCTGACAAAAATGTCAGCATCGCCGGAGCCATGGTATACCACCACGTAGGTGTTCCGACAGCTATAACATCATAATCTTCCGGATTGACCGAAAGCGGCCTGATCTGCGGCCGGTAACCCTGATTTACTTCTTTCTGCCCCTGATCTACGATTTCATTGTATGTACCGGTATAGGGAACCACCGTCTCGATTTCTGCGATATCTGCTTGTGCGGCCTTCTGCAGCTGCCGAGCGATTCTGCGGGTATTTCCGTTCGAGACAGAGTAATATACGATCAACATTTTCTTTGTCATAATCCTTTTGCCTCATTCTCACTTAAATAAACAGAGTCCTCATCTCCAGCCCTTGAAGGCATCGAATTTTTCCGAAATTTCACGCAGATGCCTGGTGATTTCGATATGCTGCGGGCAATGTTTTTCACATTGATGACAGCTAATGCAGTCGCCGGCCTTGGGATGAGTCTGTGTCAGATTATAATAATAAACCATCTGCGTTGTCATATAGCCATGCGGAAACAGGGAAAAATATTCCGGAATAGGGATATGTTTCGGACACTGAACCATACAATATCCGCAGCCCGTGCAGGGAATGGTCAGATTAGCTTGTATTTTATCCGCCGCCTTGGCGCAAAGCCGAAGTTCTTCTCCGTTCATGGGGCGAAAATCTTTCATGGTGCGAATGTTGTCCTCCATCTGCTCCATGCTGTTCATGCCGGAGAGCACCATCATTATCCCCTCGTGGCCGGCGGCAAAACGAAGCGCCCAGGAGGCGCTGGAAGCATCCGGCGCATAGCTGCGGAATAATTCCTCCGCCTCTCTTGGAAGATTCACCAGTGTTCCGCCCTTTATCGGTTCCATCACAATCACCGGTTTTCCATGTCTGCGGGCCGTCTCGTAACATTTGCGGGACTGAATGCTCTCATTTTCCCAGTCCAGATAATTGATCTGGAGCTGAACCACCTCAATCTCCGGATGAGCGGACAGAATCTCATCCAGCAGCTCCGCCTTGTCATGAAAGGATATACCGATATGGCGGATTTTGCCCTCCGCCTTTTTCTGTCTGACAAAGGCAAAGCTGTCAAGCTCCAGAGAAACCTTGTAATTCACCGCTCCCTGATTGTGCAGCAGATAATAATCGAAATATCCGCAGCCGAGACGCTTAAGCTGATCGGCAAAAACCTCTTCCTGCTCCTGCCTGCTGTGCATGAACTCATTGGAAAGCTTGGAAGTGAGTACATAGCTTTCTCTTGGATAACGGTCCACCAGAGCTTCCCGAAGGGCGGGTTCGGAAAGTCCGCGGCAATACTTATAGGCGGTATCAAAATAGGTAAAGCCGTTTTCCATAAAGACATCCACCATGCGTTTGACCAGATCGATATCCACTTTATCGCCGTCAAAAGGAAGACGCATAAAGCCAAAACCAAAGTTTTTCATCCTTTTCCTCACTTTCTGGTCGGGAAGGCTGCGCCGGTCTCAAATTTTTTCGCCACATCCTGCAGATACTGACGGATAGGCAGATGCTGAGGACATGCCTTTTCACATTGTCCGCAGCCGATACAGTCACTGGCCTTTCCATGCTTCAGCGAAATATTGTTGTAATACACGTTCTGGCTGGAAAAACTGCCTGTGGTGCGGGAGATGTTGTTATACAGAGCAAAATACTGCGGAATAGCGATATCTTTAGGACATCCGTGCGTACAATATGCACAGCCGGTACAGGGGATCGGAGTATTCTTTTCAATAATCTCTTTTACCCGAACAATAGTCTCCTGTTCCTCCGGTGTGATCGGTTCAAAACGCAGAAAAGTATTTGTATTGTCTTCCAGCTGCTCCATGCTGTTCATTCCGGAAAGCACCCGGGTGACACCCTCCTGGCTTGCTGCAAACCGCAGCGCCCAAGAAGCGTTAGAGGCAAGGGGCCTCGTTTCCCTGAGCAGCGCCTCAGCTTCCGGCGGCAGGTTCACCAGAGTTCCGCCCTTGCAGGGCTCCATCACCGTGACCGACTTGCCATATTTGCGAGCAATCTCCAGGCATCGACGGGATTGCACATTGGGCTGTTCCCAATCCATATAATTGATCTGCAGCTGGATAAAGTCAAGCATACCGCCATACTCACAGAGAATCTCATCCAGAAGTTCCGGCATGTCATGGAAAGACATTCCCACCTGGCGGATTTTTCCCTCCGCTTTCTTTTGTGCCACAAAGCCAAAAGCATCATATTTTTTGCATTTGGCATAAACATTGGTACCCATGTTGTGCAGCAGATAATAGTCAAAATATTCTACGCCGCAATGGGCAAGCTGTTCATTGAATATACTTTCCAAATCCTCGGCATCCTTGAAATCACGCAGCGGCATCTTGGTCGCCAGCTGGAAATTCTGCCTGGGGTGCCGTTCCACCAGAGCCTTGCGCATGGCTTCTTCCCCATGATAGCCATGATAGGTATACGCCGTATCAAAATACGTAAATCCTTTAGCCAGAAAAGCATCAAAAAGCTGACCGATCTTATCATAATCAAAAGAGTCCGGCTGGTCAGCCTGGAGCACCGGCAGACGCATGCAGCCAAAACCAAAATCCACTTTTTGCCCCTGTGCCATAATTTTTTCCTCCTTCTGTATTTCAGCACTCTGCTTTAACAGTTCTGAACATGAATCTCATTGCTTTTTTTATTTTATGACTTTTTTTCTTCTGTTTCAATCTGATAATAAAGGCTTTTTCATTAGCAAAACTTATTTTGCAAACCACTTGGCAGAGAATATCGCCTATTCTCCTTCCACTACACTGGACATACCGTCACACACCAAGGAAGTGGCTATCTCGATCACCCGTTCCAGGGGCAGCTTTTTGCCATCGGCCACCCACTGGCGGTACAAAACGGTGGAATTCGAACCATAGTAGGCGAATACCAGATTTTCCTCATATTCGCTCATTCCAAAAGCTCCCCGGTTGGTCTCCATCCGATAATCCATAATTTTCTTATTGATCTGATCCCAGATCGGCCGGTAGCTGCCGCTGCACATCAGCCTTTCATGCAATAGCGGCATATCTGCCGCCGACTCGAAAAAGAGACGAATCAGACTGCGGATATCCTTCATGCTGGTGTAAGAAACCTTGCGCCGGATAAAATTGTCCGCCATCTCATCCTGCAGCTCGGCAAGGAGGGCATCCAAATCACTGTAATGGAGGTAAAAAGTCTTTCGGTTGATCTGCGCCCTCTCCGCCAGCTCCTTGACCGTAATCTGATCGTAATCCATCTCACAGATCATCTCCTCAAAGGCCCGTCGGATAGCCCCCTTCGTCTTTTTTATCCTGAGATCCTCGTTCTTTCTCTCATCCAAAATTTTCTCCTCCTTTATCGGTACATGGAGCAGAAATCTGCGGCATAAGCCTCTCATTTTTCCGTCCTGCCCCTTGCAGATCTGTTTTGGCATTATTATAATACAGATATGAGGAAAAAGCAACACGTGAGAAATAATTCTCATAGTGTGCCAAATCATCACCAATGTATTTTCTGGATTTCAGCAGGCAAAAATTTCAGCAGACAAAAGCAGGAAAAACAAAGAAAGCCAGAAAAATCCATAGGGAAACAAAAAAGAAAGGCAAGGTAAAAACCATGGAAAAATTCGTCTATGAGTATCCCACAAAGGTCTATTTCGGAAAAGAAGCGGTAAAGGAGCATCTGACCGAGGCTCTGGCTCCCTACGGCAATCATATCCTTTTAGCCTACGGCGGAGGCTCCATCAAGAGAAACGGCGTCTACGATGAGATTATGGGTATATTAAAAGAAGCCGGGAAAACCGTCACCGAGTTCTCCGGCATCATGTCCAATCCTACCTATGCGAAAGTGCAGGAGGGCGCAGCCCTGGCCCGGAAGGAAAAGGTAGATTTCATCCTGGCCGTCGGCGGAGGTTCCGTCTTTGACTGCTGCAAGATCGTAGCGGCCCAGGCCTGCACCGACAAGGATCTGTGGGAAATGGAACTGACCCATCATCTCTTCCCTACCCAGGTCATTCCCATGGGTGCGGTTGTCACCGCCTCCGGCACCGGCGCGGAGATGAACGGAGGGGCCGTTATTACCAATGAGGAGAAGCATATCAAAACCGGCCTGGGGGCCGCCGCTCCCCGCTTTGCCATCCTGGATCCGGAGTATACCCTCTCCCTGCCCAGGGCTCAGGTAATCTCCGGCGCCTTCGACACCCTAAGCCATGCCATGGAAACCTACTTCGGCCGTTCCGATTCCGACAACGTCTCCGACGACGTGGCCCTGGCCATCATGAAAAATACCGTGGTCAACATGCGCCGCCTCCTGACAGACATCTATGATCTGACGGCCCGCAGCAACCTGATGTGGGATTCCGCCATGGCGGAAAATGGCATCCTGAAGGTGGGACGGGTTACCGACTTCCAGGCCCATCAGATCGAGCATCAGCTGGGCGCTTATACCGACTGCAATCACGGGCAGGGGCTGGCGGTCATTCATCCGGCCTACTACCGTCACATCGTAAAGGACGCCCCGGAAAAATTCACCCGCTTTGCCCAGGTGGTATTCGGCTGCGAAACGGCGGAGGAAGGCATCGACGCTCTGGCCGCCTTTATCAAAGAATGCGGACTGCCTGTCAAGCTGGGCGAACTGACCTCCCGTACACCGATTACCAAGGAGCTTCTGCGCCAGGTGGCGGACAGCTGCAACCTGATTCAGACCAATCCTCGGCCGCTCAGCCACGACGAGGTCTATGAGATTCTGACCGAGTGCCTGTAAGGCCGCTGCCTATACCCGGATGCGGAAGGTCTTGGGCGCAAAGCGGTAGACCAGGACGCAGGCCGCTGCGCAGTACAGGACGCAGAAGGCGATGCAGGCCAGACCGAAAACCTGGATCGGCAGGCGCACCTGCATCATAAAATAACAGACAAAATAGGTGGCGCTGGTCACCAGGCGGTAGGTGCCGCTCTTCAGCTCCGTCCCCGCCGTGTAGGGCTGCAGCAGGTAATAGATGGTCAGATAGTGGACGGAGAAAAAGACGCTCATGGCCAGAATCGAGACGACTAACACCACGTAATCCAGGGGATTTTCCGTCCCGCCCGACTGCCAGAGAAGAAGGGCAAGGCCCCCTCCGATGACGGCGGCGGGCAGGAGGTTTACCTTGACGATCTCCCGCAGGCGGATGGCAAAAAGACGCAGGATCATCCTCGGCTCCTTGAAGAAGGAATAGGTCAGGAGGCTCCTGTCGCAGTTCATAAACAAGGCCTGGGTAAAATTGGTGCCCCGGTTGATGGCGTACATAATAAAGACAAAATAGGGCAGAAAGGTCATCAGCACCCGATTGGTAGCCGCCTTAAATTCCGGCCGCAGATAGAACAAAAGCCACAGCACCAGCACCAGACCCAGGCAGACATAGGCAATCCGCTCCGACGCCTTCCACAGGATGCGCCTGTGCCTCTTGACGAAAAGCTCATTCATGTATTCAAAGCCCTTCCGATGGCTGACAATGGAAGTGTC
>CALWGV010000075.1 GCA_944380185.1 uncultured Lachnospiraceae bacterium
ATCCAGACTATACTGTCGGTTCCGGAATTTCACCGGATCAGCCGCTCATCGCGGGTCGCGGACTCTCACCGCCGGTAGGGAATTTCACCCTGCCCCGAAGAATCTATTTCATTTTCACTGATAAAAAGATATCACACCTTACCTTCTTTGTCAACAGCTATTTTCGGCCGCACTTAAGCAGACATTCTGCCATTTTTCCTGCCGCAGCATTCGCTGTACAGCGTTCAGCTGTTCTCCTCCTGATAGAGCCGCAGGCGATTGGCAATGACCTGCAGGGTGTCATCCAGGCTCTTCTGACCGCTGAAATAGGCACCTGCCTCCTCCTGGATGATATTTACCGCCTCCTCATTCTGGAAGGCCGCCTCCTTCAGTGAGGCGAGATATTCCTTCACCGGCTCCGTCTCCTCCAATGTCAGCGGATTGAGGATCAGCTCCTGGTCCCCCAGGAAAAAGGTCATGTCATACTCCACCTTCTGTCCGTTTTCATCCACATAGCTGGGTTTCTCGGTCGCCTTCTCGGCCAGGGCGGAAAGCTGGGACAGGCTGACAGGCCAGTAGCCCTCCAGAGCACTCTGGAATTCATCCGTCAAAAAATACCGCAGGAACTGCCAGGCACCCTGCTGCTGCGAGGACCGGGCGCAGATCGCCAGCCGGACGTCCGCATTTATCACCCCCCGGTTATCGGAACCGGGAAAACCGATGATGGAGATGGGCTCGCCAAAGCTGCCCTGCTCCATGGAAATATAGTCAAAGAAGGAGTTCATCGGGAAGGATGCCAGCAGAGTTCTTCCCTCCCGGTACATTCCGGCGGCATTGTTCCAATAGGAGTCGTCATTCACATACTGCGGCGTCTCCGGGAACATGGCGGCAAAGGACAGAAGGGCCGACAGGGCCGAGGAATCTCCCTCTCTCGCCTGCTCCATGATCTCTCCTCCCATCATCTGCATGCCCAGGGTGAGCACCTCGTCGCGGGAGGAATTGCTGAGGATCTCCTGAATCTCCGCATGGCTCTCCTTTATCTGCTGTATCTTCTCCAGGGTCAGGCCGTCCCCGACCACGGATGCCTTGCCGGCCAAGGCCTGCACAGAAAAAGCAGGGATCAGCTGATACCACTTGCCATCCTTGCTGCCGATCTCAAAGATGTTCTGCAGGAAATCCTCCCGCTTCAGTTCACCGTCCTGATCTAAGAAAGGATTCAGATCCGCCAGAACTCCTTTGGCAATATAGCTGTCCACCGGCATCGCAGGGTCGATCAGCAGAATATCCGGCGTCTGCCCTGATACAATCTCATTATTCAGCTTATTCAGGCCTTCCTCCCCGTATTCGGTATAATAGTTTTTCACCTGGATCCGGAACTGATCGCTGCTCTTGTTAAACTCTGCCACTCTCTGAATGATATCGCCGTTCACCCCATAGCCCGCCAGCACCAGCACCGTCTTTTCCTGCACAGACGCGGGATCGGCGGCCGAAAAATGCCCCAGGACATCGCCGTTTTCCCCATAATACAGCCCCAGGAAACTTCCGTCGTCCAGCTGCAGCAGGCTGCTGAAATAGCTGTTCGGAAAATCGGAATTCAGGAAATTCATCATCTCCTTCGGCTCATCCCCCAAGTTCCAGCCCATGATCCCCTGGTCCGTCACCAGCAGCAGGTCATAGGTCCGGCCGTCATAGAGGGTGCCGCTCTGCGGCACAGTCCACTCTCCGGTAAGGGTGCCTTTTTGCAGATCCGCTTCCCTCAGCACATGGTTTTCTCCCTCATATTCCAGCAGAATCCTTCCGTCCTTCGTCTGATAGAGGTTCGAGGCCCCGGTCGTTCCCCCCAGCGTCCCTGTGCGGCTGCCCATGGTGTCATAAATCTGCAGCCCCTCATTGGTTAACACCAATATCCGCTCCTCCGACGTGCACAGAAGGCCCTCCCCGTACACGGAGGAATCCTCCGCTATTTTCGTCTGAAAGCCCACCTTGCCGTCGGCCCGCAGCTGCACGAGAACAGCCGGCCCCGGCTCTCCGCTCTCCGTCGGCTCATTGGTTAAAGTATACAAATTTCCCTCCGCATCAACCGTCACCGCCATGGACGATATTCTGTCCATAGCGGCATAATCGATGGTCTCGGCCACTGTGCCGTTCTCTTCGGCCATAGCCGCCCGAAGGACAACCGAACCGTCGTCCCCCGTCCTGCTGCCCACCACGCAAATTTTATCTCCTGCATAAAACAGCCGCGATATATCTCCCGGGAGATTATCACCACCCCAGCTTTCCTCCGTATATACTCCACTCTGCACTGCAGACGGATTTTGCCTCGTCGGTTCATCTGTTCCCAGCTGGCAGCCGGTCAGGCCGGCCAGCAGGAATCCTCCTGTCAGAAAAGCAAAGATCTTCTTTCCTGTTGCTGTCATCGCAATCGCCACCTTTCTCTTAAATATGCAAGGGACCGCGGGTGACAGGATCTCATCCCTCCTCGCGGCCCCTTGTCTATAATACAACAGGATTTTTACTTTTCTGCTCCCTTATTTCTTACCAATTCTTACATTATTTTTTAGGCAAGCTGCAACTCATAAAGTTTTTTGTAAATTCCATTTTGTTCCAGCAGTTCCTGGTGAGTACCGCTCTCTCGAATCCGTCCCTTATGCATGACAATAATCTTGTCGGCATGCTGGATCGTGGACAGCCGGTGAGCCACCATGATCGTCGTCCGCCCTGCCATCAGCTTCTCCATGGCGTCCTGAATCCACTGCTCTGTCTCTGTATCGATGTTGGCCGTGGCCTCGTCGAGAATCAGGATCGCCGGATCAAAGGCCAGCGTGCGGGCAAAGGAAAGAAGCTGTCTCTGTCCCGCCGAAAAAGTGGCCCCTCTCTCCGATACCCTCTCATGATAGCCGCCGGGCAGCTTATCGATAAAGCGGTCCGCATTTACCTCATGGGCCGCCTGGATCACCTCTTCATCGCTGATCTCCTCATTGCGCAGCCGGATATTGCCGGCGATATCCCCGGTAAAGAGAAAGACATCCTGCTGCACCTGACCGATGGCCGAGCGCAGCTGCTCTTTTTTCAGCCGGCGGATATCCACTCCGTCCAGCAGGATCTCCCCCTTCTGGATATCGTAATAGCGGCCGATCAGATTCAAAATGGAGGATTTGCCCGCACCGGTGGCGCCGACAAAGGCCACCTTCTGCCCCGGCTCGATGGTAAAGCTCACATCCTTCAGAATATAGTCTTCTCCATCATAGGCAAACCATACATGCTTGAACTCGATCCGCCCCTTGACCTCAGCAAGCTCCACCGGCTGCTCCGGATCGTTGACCACAGGCTTCACATCCAGGAGCGTAAAGATTTTCTCCGCCGAGGCTACCGCCGACTGAAGGGTGGAAAGCTGTTCCGCCAGCTCCTGGATCGGCTCAAAGAATGTATTGATATATTGGAGGAAGATGTAGAGCGTCCCGATGGACAACGTACCGGCCAGTACGCCGTCGCCGCCGCCGCCCAGCACAATGACCAGAGCCAGCACCGACAGCATATAGATGCTGGGCCGAAAGATGGCAAAAACCATCATTTCCCTGTAGTTAGCCTGATACAGCTCCTCGCTCTTTCCGGCAAACTCCTCGTTTTTTTCTTTCTCTCGGTTAAAAATCTGGATCACCTTCATGCCGGAGATATTTTCCGACAGGAAGGTATTGAGAGCGGTGATCTTCGTCCTGGTGATCTGGTATGTCCGTCTGGAAATTCTTTTGAAAATCACCGTCAGGACAATCACCACCGGAACCAGCACAAAGGACAGAAGAGCCATCCGCACATCCAGCCACAGCATTACCACCGCCAGCCCCAATATTTTCATCAGGTTTTTAAAGAGCCTGATCAGGATATTGGAGTACATATCGTTTAACGCCTCCACATCATTGGTGATGCGGGTGACGATCTTTCCTACCGGCGTCAAATCGAAAAAGCGCATGGACAAACTCTCCACATGGGTAAACAGTTCATTGCGGATCTCATAGATAATCTTCTGCCCTGTCGACTGCAAAAGCACATACTGGACACGATTGCAGACAAAAAGCAAAAGCAGTACGCCCACATACCGGGCCGCCGCCCAGAGTACCCCGGCAAACCTCTCCTGCACCATTTCGCCGGCCTCATAGTCGCCGGTGATAAAGTCATCTATGGCATCGCCGATCAAAATCGGCCGGTACAGCTCCAGCGCTGTGATGATAAGCACCAAAAAGAAGCAGAAAGCCACCGTCGGCCAGTAGGGCTTCATGTACGCCATCATCCGCAGCACCGCATTGCCCTCATACTGCAGATCATCCTGATCGTTTCGTTTCTTTTGAAACCACTTCCGTTTCATCCTCCGCCTCCTCACTGCGTCTCGGCAAGCTGTTTTTCCAGCTGCTGTTTTTCATAGATACTGCGGTACAGGCCGTGCAATGCCATCAGCTCTTCATGGGTGCCGTACTCCACCATATGGCCTTCATCCAGGACCAGGATATGATCGGCCTGCTGAATCGTAGAAATCCGATGAGCAATAATCAGGGTTGTCTTCCCCCGGCGGTTGGCCCGCAGATTTTTCAGAATCTGCTCCTCCGTATCGGTATCCACCGCAGACAAGGCATCATCCAGAATCAGAATGGGAGCATCCTTTAAAAGAGCTCTGGCGATGGAACTGCGCTGCTTCTGCCCTCCCGACAAGGTCACGCCCCTCTCTCCCACCACGGTCTGATAGCCGTCGGGGAAGTCCATGATATTGTCGTGGATGCAGGCAGCCTTAGCCGCCTGGCGTACCGCCTCCTCGTCTTTTTGCTCCACGCCGAAGGCGATGTTGTTCTCCAGCGTATCGGAAAAAAGGAAATTATCCTGGGGCACATAGGCGATATTGCGCCGCAAGGCCTTTAAGGGTATTTCCCGCAGAGAATAATCATCGATGCGTATCATGCCGGGCTCGGCGTCGTAGAGACGCATCAGCAGATTGGCCAGGGTGGTCTTGCCGCTGCCGGTCCGGCCAAGGATTGCCAGGGTGCTCCCCGCCGGTACATTCAGGGAAATATCCTGCAGAGCCGGCACGTTTTTCTCGCCGGGGTAGGTAAAGGTCAGATGATCAAACTCGATCTGCCCCTTCAGCTCCTCTACATCCTGCGTCTCCTCTCCATCCACAATGTCGGGCTTTTCCTGGAAGATGATCTGAATGCGGCGAAGAGAGGCCATTCCCTGGGATATGTAGGTGATGCACTCGCCGGCCGCAATCATGGGCCACACCAGCATGGAGATATAAGAATTAAAGGCCACAAACTGCCCCAGACTGATCTCGCCCGTGATCGCCAGATAGCCGCCATAGAGCAAGGTCAGCAGACTGCTGATGCCGACGATCAGGTCCAGCAGCGGCATAAACAAGGCCTGCACCCGGACCACACCCAGATTTTTCTCCTGGTTGAACCGGTTGGTCCTGGCAAAAGCCGCCAGCTCCTTTCTCTCCTGCACAAAGGCTTTGATCACCCGAATACCGGTGACCGCCTCCTGCACCTGGTCCGTCAAATCGGAGAATGCCTCCTGCTTGCGGATAAAACGCTGATGCATGACTTTTCCATAGAAATAGTCGCCAAACACGATGAGGATCAGTGGGAATACAGCCACCAGCGTCAGCTTCACATTTACGTACAGAATCATCTGCGCCAACACCATGATCAGCATCACCGTGGCATCAAAGGCCGTGATGACCGTCGGTCCCAGGAACATGCGCACCGCCGCCAGGTCATTTGTGAAATGGGCCATCAGATCTCCTGTTTTGTGCTCATTGTAGTAACGCATGGAAAGCGTCTCCAGATGGCCGAACAAGTCGTTGCGCATCTCCTTCTCGATAGACCGGGAAGCTCCGAAAATAAAAAAGCGCCAGAAAAAACGTCCCAGGGCAATGATTGCCCCCAGAATCAAGATGCGGACGATCAGGTTCCAAACGCCATCCATGCCGATGGTCTGAGCTTCCAGCCCATCTGTGATCTCCCCGGTATACTGCGGGATATAGACATTCATCAGATCAACGGCGAAAAGAGCCAGAATACCCAACACATACTGCAGACCGTGCCGCCCCACATAGCGGCTGACAAACTTCAGTTCCTTCATTTGCTTTCTCCCTTGAATCAAAAAGCAGCATCATTCTGCTGCCAGTTACCTACAGGGCATTATATACCATTCTTCTTTACAGAGCAACTTTTTCTTTCATTCTGAGCAATCTCGGGCGATTATCCTCTTGAGGGGAAAGGTCTGCTGTGATATAATCGGACTGCTGCCGAACGCATGTCAGCAATTTGAAATGTCCGAAACACAGTTAAACAAAGGAGACGTGAGAATATATGAAATTAGGAATCGTAGGCCTTCCCAACGTGGGAAAAAGCACCCTGTTCAACTCTCTGACCAAGGCGGGAGCAGAATCCGCCAATTATCCCTTCTGCACCATTGACCCCAATGTAGGTGTGGTAGCCGTACCGGATCACCGCCTGAAGCTTTTGACGGATTTCTATCATTCGCGCAAAACCACCCCTGCCGTCATCGAATTTGTCGATATCGCCGGTCTGGTCAAGGGCGCATCCAAGGGGGAGGGACTGGGCAACCAGTTTCTCGCCAATATCCGCGAGGTGGACGCCATCGTTCATGTGGTGCGCTGCTTTGAGGACCCCAATGTTATCCATGTGGATGGCAGCATTGATCCCCTGCGTGATATCGAAACCATCAATCTGGAGCTGATCTTCGCTGACCTGGAAGTCCTGGAGAGAAGAATCGCCAAGACCACCCGCTCCGCCATGAATGACAAGAGTCTGGCCAAGGAACTGGAGATTCTAAAGCAGATCAAGGCACATCTGGAAGAAGGACAGCTGGCCAAGTCCATGAGCTTTGACGACGCAGACGATCTGGCCTTCGTTCAGAGTCTGAACCTCCTGACCTGGAAACCGGTGATCTTTGCCGCCAATGTCTCCGAGGATGACCTGGCCGACGACGCCGCTTCCAATCCGCACGTACAGAAGGTCCGTGAATTTGCCGCAGCGAACGGTTGCGAGGTTTTTGTCATCTGTGCCGAGATCGAAGCCGAGATCTCCGAGCTGGAAGACGATGAAAAGCAGATGTTTCTGGAAGATCTGGGGCTCAAGGAATCCGGCCTGGACAAGCTGATTAAGGCAAGCTATTCCCTCCTTGGCCTCACCAGCTTTCTGACTGCCGGAGAGCAGGAGACCCGGGCCTGGACCATCAAAAAGGGAACCAAGGCGCCTCAGGCCGCCGGTAAAATCCACTCCGACTTTGAGCGTGGTTTTATCCGCGCCGAGGTGGTAAATTACCAGGATCTTTTGGATGCCGGCTCCTACGCCGCCGCCAGAGAAAAAGGCCTCGTCCGTCTGGAAGGCAAAGATTATGTCGTGCAGGACGGGGATGTCATCCTCTTCCGCTTTAATGTATAAATTGTTCTATATAAAATTGCATCCTATCCGCTGCAAAAACGCCTGCCCTCTGCGAATGGGGCAGGCGTTTTTAATGCAGATGGCCGGAAGCTGACAGCCGGATTATAGGCTGCCTTTTATTTTGTTCCAAACATCTCCTGATATTGAACAATCTGGTATTCTTCTATCTTTTCAGCAAACGCATTGGTCTCCAGATGACTGTGCGCGTTGCCCTCCGCGTCAAAATATCCGGAGAACGTAAGCGCCGGTATCTCCTGCCGGAATTCCCGCAGAAAATCACCATATTCACCGCTGTCTATTCCTGCGCACTCCAGCACATACTCTCCCAGAAAATTCAGGCTCATAAGCTCCGGTGTCTCTGCCTCCCACTCATAATTGGTCCAGATCAGATAAGGTACGCGGAATTTACCCATGTACTCCTCCATGGTCATATCCTCCTGGGCCACCCCATAGGCCTTATCCAAAAATTCCTGTTCCAGCGAAGGCTGATGATCGCCGAACATTACGATCATCACCGGTTCTTCCTGCTGCTCAAAATATTGAATCAGCGTCTGAAACGCCTGATCCGTCTCCTGTACCAGCGTCAGGTACTGCTCCGCCATAGGATATTTTCCCGGCTCATCCGTCAGCTGCACTTGAGCCGGATAGTCCGGGTCGGTATAACTGCCGTGACTCTGAATGGTGACGTTGAAAATAAACAGCTTTTCTCCGGGCTCGCGATTTTCAAACTCCCAGATCAGCTGATTAAAATCCGACTGATCGTTGATATACCCGTGAGATTCTTCGGCCACCACGTCCATATCCTCCCCGCATTTGAACTGATCAAAGCCCAGCAAAGGATAGGCCTGATCCCGCTGCCATGAGCTTCTCTCCCCCGGATGGAATGCCAGACAGGTGTAGCCATACTCCTTCAGAACAGAAGCCATGGATGCGGTGGGCTGCAAAATATACTGCTGATAGGGAATGCTTCCCGGCGGCAGAAAGGCCATGGTATTCCCCGTCAAAAATTCAAATTCACTGGCACTGGTCCCGGCGCCGAACACAGAGGTATAGGCATATCCCTGGATACCATCCAGAGAATGAATATATTCCATGACCTCCGCCGACAGGGAGAGATTGCCAAATTCCTCAAAATCTGCCCAGGATTCATTCATAATAGCAATGATATGCGGAGTCTTTTGTGAAACAGAGCCGGTTGTCCGTGACACCCAGATCTCCCCTTCTTCTCCGCCGGAGGCAGACGCCTGCGTTAAAAGCTCTTCGGCGCGCCCGGCAGAATACCCCTCCGGGATATCCACATCGAGGAATTCCAGATTGCACAAAAAGGCGCCAAGAATTCCGTTTTCCCGATAAGCTTTCGCCTGATCCCATACGTCCGCTGAGATACCCAGATTTTTCAGGCTGCTCGTCCCCAGCACTATCCCCATGCACAGAGCGCCGCAGGCAAGAACCGCGCCCCGCCCTGCCGCGCGCAGACGAAGGCCTCCCCGCTTTTTTCTGCGTACGGCCAGCGCAATCAGAATACCCATCACTGCCACAGCAAATATCATCCGCCAGGTGAGAGAAAAATGATAGCTGCCCGATACTGCCGCAGCAGTGCCCAGAGCAGTCAGATCCCAAGGCAGAATCGGATTTCCCCGAAACTGAACAATATAATAATTGGCTGCGCCCCAGATCCCCGCCAAAGCAAGGACGCTCAGTCCGGACAAGACCGGCCGTCCGGTCAATGCGCACAGAGGGTAATATATCGCCCCGATACACAGAGCATTTCCCACAGCCACAGCAGGCGAATACTGCCAGGGCATGCCGCCAAAAACAAACTGCATCATATAAAAGGCTGCAAAGGGCACTGCCGCTAGGACTAACACAGCTGCCGCTCTCCGCCGGACATTTTCACTCCAGACTTTCTGCCGTTCTTCATCCATCTGTATATCACTCCAGTTTTCCCGTGTATTAACGTGTGTTCCTTGAAAAACAATTTATTATACAGTGAAAACGACGACATGTCAAAGTTAAAGTTTTACATTTCCTTTACCTGGACTTTACTTTTCTCTCCTTCCAGCTCCTGCCCGTAGTAGAGAGCCGCCTTCTTTCTGGCTCTCGCCACATAGACACTGACACAGCGGCTCTTGATCCCAAATAATCGTCCCAGCTCTCTGTCGCTCAAGCCATGAACATATTTTTCTTCAAGCAGAGCCTGTTCCCGGGGGGCCAGACGGGACAATGCCGCCCGCAGCCTGCCGTTCTTCGCCTGCACATCCTCCTTCAGCAGGCAGTATTCCTCCGGTGTCAATTCCGCAGACAGCGCTTTCCTATATTCCAGACTTTCCGACAGCTCCTGCACCCCCAAAAGCCTCTGTCTGGTCAATCTCCTCCCCTCATCGATGGCTATGTTCCTCATGGTAATGCGCATATAGGACAGACGCTCCCCTAAGCTTCGGTCTTTGAGAGCCTCCACATGAATGATCATCCGCAGAAACCCTTCCTGAATCAAATCCTCTCTGCCCGCCCGATCCACCTGGTTTCCCAGGATCTGTTCGATCACATGATCCGCCAGATTATGCCCCTTGCGATACAATTCCTCGATGATTTCCCGCGCTTCATTGTCCCCCAGAATTTCTCCTTTGCGAAACATTTCCTTCCTCCAGTCTCAATAAGCTGCCCAAGCAGCTGCACTCTCTTTCGTCCCTGTCTCAGAGACGCTCTCATTTTAACAAACGGAATGTTTCGCCAAGTACAACAAGTTCCTGTCCTTTTCCCAGGCCGCCTACCGTATGGAGCTTTCGTAATAAAAACCGTACTGCTGCAGTATGCCGGCAAAGCCCTTATATCGATCAAAGGGAAAGCCCTTCGGATAATGCTCCCGCAGCATGGTCTGGATATGGGTATCAACGGGAAATGCTTCGATATGATGCAGGGCAAAAAGGCAGATACAGTCAGCCACCTTTTTTCCTACGCCGGGCAGACGCATAAGCTCCTCTCTTGCCTCTTTATAGGGAAGCTCCGGAAGCATCTGCAGATCCATCTCCCCCTGCGCCACCATGCGGGCCGTCGCCAAAATGTAGCGGCTGCGATAGCCCAGGCGGCATGGCGCAAAATCTTCCGGTGAGAGCGACGCCAGCCGTGCGGCATCCGGAAAGGTATAGTATGTGCAGCCGCGGCCGTCGGCACACTCCTGCCCAAAGCGCGAGCAGATGGATTCAATGCACTTTTTAATCCGAGGAATATTATTCTGCTGCGAGATAATAAAACTGACCACGGTCTCCCATAACGGCTGACGAAGTATGCGGATACCGCCGCCTGAGCGAATCGCCGCCTGCATATATGTATCCTCCGGATCCACCGCCGCCTGAAAAGCACCATAATCGGTATCCCAGTCAAAGTATAACCGCCAAAATTTCTCCCACTCTGACTCCTCACAGGAGAACCAGATTTCCTCTCCCTCCTGCTTCAGATACAGCGCCTGTTTTCCCACAATCAGACGATACTCCTCCCTCCTTTTTTTATCCTCTCCTCCCTCGGGATTTACAGCCGGCTCTGCCACCGGATTCAGGCGAAAGCACTGACCCGACCGGCTGATCTGACCAATATCAAAATTCTTTGCTCGTCTGTACATTTCTCTCCTCTTTCACATATTCTATAACAGAATGAAACAGCAAAGGAGCTCCCCATGGCTATATCCTTCAACGACAGACCCTGTGACTGCCGCATAAGCGGCGGCCGACTTCGCTGCAGCTGCGGCGGCCCCGGAAAGCCTCCCACGGGACCCAGGCCGGGCGGCCCCGGCAGACCTCCCATGGGACCCGGGCCAGTGCGTCCCGGCAGGCCTCCCATGGGACCCGGGCCAGGCGGTCCCGGCAGACCTCCCTGGGGGCCCGGTCACGGCAAGCCTGGCAATCCTCCTGTAGGCCCCGGCCCGATACGGCCCGGCAAACCTCGTTGACTTTTTTAAATATTATGGTTAAAGGGCGCTTCCAGAGTATGTCCCCGAAAGCGCCCTTTTGGACCTGTCCATCGCAGCGGAAAATACTGCCCTTTAGTTCCATATATTGAAGCTTTTGCTTCTGCCTTTCCTTCGCGCCGCTGTTTTCTTTTTTCCTTCGGTATAATGTCTGCGCCTTCCTCCGTGAGATATCTTCTGCCAGATAAACATACCCGCGCAGAAAGTCAGCCCGCCCAGAAAACCGCAGACAATATCTCCCATGGTATCAACATTTCCGTGCTGCACTTCCATGCCAAACAGCTGATCTGCGGAAAACTCTCCGATCTCCCAGGCCCCGGCGCACATTCCGGTAAAGACAAAAGCGCCCAGGAACAAAAGCACCTTGTCCTGTGGGAGCCTTCTCCAGGAGAGCAGATAGGTCATTCCCGTATAACCTACCGCTCCCAGCACTATACCGCTGAAATAGTGAACAAAACGATCCCAGCCCGGCAATTTATCGTACATCAAAAAAACGGAGCCGGCTCCTGCCAAGATTAGAAACACCATGGCGGGCAGATAAATCGTAAGGGGGAAACGAAACAGCACCCCACTTACGACAATTACCGCAAAGATCATGCTGAACATATCTGCCGTATCAGCCGCAGGCTCTGTCACCCGAAACACAATCATAGCTGCCAGGACCGCTATTGAAACAATCAGCTTTACTCTTTTCCCTGTCATATACCGTCATTCCTCCTCAACTGTCATTGCTCTCCATTCGATGTCTCTGCCGATATATTTCTGTGCATCGCTTCATGTTCCCGTTTGAGTTCCTTATAGAGCTCCAATGGTGTCCAATCGCTGTTGGTGGACGTCAGCATAGCCTTATAGGCGATTCGGGGAACTCCGGCACGGCGAAAAGCGGCCAAAAGTTCGTCGATTCGCCGGCTGTCCATGCACATAATCATCATGGGTTCTTCCAGCTCCGGTCCATCATACTCCACTTCTGCCGCTTTTTTTCCGGATACACCAGCCAGATATCCCACCGACTGGCAATAATCCTTTTTCTCTACCTTTTTTGCTCCCACTTTGTTGACTAAAAGGGCCAGCTGCATGCGCGCTAAAACTTCTTCATCGGTAAAGTGAAACAGCAAAACCTTTTCCTTCATAATGAATAAATATCCTCCTGTCAAGGTTATACTGTATCATTCTAGCACATGAATCCTGCCCATGCCACTGTTTTTTTGCCCGCTTGGTTCCGTAAATATTTCTTTTCAACTCTGTTTTTCTGCTTTTAAAAATACTGACGGATGTTTGCGGCAGGTGGCAAGACTCACGGCAAAGAGTGCAAGGCCACAGGCTATGGTACCTGGAACAGCGGCCCCCAGCCCAAAAGGCTCCCCAGCCAGTTTCCAGGCTACGCAGACCACAAATCCACTGACCATAGCCGCTATCACGCCCGCATTGGTTGCCTTCTTCCAGAAAAGTGCAGCAAAAGCAGGAATTCCCGCTGCCGCGGCATAGAAACTCCAGGCAAACATCAGAATATTATAGGCATTTTGAATGTAGAGAGCAATAAACAAAGCCGCAAGAGGGAGAACAATGGAAAAAACACGGGACAGCAAAATCTCTGTCTTCTCCTTCATCTTTGGTGACAGTGTCTTTCCAATGTCATGCACACACGTCTGCACCGAGACCAGCAGATAACTGTCCGCTGTTGACATAATCACAGACAAAACGCCGGCCAGCGCAAGCCCCGTAAGTCCCACTGGCAGTATTTTGATAGCCAGCGCCGGCACAACCGCATCGGTGGAGCCAAACTGAGACAGCACATTATCCCCTAAAATTTGTCGTCCTGCCACGCCCATAAAATACACCAAAATAATCGTCACGCCATAAACCGCTGTACCAAGAAACATTCCCTTTTTCGCTGATCTGCGATCCTTGGCTGCGAACGCTCTCTGCCACATCTCCGCTCCAGCCATAGTAAACACCAGATAAGTCACAATGTCGCCGAGAATACTGCCATCCACATAGGGCGTAGCCAAGGCCGGATCTAAATTCTGAACAAAATTTCCAAATCCTCCTATATAAAACAATGCTGCCACCGGAATCAGTATGTACACAAAAATCAGCAGCATATAAAACTGCAAAACATCTGTATACACCACACCAAACAAACCCGAGGTGGCTGTATAGACCATAAACACAATGCAGGCAATCAGCGCCCCCAGCTCATAAGAAATCCCAATGGCACCGCCCAGCATCTTGATGATAGTGGCTGTAGCCGTTACCTGAGAAGCCACTGTTCCGATCATGGCAAAAGCAATTAGCACCGAAAGAATAAGCTTGGCCGCTTTGCTAAAACGCATATCAAAAAGATCTGGTATGGAAGTCAAATTATATTTCATCCCCATATCCGAAATCTTTCCTGCAAATCCAGAAAAAATAAACATACCCAGCAGATAAGGAATTGCAGTCAAAATCGCCTTAAATCCATCTGAATAGGCTACACCGGCCCTTCCCATCAGTCCGCTTCCTCCGATAATCGTTGCACAGACTGTAGCCATCAGCACCAATGGGCCAAATGAACGGCCGGCCACATAATAATCTCCAGTATTTTTGATCCGCCTTACTGAGTAAACACCCACTAATACCATAACCACCAGATATACGCCAATAATAATAAGATCCCATAGGCTAATTTCCATAAAAAGTTCCCCTTTCTCATGGCAAGCAACTGACAGCAAAAAAGATGGATTCTCATTGAGATGAGATAGATAGAATAGATATGAATTATATGCAACTATTTTTCGGTTGAAAAAGAAATTATATAATTATATCTCCTTTATCGGTTATTATAACGTATATTTTAGCAACTGTCAAACACTACTGTGTTAAAGTGTCGTCCCTATCACCATACCCTTCGATTTTTCTCCTATTTCAATACTCCAGTCAAAAACTCCGCCAGCATCCGCCCGAAACCGCGGCTGTGTTCCAGGAAAAATCCGATGATCTGCGAAGCCTCCTGCGGCAAACCGCACATGGATCAGAGGAACCCTCCCGATATGGGCCTTGCTCCTATACTCATAGGTTCCATTTTGCCGGCGCGGCCTGGAGTTTTTCACATTCCTTGCAGTCTTGTCTCCGGCCTCCCCGCGAACCAATTCATCCAAAGTGACCTGGAACAGGTCGGCCAGCTGAATGAGCTTGGAAAGTTCCGGCATCGCCTGGCCTGACTCCCATTTGCTGACCGACTGCCTGGTTACCTGCAGAAGATCCGCCAGTTTCTCCTGGGATAAGCCCTGTTTCCTGCGCAGCTGATACAGTCTGTCTCCGAATTCCATTTTCCTGTACTTTTCTCTTTCATATGCAAAATTTTTCCCCTTCCTGCGGTCACTATCATAGCAGGGAATAGGAAATTCAGCAAGAAAACATCGCCTTGCAGTTTGTCAACCGCAGGTTGCCTTCCCTCTATTTACGGTGTCTGCCGGATTTTATCTCCTGTGCCCTGCACCTTTTTCCGGTTTTCTATGGTTTCTCACCGGAATCCATGATATGCTTATATTTGCATGGAGAATCCGTGCATCATGAATAACATTGCAAACAAAAATGCTTTTTGGAAACTGCCGTTTTACTGCAGACAAAGGAGGTCCGTATGGATGACTGGTTTACATTAGACCAAATTGACCCAAACACCTATAGGATCAGCGAATACCGCCACTGGGAGGAAACCCACTGCTATCTTTTGAACGGAAAAGAGCGCAGCCTGCTGATCGATACCGGGCTTGGCATCTGCAATATTTCCGAGGTAGTATCAAAATTGACGGATAATCCCATCACCGCCATCCCCACCCATATTCATTGGGATCACATCGGCGGCCTCCGGTACTACCCCGATTTCTATGCGCACGAAGCCGAGCTTGGCTGGTTGAGCGGCGGGTTTCCTCAGCCATTGGAAGCAATCAAAGGCTATGTGACGGACCGCTGCGAGCTGCCGCCGGATTTTGATATTGACAACTATGAACTTTTTCAGGGCAGGCCTGCCAAGATACTGCAGGGTGGGGAACGAATCTCCCTCGACGAAAGAACGATCGAAGTGATCCATACGCCAGGGCACTCGCCGGGTCATATGTGCTTCTGGGAGGAAGAAACCGGTTATCTGTTCACCGGCGACCTGGTGTACAAAGGAACTCTGGCCGCCTGGTTTCCCTCGACAGATCCCCAGGCCTATCTGAAATCCCTGGAGACGATCTCCCTTCTTCCGGCTGCAAAAATCCTTCCCGCCCACCATTCGACGGATATCCGGCCGGAAATCGTCCTTCGCATGCGGGACGCCTTCCGGAAACTGCAGGCCGAGGGGAAGCTTCATCACGGCAGCGGCCTCTTCGACTGCGGCGACTGGGCCCTGCAGCTGTAAACAAATCAGTGGCCCTGCAGCTGCAAACACACCAGTAGCCCCGCAGTCGCAAACAAACCGGTTGACGCCGGGAAGACCGCATGGTACGATAGAAGCAGTTAACTTGTGTGACATGTGACAGGATGATTCCGAAAGGAGAGAGGATAAATTGGGAAACTACCACATAAAAAACTGTGATCTCGCCGATTTCGATACCATGACCGTCAAACGGACGCAGATTCTCGTCCGGGGCAATCGGATAGCAAAGATCGGGGACTCCATCGAAGCGCCTGCGGACGCCGAGGTGATCGACGCCGGAGGAATGCTTGCCCTGCCCTCCTTTGCCGACTGCCACAGCCACTTAAGCCAGACCTTTTTAAAAGGCCCCCTGGACGATTATCCCATCACCCAGTGGCTGCTGCGGCTGTTTCGCATCAAGGCGGTGATCTCCCCGGAAGAAAACTACTATTCCTGCCTCTTGGGCGCTTTAAGCGCCCTGCGCTGCGGCACAACGGTGATCAATGAGATGGCCGACTGGCACCTTCTGGATTCCATGGCAGAGGCCCTGAAGGACAGTCGGATCCGGGCCACCGTCGGCATCAGCACCACCGATATCGCCGAAAACGAGGCCACGCCGGTGATCTCCATCGACGAGGCCCTCAAAAGATCGGAAGCCGTCTGCGCCAAAATCCACGGGGCGGCCGGTGGAAAGCTGCGCGCCTCTGTGGCCCCGGCCGGCCTCCCCGCCTGCTCCGGGGAAATGATGCGGCAGCTGAAGCGTTTCGCCGACGATAGGGGACTCATCTTCCACACCCATCTGGGCGAGGGAAGGAAGGAGACCGAAGACGTGCGGCGGATGTACGGCCTGGGCGGGGAGGCCGAAGCCCTCTATGAACTTGGCATCCTGGGCCCGCGCACCTTGCTGGCGCACAGCATCTGGCTGTCCGACTACGAATTGGATCTGATCCGGGATACCGGGGCTAGTCCCGTTCACTGCCCCAGCACCAATCTGAAAATAAGCGACGGCATCCCGCGGATCGCCGAAATGCTGGAACGAGGGATCAACGTGACCCTAGGCTGCGACGGCGAGGCCTCCAGCTCCAACCGGGACATGGTGCGGGAGGCCCGCCTCGCCGCCTACCTGCAGAAAGGCCGCACCTTGGATCCCACCGTTCTCTCCGCCGATGTGATGTACCGCATGATGACAATTCACGGCATGAAGGCCCTGGGCTATGAACAAATGGGAGAGATCAAGGAGGGCAATATCGCCGATTTCCTTTTAGTGGACATGGATCACGATATCTGCACGTTTAACCCGGACTACAAGCTGGGCAATTTCCTCTACGCGGCCGACGGACGGGCGGTGGACACGGTCTTTTTGGACGGAGAAATCCTCCTGCGCGGCGGCCATTTCACCTTCATCGATGAAGAGGAAGTCCTGTACCACGCCGAAAAGGCCATCCGCAGCCTGAATGAAAAAATTCATCATATAATGAATGGGATGTGAAAGGAATGGAAAAAAACATCTTCGCGGATTCCGCAATGAAAAAGCAGCTGAAAATTACTTCTCTTGACCGGGATACCCCTGTCTATATCGAAGTCTACCGCCGTATCCAGCGGCTGATCCGGGAGGGGCGGCTCTCCTTCGGCGACCAGCTGCCCGGCGAGCATGAGCTGGCTGCCCTGCTGGGCGTGGGCCGGACTTCCCTTCGCACCGCCCTGTCTCTCCTCTATGAGGACGGCTATATCCGGACGCAGAAGGGCAAAGGCAGCTACGTTTGTTTTGACAGCCGGCAGGAAAAATATCGCCGAAAAAGGCCGCTGGGGATCCTCTTTCCCCCGGAGAGGATCTCTCTGTTAGGGGAACTGTCCAAAAGCCGTGCCGTCCTCGCCCCCGTCGGAGAAGACGACTTTCTGACCGAAAAACTCTGTCCCCCTCCCGGGCAGGATATCCTGCTCTTTGCGCGGGTATACCGGCTGGACGGACGGGACGCCATCTACTCCACCTGGTATTTTCCCTCCGCCCTGATCGACGGGGAAGCAGCAGATGGCAGCGCGGCGGACAGTGATGCGCAGGAAAGAAAAATCATAACCGGGATCACCGCCCGAACGGCTGTCGCCGAGTACGAATGTGTCTCTGTCCCGGTGGAGGTGGTAAAACAGATGGATCTCCCCTGCGATTTTGACGGCAGCCATCATACCCTGGTAACCTCCGCCTATGTGGACAGCGAAAACAAGGTGACAGGCTTTTGCAAGGACTACTACAACGACGCCGTAATCCGCTTTGCCATCGGCGTAAAAAAATAAAAGCGGCAGGATACCTGCCGAAAGAAAGGAGTACGATTTTTATGAAGTATAAGGCAGCACGGCTGGAAAACAACGAAGGAAAGATGTGGCACATCGGCCTTGATGAAAACGACATTGCAAAGCACATCATTCTGCCGGGAGATCCGGCCCGATGCGAGATGATCGCCGGACATTTTCAAAACGCTCAGCTGAAAGCCGTATCCCGCGGCAACCCTGCCTACACCGGCACTTACAATGACGTCGGCGTATCCGTCATGTCCACCGGCATGGGCGGAATGGCTGTGGCAGTCTGCGTGGAGGAGTTAAAGCAGATCGGTGCAAAGACCCTGATCCGCATGGGAACCGGAGGCAATATCCAGCGGGATATCCCCGAGGGCTCCTTCGTGATCTGCACCGGGGCAGTCCGGGGCGAGGGAACGACGCCGGAATACATTCCCCTGGAATATCCTGCCATCGCCGATATCGACGTGGTAAACGCTCTGCGGCAGGCCTGCCGGGAATACGGCGTAAAGCCCTATGTGGGCCTGGTCCGAAGTCACGATGCCTTCTATATGGAAAGCCCCGGCGCACACGAGGGCTGGGAAGAACGGATCCGCCCGTGGACCGACGCCGGCGTTCTCGCCCTGGAAAACGAAAGCTCGGCCCTCTTCGTGGTCTCCTCCCTCTTAGGCGGGCTGAAAGCCGGCACCATCCTTCTCACCGGCAAAAGCCTCTACGAAAGCCACGGCAGGATGGCTACGGCCAACACCCCGGATTACGCCAAAAAAGTAGACCTTCTGACCCAGATCACCCTCCGGGCCATCGAGATCATTGATTCGCTGGAGCCATAATACAAGCTCTACAGAAGCCCGCTGTCTTCCACCGCCCTGGCAATCCCCTCGCTGTAAGTGGGATAGGCCCGCATGGCTAGCATCAGCTGCCTGGCCGTCAGCCCATTGGCGATGGCCGAGGCCATCTCCCCGATCATATCGGTGGCCCTGGGACAGATGATCTGGGCGCCGATCAGAATTTTGCCCGGCAGGGCAAAGACCAGCTTA
>CALWGV010000076.1 GCA_944380185.1 uncultured Lachnospiraceae bacterium
CCTACAGAATTACAAATCTGTCCGATAGCGTCAATATCGACAAAAAATACGATACAAGGCGCATTTTCATTCGCCTGTTTAAACAGATCCCGCACCTTGGCGGCTCACATGCCCACAAACATTTCCACGAATTCACTGCCCGAAATGGAGAAAAACGGAACGCCCGCCTCTCCGGCTACAGCCTTAGCCAGCAGCGTTTTTCCGGTTCCGGGAGGCCCCACCAGCAGCACGCCCTTCGGCAGCTTCGCGCCAATCTCCGCATACTTTTTCGGATCGTGGAGGTAATCTACCACTTCCATCAGGGATTCCTTGGCCTCGTCCTGTCCGGCAACGCTGTCGAACTTCACCCCGGTTTTCTCGTCAGCCACATAGATTTTCGCGCCGGATTTTCCGAAGGACATGGTATTTCCCAGGCTGCCCGGCGACTGATCCCTCATCTTCTTTTTCATCCAGCGGTAGCATACTTCCCCGATGATAAAGAAGAACAGTATTGGCAAAATCCACGTTAAAATAAAGGATGTAAGCGGATTTGCCTGTGTCGGGATGGCGGCGGAAAATTGAATGTCGTCGTGTTCCAGCAGCTGCTGCAGCAGCCGCTGCCCATCCTCCGGCCAGATGCCGGTCTTATAGATCTGTTCCTTCTTTTCTTCGCCCGCGAGGAAGACAAACTGACCGGAAGATTCGTCATAAGATACTTCCTTGACCTCTCCGCTGTCAATCATCTCCAGGAACTGAAAGTAAACGACTTCAATCACCGAACGCTGCAGCATGGAAGGAAACACCAGAGCATTGAGCAGCATGATAATGAGCAGCGCGATGATCGCGTAAAAGATAAACGGTTTTTTGGAGGGAGAACGTTTCTCGTCTACAACCTCGTGCATAGTTCTTTTTCTCCTCGTATTATAAAGTAGTAGTGATTATAGACCCTCTCCAAGGTCTGTATGCTATACTGTTAGGAGATACTGTGGATTGGTATTTTTCTCCTACCACTCGATGGTTACGGAAAGGCTCCAACCACAGCCTCTTTGTATAGTTGTTAATCAGTTAGATACCGCATGACGGTTGATTTAGAACGAGGGTACACAAGCAAAGAGCCCTGTGGTCTCAAACAGTATCTAAATCTATTACGAAGGAGTATTTTTATGATCTACGTTGGAATTGATGTCGCTAAGGATAAGCATGACTGCTTTGTCACAAGCTCTGATGGCAAAGTCCTCTTTCCGGTTTTTACTATCCAGAATAACCGAGAGGGATTTGATGATCTCTTTTCCAAAATCCAATCCGTTTCTTCAGAGGTGTCCAATATAAAAGTAGGACTGGAAGCCACCGGACATTACTCTTACAACCTGCTCGGCTATCTCATCGACAAAGGCCTGACCACCTATGTCATCAATCCGCTCCACACAAATCTTTACAGAAAAAGTCTCACCCTTAGAAAGACGAAAACGGATAAGATCGATGCACGAATCATTTCTATGATGCTCATGTCTGATGTTGAACTTGAAGTCCTACTCAGATTCATCATATCACAATGAGGAGTTAAAGCCACTCACCCGTTATTGTTTTGATAAGGTTCAGCAACGCGCTCAGCTCAAACAGTCTGTCTCCAAGCTTGTCACCATCCTCTTCCCCGAATTGGAAAAGCTTGTTCCGTCACTCCACCTGGCTTCTGTATATACCCTGCTTTCCGAACTCCCTTCTGTCAGAGAGATTGCCTCCTGCCATCTGGCACACCTGACGAAGCTGTTGGAAAGTGCCTCGAAAGGCCGTTACAGCAGGAAGAAAGCGATTGAAATACGGGAGTCTGACAGAACCTCCATCAGCTCTAACATGCCTGCCAGGTCTCTGGAATTAAGGCACACACTCCGGCTGATCGGTGAACTGGATTCTGAGATCACAGAAATCGAATCCGAGATCAAACGGATCATGGATCGGATCTCTTCCCCAATCCTGACCATTCCCGGAACAGGCTACCGCATGGGTGTCATGATCCTGGCTGAAATCTGGGATTTCTCCCGCTTTGATTCACCGGATAAGATCCTGGCATACGCCGGAGCTTCTCCATCCACCTATCAATCCGGGCAGCTGGAATCCTCTTATTCCCATATGGAAAAGCGGGGCTCACGCTATCTGCGTTTTGCCCTGATCAATGCCACCTAGTATGTCTACCACCGGGATGAAACATTCGGTGCATATCTTCAGAAGAAGATTTCTGAAGGGAAGCACTACAACATTGCCATCACTCACGCTACAAAGGAACTTGTGCGGTTGATCTATGCAATGGAAAAATCCGGCAAGTCTTACATAAAAACAGCATAACTTCCTCTGCCCCATAACACTCTCTTCGAGCACCGATATACGATGCTCTGTTTGTCATGCGATTTTCAAGGTACAAATATATCTGAAATGCGTCTCCGAAATTCATTCATAAAATCTTCATTTTAGACTTGACTTTTAATAGTTAGTCTTTCTCGCTCTTTCCATTAAGAATATTCCATTAAGAATAATTTTTTCACCAGAAAGCCTCGTTTTTAGCAAACCCTTTTCTCTCTGCCTCCACAGGAAAAGGCGCCATCCCTGATGACGCCTTTTCCTTTTTCAACATTCCACAGCAATGTTCCGTTTTCGCACGGCTTTCTCAGCCCAATACACCGAAGTAAGTGCCAATGCAGGAAACAATAATCAAAATAATCAGTATGGTTGTCGTCTTAATCTTCTTACCCAGCAGCCAATACATGAGTCCGAATACAGCGAGAGAAAGAAATCCCGGCATAATCTGATCGATATAGGATTGAATCGACGACATGGCTCCGTCCACACCTACCTCCAGCGGAATCGAGACGCTAATCATGCTGGCCGCCATCGCTCCTACCACCATCAGGCCAAGTATGGAGGCCGACTTCGTAACCTTCTCAATGATGTTGCTGTTGGACATATTGGCAAAGAATTTCACACCATTGTCATATCCCAGTCCCAGGCAGTAAATTCTTGCAATCACCGCCGGAACATTGAAGATCAGCAGAAACAGCACAGGTCCCAAAAGACTCCCCTGCTGTGCAAAGGACACACCAATACCCGTTGCGATTGTAAGCCAGGTACCCCAGAAAAATGCGTCTCCAATGCCTGCCATAGGGCCCATCAGTGAAACCTTTACGGAACTGATTATGCTGGGATCAAAATCCTTATTCTTTTTGTGCTCTTCCTCCATAGCCGCACAAATGCCGTACAGCAAGGACACAATATGAGGAGTACAGGCCATAAATTCCAAATGCCGCTTCAGAGCAGCTGCCATTTCTTTCCGATCGTCCTTATACAGACGCTTCAAGACAGGAATCATCGTATAGCAGGCGGGAAGATTCTGCTGACGTTCATAATTCCAATCGGTATCCTGGCAGCAGCTTCTCAAAAGCACCTTCCGCATATCACTTTTTGTGAGCAGAGAACCTTCACGGTAAGCATCGTTCTTAGAATTCGTTGTCGTCGACATCAGCCGCTACCTCCTTCTTTCCACTGTTAAAAAATACCAGAGCCGCCACACACAGTCCAACCAGTGCCACGCCAAAGGTCGGCATACCCAAATACACCACCAGCAGGAAACCGATCAGGAGATAAGGAGACAGCTCCTTTCTCAGCAGCATTCTCGCCAACATTGCACAGCCTATCGCCGGCAGCATCCCCGCAACTACATCCATACCGGTCAGAATGAATTCAGGCACATATTCAAGCAGCTTCTCGATAACCGGCAGGCCAAAATAAAAGCCTGCGCCTACAATAAGTGCCAAAATAAAGGCTGTTGCAAAATGCGCCACGTTAAACAGCACTTCTATTTTATGTGCGTTCCCTTCCTCTGCCGCACGATCGCACATATGAGCGACTTCCGTGTACACAAACATCATATTCAGATTCGTAACAATGCTCATTAGAGAGGCCACCGGAATCCCCAGCGCTACCGCCATCCCTACCTCTTGGCCGGACAAAATCACAAAAGCCGTGCCTATTATTGTCCCGGATATCATATCCGGCGGATTGCTTGCTCCAATCGGAACCGCCCCCAAAAATGCCAGTTCCATCGCCGCGCCGACCGTAATCCCCGTCTTTAAATCCCCCAGAACCAGACCGGTAAGCGTACCAACGATGATCGGACGATCGATCATCGGCGAACCAACATACACATTCATGTAAGCGATAATATAAACTACACCGATCATAATCGCCTGAAACAGTAAATTGTCACCCATCTTCCTTCCTCCTAAAAGCCTTAAATCAGATCCATAACATTTTGCGGTGTATCATTGGGAACCATCTGAATTTCCATAACGATTCCCCTATCATTCATCTTTCGCAGCAGATCACAGTCTTTTTCGGATACAAACACCGCCAGGGATATCTGTTTCTTTTCGTCTCCTACACGGGTTCCTCCCAGATTAATTTTCTTAATCACGGGAACTCCCTCACAGAGACGATAGGCATCTTCTATTGTCTCTACAATGATCATCAGCTTGTACTTATCCGTAGCCCCGCTGTTTAGTGCAGCTATGGAATCTTCCACATTCTTGATTACCATCTTAATTCCTTCCGGCTTTGCCATGCGAAGAGCTGCTTTTCTCAGCTCGTCCTTGGCCACGCCATCATTTGCAATCAGAATGCAGTCGGTACCCAGACTTCTTGTCCATTTAAATGCTACCTGACCATGGAGCAGGCGATGATCTACTCTCACCAGCTTTAACATACTCTCACCTCCTTATCTCTTTTACTTTTTCGACAATATGAGCTACATACTCTGCAGATACTTCGCCTTCATCCTTATGGCCTTCCTTAAAATAGCTTCCCACAATGGCTCCATCTGCATAGGTAAACTGCTCTGCCATATTCTCCGGCGTTATTCCTGCACCTACTATCAGCGGAAAATCACCGATGGCATTGCGAAATTGAATGATCTTCTCCAGAGAAGTCTCCTGTCCCGTTCTGTCCTGCGTCACACAGATTGCATCGCAGCGCTGCATGGCCGTCCTCAAATCTTCCTCCACACTGTGTATGGACAATACCGGCTGGTACTTAAAGCGCACGCCTCCTATCACCTTTCCCCTGTACCGTCCGCGATACAGGTCGAAAAAGGCCTGCAGCGTATCTTCATCTTTTTCTTCCACATGTCCGACCACAGAGTCCACCTGTATAAATGCGGCATCATATCTCATCGCCAGTTCAAAACCCATCGCATCTGAATTCAGGCAGTTTACCCCATAAATCACGGGAACCTGCTGTTGCTGTATGTAGCGCAGGGCCTCTTCCATGTTATGGTAACGGCCAAAATAATTTTCTACGATCACAGCGTCCACTCCGCCTTTTATGTAGATTTCCAGCTCTCGCTTGAAACGATCCAGTATGTCGCTGTCATCTGTTCCCTTTAAATGCAGCATGGCAAGAATTGGTTTTTTGTTTGGGAAAATATCCAGAAATGTTGTCTGCGTCATCTTTTTCTCCTCTTCCTTATCTTTTAAAAATCTTCTTGTTCAGACTCTACGATTTTTGCCAGCTGAATTCCTGCACATGAAGAATCCTTTACCTTCTTGACTGCTTCTTCATCCAGAGGACCCGGGCAATCTACACAAATAGAAAGAAGCATATTTAAATTCATACCGGTAAATAACCTCACGTTTTGATAAGCCGTCAGAGGATATAGAGCGGAAAATACACTGGCCCCCAGCAAATCGCATAAAATCACATGTTCTACATCCGGTTCCTTTTCTATCTCCGCTCTGAGCTGTATGGCAAATTCGTCCGGGTGATGTCCGGGCTGCAGACTGTACACCTCCGTATTATATTCGATCCTGCCCAGAATCATCTGCGCCGTATCCAATAAGCCGGGTGCCAGACCACCATGAGATGCGAGAATCACCTTTCTCTTCATTGTTACCCCTCCTGAAACCTCGTATCTTATATTTTTATAGATGTCTTATGTTGTATTATGATGTGTTAAGTTGTTTTATTTAGCTATATAATAATACATTTCTCTGTCCATGTCAATCTGTCAACAATAAATATTGCCAATTTTTTTCTCTTTGAGTATAATACATTTATATATTTATCCCCCTAAATACTCGGAGGCATCTATGAAACCATTAAAAGAAATGAATCCCATCACATTACAGGAGCGGATATATTATGATCTTTCCGAAAAAATAAAAAATGGAGAATACAAGCCCGGAGACCGTATTCCCACAGAAATGCAATTAAGCCAAATGTATGATGTCAGCCGCGTCACTGTTCGCGGCGCATTAAAACAGCTGGTCGATGAAGGTATTCTTATAAAAAAGCATGGCAAGGGCACTTTTGTAAAAAATACCACCTATGTAGAATCCGGTTCGGCTTCTCTGAATTTTACCGAAGCCTGTCTCCGTCAAAACGCCGTCCCCTCCACGCAGATTATCAGCTGCCGCCTATGTCCTGGAGATAAAGAGATCTTGAAATCGCTGAAAACCAATTCCTCTGCCCTTATTGAAATCGTGCGTCTGCGCCTGATCAACGGCATGCCATGTATCGTGGAGCTGGATTATTTTCCGGAAGAATATCGTTTTTTGCTGAATGAAAATCTGGAGGATCGGTCTCTGATACAGACAATCACAGAGAGAACAGGTATTATTCCCTGTTATTTTGAGGATCAATTTCGTGTGCGCTATGCCAAAAAAGAATTTGCGCAGCTGTTAAATTGCCCCACCGCCACACCTCTGCTGGAGGTCACCCAGAAACGCTTTTCCCAAAAGGGGGAGATTGTCTACATCAACAAACAAAACATCCTCACAAGCAATTATGTTTACGTAATTCAGTCTCCGATCAAGATGTAAGAAAAGTATAGAAAAAAGTATAAGAAAAAACAGTGACACGCACAAAAAAGACCGCTTCATCCGATTATCCGGCATATCAGCGATCTTTTCTTTTGGCTTACTTTATTTTTCTCTGTCCCTTCTCGGCCAAAAGCCTGCAATTTCCCTGCATATCTTTGGTTATCTCTTTACAACCGGCAAACTCCGCTCTCATCGACAAAGCTTCCTATTCCCTGGAGCCAGATATCTCCCTTGAAACGGCGTCCCTCCTTGGGCTCGCCCAGGAGATCCTTTTCATTGATGCAGATAGTCATATCCAGACTGTTGCAGTTTATCTGCATCTGCCAAATTTTTTCTCTGGTCCAGAGATTCTCTACCCGTCTGCATTTGCCGATCTCGCCGATGACCATATAATGATCACATTCCACACCGGTGGGCATAAAGCAGGAATCCACAATGGAATATACGTCCTCTTTCAGCATCCGGCGGGAAATCTGACTGTAGAGATTAATGTCCTCCATGGTGAGACTCTCCATGGCACTCTCATCGCCCTCTCTGGCCGCCTCCAGCATCTGATTGTGCACGCGGGTATTGGCGTTGATTTTCTCGATCTGCCTTTCGGTCTTTTTCACCGGCAGAAGAATGGTTCCCTTGACCGAGAGACCTGTCAGGGAAAAGCTCTGTATTTCCGTTATTCGCTTTTCATCCATCCTCTCCCTGTATTTTAATCCATTGGTCAGAAAGAAAATCAGAGCCGAGCCCAGACGGTACTCCTCGCAAAGTACGGCATAGGACTCCTGAGACCCATGACGGCGCACATATCCGCCCGCCATGGTAGTGATTACCTGGCCTTCCATATAGGGAAAATAAAATTCGCGGCAAAAAATACCGTTTTCATCCCGATAGCCATGAAGAATAACGCCAAAACCTTCTCCCACCTCGCATTTGAGCTCAGCATAACTCTGCTCATGGCGGGAGCGCTCCGCACCTCCATAGGGCGGAGCCTTTTCCATGCTCTTTAACAGATGTATCTCCTGATACTTCGTCTCCACATTGCTAAAGCCGACTGCTCTTAAATATCTATGCACTCTTGTCCTCTTTATTTGATTACGGATTTACCGCCCATATAAGGACGCAACACCTCCGGGATTCTCACGGAGCCGTCCTCATTAAGATTATTCTCCAAAAATGCAATCAGCATTCTGGGCGGCGCAACTACAGTATTATTCAGCGTATGGGCAAAATACTTCTTTCCGCCCTCGCCGACTACGCGGATACCCAGACGGCGCGCCTGCGCGTCGCCCAGATTGGAACAACTGCCCACTTCAAAATATTTCTTCTGTCTGGGCGACCAGGCCTCCACATCCACGGATTTCACCTTCAGGTCGGCCAGATCGCCGGAGCAGCACTCCAGTGTACGTACAGGGATATCCAAGCTGCGGAACAGATCCACCGTATTCTGCCACAGACGATCAAACCACATGGGACTCTCCTCCGGACGGCAGACCACGATCATCTCCTGTTTTTCAAACTGATGGATCCGATATACACCTCTCTCCTCGATGCCATGAGCACCCTTCTCCTTGCGGAAGCAGGGGGAATAACTGGTCAGCGTATAGGGCAGATCCTCCTCCTTATTGATCGTATTGATAAATTTGCCGATCATGGAATGTTCGCTGGTACCGATCAGATAGAGATCTTCGCCCTCAATTTTATACATCATGGCATCCATCTCCGCAAAGCTCATGACGCCGGTCACCACATCGCTGCGGATCATAAAAGGAGGAACACAGTAGGTAAAACCTCTGTCAATCATAAAATCTCTGGCATAGGCAAGAACTGCAGAATGAAGTCTGGCAATATCACCCATAAGATAATAAAAACCATTTCCCGCCACTCTTCTGGCGCTGTCCAGATCGATGCCGTGAAGTTTCTCCATGATCTCCGTATGATAGGGAATCTCAAAATCCGGAACAGTCGGCTCACCAAAACGCTCTCTCTCCACGTTTTCGCTGTCGTCTTTTCCGATGGGGACTGAAGGATCGATAATATTGGGAATCGTCATCATAATCTGACGAATTCTGGCCTCCACTTCCTTTTCCCGTTCGGACAGCTCATTTACCCGGCCTGCGTCAGCCGACACCTGGGCTTTGACCTTCTCCGCTTCTTCTCTCTCCCCCTTAGCCATCAGACCGCCGATTTCTTTGGACAATTTATTGCGGCGGGCGCGAAGCGCTTCCACTTCCTGCTTGATCTCACGGTTCTCCTTGTCCAGAGCGATGACCTCATCCACCAGGGGAAGCTTTGCATCCTGGAATTTGTTGCGGATATTCTGCTTTACGATCTCGGGATTCTCTCTCAAAAATTTAATGTCCAGCATCTCTTTCTCTCCTACATATTATTTGTGCTTTCTGGGATCTTAACAATGAAAAGCGGAGCTCTCTCCGAAACTGGGACGAAAGCTCCGCGTTGCCACCCATCTTGCCGTTGCCGGCCTCTCTTCGCGCTGTAAAGGGCGCCCCCTTCCGGCTTTCACCGGCTGTTCAAAAAGTGGAAGGGCTGACTGTCCCGGCGATTCTCACCATCCACCGCCTCTCTGAACGGACTTACACAGCCTTAGCTTTTCTCGTCACACTTTCCCTTATGATTCCTGAGCAATAGCCTGCCAGATCTTCTTTCCGTCATTATACCCCAGCCGCGCTGATTTGACAAGAGCCTTTATTTTTTCCACATAAAAGGCGAGAACAGAACCAGCATGGGAATGACCTCCAGACGGCCGGCCAGCATATCAAACATCATGACAAACTTTGACAAGTCTGAAAACATGTGAAAATTGCCCGTGGGACCCACCAGAGACAGACCGGGACCTACATTGTTGAGTGTCGTGGCCACGGCAGTAAAATTGGTCATGAAATCAAAATTGTCCAGCGACACAATCAGCACGGAGAAGGCAAAAATCAGAATATAGACAAAGAAGAAGCGGTCGATGGCTAAAAGCATACTCTTATCCACCTTATGGCCTTCCAGCTCGATATTGTGCACACTGCGGGGATGCAGAGCATAAAACAGCTCATTGCGGATCGATTTTACCAGCACTATGCAGCGCGATACCTTTATACCGCCTCCGGTACTGCCGGCGCAGGCCCCGATAAACATCAGAAGCACCAAAATCATCTTGGAAAACTCCGGCCAAAGGTCAAAATTGGTCGTAGCGTATCCGGTGGTAGTGATTATGGAAGCCACCTGAAATGCTGCATGATGTACCGTCTGAAACAGGCTTTGGAACATACCTCTGGTATTGATCGTGATTAAAATGATCGCTGCCGCAATAACACCCAGATACACCCTCATCTCTTCACATCGCAGGCCCTGTTTGATCTTCTTTGCATAAATCAGAAAATATACATTGAAATTGATGCCGAAAAGAATCATAAACACGGTGATAATCGCCTGCTGCAGCGTCGTATAGTCGGCACAGCTGCTGTTTAATATGGCAAAGCCTCCCGTACCGGCTGTGCCGAAGGTGATAGTTAGCGTGTCAAACATAGGCATTCCGGCCAGCAGCAAAAGAACAATCTGCACTATGGTCAGGAAAATATAAATCTGATACAGAAGCATGGCCGTATGACGAGCCTTGGGCACCAGTTTGCCCACCGCCGGACCGGGACTTTCCGCTTTCATCAGATACATGCTGTAGCTGCCGCCCAGGGGCATGATCGCCATGACAAAGACCAGGATACCCATTCCCCCCAGCCAGTGCGCAAAGCTTCTCCAAAAACGGGCACAGTGACTCATGGCCTCCACATCGGTGAGTATACTGGATCCTGTGGTAGTAAAACCGGAGATCATTTCAAAAAGGGCATCCACATAGGAAGGGATTTCTCTGGATAGAGTAAAGGGAAGAGCTCCTACGGCGCTGGCTACCACCCAGCACAGTGCCACAGCCACCAATCCCTCCTTTGCAAATATGACCGTACTCTTCGGCCTGAAAAACTTTTTGGCAATGAGCCCCACCAGCAGACAGACCACCATCACCGCAGCAAAATACCAACCACTCTCCTCCCGATAAATCAAAGCCGTAATGCAGGGAAGCGCCAGAAACATTCCCTCGACCTCGATTACACGAAGGACCACATAAAGTATAAATGAATAATTCATCTCTTACTGCAATATATCCCGGATATCGTGCAGTCCTGTTCTGGTGGTGATGACAATCACGGTATCCCCTCGATAAATCCGGCTCTGGCCTCCGGGTGTGATAATCGATCCATTGTGATTGATTGCGGCGATCAAAATATTGCTTTTCAGATTCAGATCCTGCAGGGGTACTCCCACCACCGGAGAATCTCCTCGGATATAAAATTCCAGGGCTTCCGCCTTATCCTCGATCAGCTTGTACAGCGTCTCCACATTGCTTCCCATAGAGTTGGAAAGAGCCCTGACATACCGGATAATATTTTCCGCCGTTATATATTTGGGGTAGATAACGCTTCCCAGGTCCAGCGGTCCGATCAATTCATTATAGGAGATCCTGTGCACTTTAGTCACCAGCTTGGCATGGGACACCATTTTAGCGTACAGGGAAAGCATGATGTTCTCTTCATCGATATTGGTCATCGTAATGAAAGACTGGGTATTTTCAATCCCCTCTTCCGTCAAGAGAGAACGATCTGTGCCGTCTCCCAGTATAATCGTAGCCTCCGGCAAAAGATCGCACAGACTGCGGCATCTGTCTTTGTCCCGCTCCACGATCTTTACCTGAATACCATTGGCTAAAAGCTGCTTGGCCAGATAATAGCTGGTACTGCCTCCTCCGATGATCATGGAATTTTTTACTCTGGCCGAAGCCATTCCCATCTTGCGGAAAAACTGCTGTAAATTTTTTGATGTGGACACTACGGAGATCAGATCCCCATCCAATATGGTAAAATTACCATCGGGAATAGCGACATCCTCCCCTCTTTCCACTGTACAGATCAAAACATCACAGTGAAGCTTGGCGGGGATATCCTTAAGCTGACATCCCACCAGAGGATTTCCGTTCGTAACACGGAATTTAAGAAGTTCGGCCCTTCCCTTTGCAAAGGTTTCCACTTTAATTGCCTTAGGGTATTTCAATAACCTGGCTATCTCATACGCTGCCGCCAGCTCCGGGTTGATCACCATGGCCAACCCCAACTCATCCTTTAAAAATGCGGCTTCTTTACTATAGTGAGGATTTCTCACACGGGCAATCGTCTGGCAGGTTCTCCCCGCCTTTTTGGCAATCAAACAGCACAAAAGATTTAATTCATCGGAATCGGTGACGGCAATCAAAAGATCAGCCTCTTCAATTCCTGCCTCCATCTGCACACTGCGCACGGCCCCATTCCCGGTAATTCCCATCACATCGCATCTCTCCGTGATATCCCGGATTCTCTCGGCTTTTGTGTCGATAACCGTAATGTTGTGGTCTTCTCTGCTGAGCTGCTCAGCCAGCGTACCTCCCACATTTCCGCAGCCCACAATGATTATCTGCATTCTTTCCTCCTAAGACGGCTCTGCCTGTCTTTTCTCCTATAAGTATATGCCGGCTTTAAAGACTACCCACAGATACGCCTTCCCCTTTCCGGCATTCATAAAGATTATATAAAGATTAAATTTCTTTTTCAAGATCAATCCCTGGAAATAGCAATATATTTGCACTTTCTTAACATGTTTTAATCAGCTGAAATTCAGGGCAATCTATGATTTTGCGGATAAATCCGACAGATTTTAAAATTCGGTTGACTTTTCTCTCTCAATGACCTTCATCTCCGTTTTCGCATCTTTACGGCTTTTTCATTTACACCACATTAATAATATCACAAAAACAGTATCAGAAAATCTTCCACAAAAACACGCCGTCAGATTTTCTGACGGCGTGTCTCTCCTCTTTTTATATTCACTGTACTGCCGGACCGATAACGGATTGCATCACTACACTATTCCCTGAGCTTTCATAGCATCTGCTACCTTTTCGAATCCGGCAATATTTGCTCCGGCCACGAAATTGCCCTCTGCCCCATAGCGGGCAGCAGCACTGGCAGATTTGGCATAAATATCGATCATGATTTTCTTCAGACGCTCATCTACCTCCTCAAAGGTCCAGCTCAGTCTCTGACTGTTCTGGCTCATCTCCAGAGCAGAGGTGGCTACGCCGCCTGCATTGGCCGCTTTGCCTGGCATAAAGAGAATCCTTTTCTCCAGGAAATATTCCGTAGCTTCTCTGGTTGTAGGCATGTTGGCTCCTTCCGCCACACAGATACAGCCATTGTTCACCAGCATCTCTGCATCTTCGAGATGCAATTCATTCTGCGTGGCACAGGGCAGAGCCACTTCACAGGGGATACCCCAGATACCTCTGCCATCGGTGTATACGCTGCCGGGAACTTTTTCAGCATACTCACGGATGCGGCCGCGGCGCACTTCTTTGATTTCCTTTACGACATCCAGACGAATTCCGTCGGCATCATAAATATAGCCGTTGGAATCACTGAGAGCTACCACCTTGGCACCCAGCTGTCCGGCTTTTTCTGCCGCATAGATGGCTACATTGCCGGAACCGGAGATCACCACTGTCTTGCCGGCCAAACTTTCCCCCGCATGACGAAGCATCTCCTCCGTAATATACACCAGGCCATAGCCGGTGGCCTGTGTCCTGACCAGAGAGCCTCCATAAGTCAGTCCCTTGCCGGTGAGTACACCCTCGTAGAGTCCGGTAATTCTCTTGTACTGTCCGTACAGATAACCGATTTCACGAGCGCCCACGCCGATGTCTCCGGCAGGCACATCCTGATCGGCCCCGATATATTTGCACAGCTCAGTCATAAAACTCTGGCAGAAAGCCATGACTTCCCTGTCGCTCTTTCCCTTCGGATCAAAATCTGCTCCGCCCTTGCCGCCTCCGATAGGCAGACCCGTCAGAGAATTCTTAAATACCTGCTCAAATCCCAGGAATTTTAAAATACTCTGATTCACCGTCGGATGGAAGCGCAGGCCTCCCTTATAAGGGCCAATGGCACTGTTGAACTGCACGCGATAGCCTCGGTTTACCTGCACCTTGCCCTGATCATCCACCCAGGGCACTCTAAAAGATATGATTCTCTCCGGCTCCGTCAACCGCTCTAAAAGCCCGATGCTTCGATACTCCTCTTCATGGGCATCGATAACCAGGGTCAGAGAATCGAGCACCTCCTTCACCGCCTGGTGAAACTCCGGCTCTCCGGGATTTTTGGCTATAACATGTTCCATCACTTCAGATACATAAGACATTGGCAGTTCCTCCCTCATTTTGTTTTCTATCTCCAATCATCTCTGATCGTTGATTCTCTATCACCGCCGTTTTCTCAACTGCACCCTATCTTCGTTTCTTATGAAACCAGAGTCAGAAGGCTAAAATCAGTGGCGATTCTTTGCCTCCTCCAGGCTCTTGGCCTCCTCTTTGCTGAGTGTCAGACTGCATTCTCCCTGATTGATTTCTTTGATGTAGAGATAGCAGCTTTCACGGCTGTGAATGCAGTTGAGAAGTATTCCGCTGTCATTACGGTCCAATAAAGTCATGGCAAAGCTGAATTGGCCTCCCATGCCGGGAAAAGCATCATAGCGAACCACTGCCGTCTTCTGGTAAGAACGCTTCAGCGTACGGTTAATTGCCTTTATCACATCCTTGTTGGCTTTGTCTTCCTCTTTTAGCATTTCCACATCTTCATAGACTTTGACGAAACTTTCCTCCAGGCTTTCGGCATCTTTTCCTCTCATAAAGCGATCGTATTTCCGATACAAAGACCTCATCTTAAAAATACCTACAATCACCAAAATGAGAAGAATGACTACCAGTCCTGCCAGACCAAAAATCAAATAGGCCGGATCAAAGATCAGGTTGTTTAACATGCTGTTGTTCATAGTCCAGAAATTTCCTCCTACTGTGTTTTTTCCAATATTTCTATTATTCTTTCCAATTCATCCACGGAATAATAAGAAATCTCAATTTTTCCCTGATTTTCGTCTTTTCGGCTGATGCTCACCTTGGTCCCCAGACGATCTTTCAGCCTTTTTTCAATATCCTTATAGACAGACTGACCAGGCAGCTGCGGTTTTTCTTTCTTTATCGGCGGATTTAGCAGGTCTTTTACCAGTTTTTCCGCATCCCGCACACTCAGATTTTTATCGATAATGGTCTGAGCACCCTTTAGCTGCAGCGCCTTGTCCTCAATGGCAAGCAATGCTCTCGCATGACCTTGAGTCAGGTCGCCTCTGATTAGCATATCCAGAACACCTTCGTCCAACTTTAAAAGACGCATGGAATTGGTAATGGCAGCGCGACTTTTTCCTACTCTCTCCGCCAGATCCTCATGTTTTAATCCGAATTCCTGGATGAGCATTTGATAAGCCCGGGCTTCCTCCACCGGATTCAGATCCTGCCTTTGTATATTTTCAATCAGGGCAATTTCCATGCTCTCCTGACGACCCAGATCTTTGATTATTACAGGAACTTCCTTCAACCCAGCCAGTCTGGCCGCTCTCCATCGTCTTTCACCGGCCACTATAGCATAGTAGTCCTCCTGTTTCTTTACCAGCAGCGGCTGCAGCACGCCGTACTGACGTATAGAGTCAGCCAGCTCTGCCAGGGAATCTTCGTCGAAAATTTTGCGCGGCTGTTCTCTGTTAGGCTCAATTTTATGAATATCCATCATCAGCGGAGAACCCTCTCCTCCGCTTTTTTCTTTTTCTTCTTCTAAGTCAAAGCTGGGAATCAGTGAATCCAATCCTTTTCCCAGGCCTCCCTTTTTTCTGGTAGCTGCCATAAATATCCTATCCCTTCTGATTTCACTGCCGTGCTAATTTCACTCTTCTTCCTGCCTGTGTTCTATGACCTCTTTGGCCAGCAGTCTATAGCTCTCAGCCCCTGCTGAACGAGTGTCATAGATATTAATCGGCAAACCATGACTGGGCGCTTCCGCCAGACGTACATTTCGCGGAATAATGGTCTTATATACGTTTTGCTTCAAATTGCCTTTGACATTTTCCACAACTTGCAGAGAAAGGTTAGTCCTGGCATCATACATGGTAAAGACCACCCCTTCAATGTCCAGATCCGGATTAAGTCTCTTTTTTACCAGATTGATTGTATGTATCAGCTGACTCAATCCCTCCAAAGCATAGAACTCACACTGAATCGGCACCAGCACAGAATCAGCTGCCGTCAATGCGTTGACCGTCAGCATGTTCAGGGAGGGCGGACAGTCAATCAAAATAAAGTCATATCTCTCCTTCATGCTCTGCAGAGAATTTTTTAAAATAAATTCCTTTTTTTCTATACCGATGAGTTCGATCTCAGCCCCTGACAAATTTACATTGGCCGGAGCCAAATCCAGATTATCAAACAAATTATGAATCAGACAGTCCTCCATATCACAGTCACCTATCATCATTTCATAGACTGTCCGATCCAGACGGTTTTTTTCTACCCCAAGGCCACTGGTCGTATTTCCCTGCGGATCCAAGTCAATAGCTAAGACATGGCAGCCGGCTTCCGCCAGACAAGCAGACAGATTGATAGCTGTCGTGGTCTTACCCACTCCTCCCTTTTGATTTGCTATTGCGATTATTCTCCCCATCACATACTCCTTACTGTTTTTACCGGAATATCCAGATCTCCAAGCATCCAGTCCACATCATAGTGAGTATAGAACCCTGTCATGCTGGCATAAAGATATCTGGCCGTCTCTCCGCCCATATGAGCAGATGTACTCTTCGAAAAAGCAATATGATAAATAAGTGATCCAATTATAGGACTTTCAATTATTTTTTTTGCAATTCGGCTGCGTGTATCGGGTATTTTCTTCTCATTTTCCAGTGCAGTCGGGTTTAAAAGTGTAATCCGACTTATCAGATCCGGACTGTATCTGGCCGCAGCTATAGCAATAGCCCCGCTGTTTTTCTCCGCCACCAGATGAACCGGTCTGCCGATGATCTCCCTGACCATTTCTGATACCTGCAGTACATATAAAAAGTTTACATAAGTAATCGGCGGCTTTGCCGAACGGCCGCAGCCCAACAGATCCATCGTATAGACCGTTCTTTTTTTGGACAGCTGTCTTGCCAGCTCTTCACAGCAGTCTGCACTTGCAGCCGGTGATAATTCATGGATCAAGAGAATCGGATCCTTCTTTTCTTTCTCCTCATTCTCTGTGGAGCAATCTATCTTTTTATAAAAAAATCTTCCCCGACTAAAGTCATGGAAGCTGCCTTCTTCGCAGGACAGAGAACTCTTCTCATCCATCAGATGAAAGACAAACCGGTTGAATGCCTCAATCAATACCAGAGCTGTTCCCAGAACAATCGATGTATTTCTAATGGGATGTTTTTTCGTTTTCACAAGCCACCACCCTTTCTGATGTATTTGATTGCCATGCAATCCGATCTCATGGGCTATTTTTATCTCCAGCGCCATATGGATATTATAGCACGGGTCAGAGGGATTATACAAATCTTTTTTAAAGAATATAGGGCAGGCCGCAATGAAAGTTTTGTGACTTCGACTCTATTTTATGTTTATACCTGGGAATAATGAAATAGATGAGAAAAAGAAAGAACCATATCTTGCCTTAACGGGCAGTGCCTGTTGCAGATCTTGATATTGTCTTTTGTCTTCAATCTGAGAGATTCATATATATCCGAATCTCTCAGATTTGTTTTAGACCGGATGTTTCACGTGAAACATTACAGAGGGCTTTTAGTTGGGATTCCTGCTCTCCTGGGATATTTTTCGTCCAGTGTCCCGTTCTTTTTCATTATTACAAAAGAACGAGAAAGATCACTGTTTGGAAGAATCATTCTCGGTACAGATTCGATCGAACTGTGCAGAATCTTTGCAGCATTTTGTGCCTGTTCTACCTCATTATCTATATCGCCGGATTTATAGGAGACAAATATTCCCTCTGTTCTCACAAAAGGAATACAGTATTCCATTAATACAGGAAGATTTGCCACCGCTCTAGAAACACACAGATCATACTGCTCCCGGTACGCAGCCATATGTCCTATTTCCTCTGCCCTTCCATGTATCGTTTCTACATTATCTAAAAATATTTTTTTTACGACTTCTTTTAGAAAAACAATTCTTTTATTTAACGAGTCCAAGAGTGTAACCTTTAGATGAGGATATAAAATCTTTAACGGTATTCCCGGAAATCCAGCCCCTGTACCAACATCAATAATCAAATTAATGTCATTTAAATTTACTACCTTACACAGAGCACAGCTGTCTATAAAATGTTTCAGCAAAACCTGATTAAAATCCGTGATAGCGGTAAGATTGATTTTTTCATTCCATTCAATCAATAATCTCCAATAATCATAGAATTTTTCTGCCTGCTCATCGGATAGAAAAACGTCTAACCCTGCAAAGGCATCTATTATTTTTTCTTTTGCCTCGACTATATATCCTTCCATGTAGCGATATCCTCCGTAGCGTCAAAAATATTTTCAATGTTTCACGTGAAACAATTTCTGTGATACCAGGGTCAAAAAGTCAAAATTCAATGCAAGCTTACCTGCAGGAAAATCTTTAACCTTGAGACCTGCAAGAATATGAATAAACAGCCATTTTCTCACAAAAAATACGCGGATTATAAATGTTTTTGCAGATTGCAGGAGCGCACAGTGCGGAGTTTCAAAGGACTAGCATCGCAATCTGGTATCATAGGGGGTCAAATACCTTTTGAACCCAACATCTTTTTTATCTATCTCTCCTTTTTTGCTGTTCCAAATAAACCAAAAGGACTGAAATATCCGCCGGAGATACTCCTGAAATTCGAGAAGCCTGTCCTATCGAAACAGGGCTATAAAGATTCAATTTCTGCACAGCCTCTTTTCTCAGTCCTTTTATTTGGCTATAATCAAATCCCGGCACTAATTTCTTATTCTCCAATTTTTTAAACTGTTTCACCTGTTGATTCTGGCGTTTAATATATCCTTCATACTTGATAGCAATATTAATCTGCTCCGCAATCTCATGAGAAAGGAATGGTCTCTGCTCATCAATTTCAGCAATAGCCTCATATGACAATTCCGGACGCCGAACCAGCTCAGACAAGGTTGTTCCACTTTTCAGCAGAGTGCTGTCATGCTTTTGCAGAAAAAACTGTACTTTTTCTGAGGGACCTACAGTGACATGTTCCAATCTATTTATTTCCGTCTCTATCTGTTTCTGCTTTTCCAAGAGCTTCCGATATCTTTCTTCATCGATCAAACCGATTTCATATCCAATCGGCGTAAGTCTCTGATCCGCATTATCCTGCCGCAGCAGCAAACGGTATTCGGCGCGGGAAGTCATCATGCGATACGGTTCATTATTTTCCTTCGTGACCAGATCATCAATCAATACGCCAATATAAGCCTGTGAGCGATCCAGAACAATCATCTTCTTGTTCTGAATCCGCCGTGAAGCATTAATTCCCGCCATCAACCCCTGTACAGCAGCCTCCTCATATCCGGAGCTTCCATTTATCTGTCCTGCACCAAATAATCCTCTGATCCGCTTAAACTCCAGAGTAGCATAGAGCTGATTGGGATCGATGCAATCATATTCTATGGCATAAGCATTTCGGACAATCTTCACCTTTTCCAGTCCAGGAACAGTTCGATACATTGCCACCTGTACATCCTCCGGCAAAGAGCTGGACATTCCTCCCAGATACATTTCATTGGTATATCTGCCTTCCGGCTCCACAAACACCTGATGCCTTTCTTTATCCGGGAACTTAACAACCTTATCTTCTATCGATGGACAATATCTGGGCCCGGTTCCCTCGATCACTCCGGAAAACAGAGGTGATCTGGACAGATTTTCACGAATAATCTCATGGGTTCGCTCATTGGTATAAGTAAGCCAACAGGATTCCTGATCAATCTGCACCGAATCAGGATCAGTAGTAAAAGAAAAAGGAACTATTCTCTCATCACCAAACTGCTCTTCCATCTTGGAGAAATCGATAGAGCGCTTATCTACTCTGGCAGGTGTACCTGTCTTAAAACGACGGATCATGATCCCCTGATCTATCAAAGACTTGGTCAAATGATTGGCTGCCTGCAAACCATTGGGTCCTGTATATTGACTAACCTCTCCATAGATGCAGCGGGCATTCAAATACACTCCCGTGGCTAGAATCACTGACTGAGCCAGATAGACTGCGCCAGACACTGTCTTAATTCCTGTCACTTTTTTTATCGGCTCTCGCTCACCGACTGCCGCATCCGTCCTGCTTTTTGCGTCAACTTTCCCTTCAGCTTCATCTCTAATTTCTCGATCAGCCATCTCCACCAGAATCTCTGCTACTTCCGCCTGGCGAATCGTCAAATGATCCGTATTTTCCATTGTCATACGCATTTGTCTGGTATATTCCTGTTTGTCGGCCTGCGCCCGCAGAGAATGAACAGCGGGACCTTTGGAAGCATTGAGCATTTTCGACTGAATAAAAGTTTTATCGATATTTTTCCCCATCTCACCGCCCAGAGCGTCCAATTCTTTTACTAAATGTCCCTTGGAGCTTCCGCCAATATTGGGATTGCAGGGCATCAAAGCAATGCTGTCCACGCTGACGGTAAAGACTATCGTCTCCATCCCCAATCTCGCGGCAGCCAACGCTGCTTCGCACCCGGCATGACCGGCACCAACTACTATCACATCATATTTTTCCACTAATTCTGACATTTTCCCACCTTTTATCCCCGTCGTAATGCCATTATCCACTTTTCTGCCTGGAAAACCGACCATAAAGGCAAACAACTTACTTATAGATTCACCTGCTTATAGATTCACTTGCCCATACAAAAACTGCGGAATATCTCATCCACCAAATCATCCTCTACTTCTTCTCCCAGAATCAATCCCAGCTTCTCATAAGCATCCATCAAATCTATGGAATAGAGATCCTCCGACACGTGATTTTTGGCCCCCGCTTTGACTAAGCGAATACTTTCTCTGGCCTCATCCAGCAATTTCTTATGTCTGGCATTCGTTATATAAATCTGATCGTTAAAGGAAATCTGGCCGGCAAAGAACATATCCGATATCTTCTTTTTCAATTCATCCAATCCCGTTTTCTCCTTGGCAGAGAAAAGAACGGGAGAAAAATCACCCAGGACAGAACGAATCTGATCAGAAATTCCATTTATTTCCTTTTCGCTGATTTGTTCTATATCGGTTTTGTTGAGCAGGACAATCGTTTTCTGTGAATCAAGAGCACTTAATATTCGCCGATCATCCTCGTCAATTCCGGAAAAGGAATCCGCCACATACAAAATCAGATCCGCATCCTTCACATGGCTCCAGGCACGACTCACTCCTATGCTTTCCACCGGATCCTCTGTATCACGTATGCCGGCTGTATCCAGCAGGCGCAGATTCATTCCGTCCAGCACAATATCTTCCTCCAACACATCCCTGGTAGTACCGGCCACGTCCGTCACAATAGCCCTTTCCTCTCCCGCCAGCAGATTCAGTATGGATGATTTTCCGGCGTTAGGTTTTCCCACAATCACCGTCTTTATCCCCTCCGTCATCCTTCTGCCGTTTTCGAAGGAACGGATAAGCCCGGACAATTCTTCTTCCATCCGGAAGGCAAAATCCAGAATTTTTTCATCATACCCGTCCAATGAATAATGCTCCGGATCATCCAGGGCCGCTTCAATAAAAGCCAGCTGGTGGAGGATATCCCCTCGAAGCTGTCCTATTTTTTCCGATACATCTCCTTTTAACTGGCGCACCGAGGCCTGCAGCGCATATTCATTTTGAGACTGGATTAACTCCATTACGGCCTCAGCCTGGGATAAGTCCATGCGGCCGCCTAGAAAGGCTCTCTTGGTAAATTCCCCAGGTTCTGCAGGCTGAGCCCCATTTCTGAGCACCGTGTCCAATACTCTTTTTACCACATAAACGCCGCCATGACAATCAAACTCCACGGTGTCCTCAGTAGTAAAGCTATGAGGTCCCCGCATCACAAGAGCTAATACCTCGTCGATCATGGTTTCTCCGTCATGTATATATCCATAGTGTATCGTATGACTGGGACACTCGGCCAGTTTTTTTCCCGAATGCTTTCGAAAAACACGGTCGGCTACTTCCACCGCCCTCTCGCCGCTGATTCTCACTATACCGATACCGGAACTGCCCAAAGCAGTAGAAATGGCGGCTATAGTCCGCTCACTCATTTTCCATTCCTCCTTTTAAAAAAGAGATTCCCCAATGCTCTCGAAGAATCTCTTTCTCTCACCTATCCGTGAAACTTCGGTTATTTTTTAGATCCGTATCTGGTGTTCTTGGGAGAAATCACAATATGGCGATAAGGCTCCACACCCTCGCTTCTCGTCACCACGTACTTATCATTTTGCAGGGCTGCATGAATGACTCTGCGCTCATAAGGATTCATCGGTTCCAGAGATACAGGTCTCTTGGTTCTCTTCACCTTATAAGAGATATTTCTGGCCAGAGTTTCCAGGGTCTCTTTTCTTCTCTCCCTATAGTTCTCCGTGTCCACCTTGACCCGGATATACTCATCCTCACCCTTGTTGACGACCAGACTGCACAGATACTGAATAGAATCCAAGGTCTGCCCCCTCTTGCCAATGAGGACACCCATGTCCTCACCGCTCAGATTTACCAGAACAGTCTTTTCCTCACTGTCAAAACCCATGTCGATCTTTACTTCCATCGGCATAGCTTTAAACATACCGGAGAGGAAATCTTCCACCTTAGCCATCAGGGGGGCGGGATCTATAATGCTTTCAGGAGAAGAAGCCTCTTTTTCCACTGCGGCCGGAGCCGGAGAAACCGCTTTCTCCACAGGCTTCTCTTCCCTCTGTTCTCTTTTTGCCGGACTTTCTTTCTTTGCTTCCTTCTTCACCGGAGTTTCTTTTTTCAGCGCCTGACTCTTTTTGGACACAGGCTCAGAACCTTTGGAAGCGGCAGCAGAAACAGGTTCTTCCTTCTTTTCTGTTTTCTTCTCAGATTCCAGAAGAAATTCATCCTCGTCCTCGGAGGGTTTTACCACCCGGATAACTGCAGGCTTCGTAAATATACCCAGAATACCTGTACTGCCTTTTTCCTTCACTTCATATTCCAGCCTGTCACTGGGGATCCCCAATTCCAGCAGAGCTTTGGTAATCGCTTCATCTACTGTCTTCGCGGAAAATTCCAAATATTCCTTCATTTTGACACCCCCCGCTTATTTCTTATTCTTTTCGTTATAATCCTTCACCATATTTGCCTTGGCTGCCATGCTTCCCGGTCTGGCCGCCCGGCTGTTATAATACTCAGTATTGTTTACCTGCTTGCCCGCATCCGCTTTGGCACGCAGAGAAGATGTGGCATAGCGGCTGGTTGCAGAAGAGGAAGAACTCCCCTGTACCTGCAGCTTTCTCTCCAGATCCTCTATATTCTTTTCCACCGTCTTTTCACTCAAGGGCGGCAGCCCCTTCTTAGCCCTCTTTTTATTCTTCTTTTCGATATTCTGACGAATGATGTCATCCACATTCTCCTTCTCCACTCTCTTGTTGACCAAAAGCTGGATCGGAATACGGGATGCACTGTTGGCCACCCAGTAAATACCGATGTAGCAGGGGAAAGTAAAGCAGAAGAAAACGCTCATCAGAGGGAACATGATATTCATGGTGTTCATGGAAGCAGCCATAGGATCTTCTTCCTTGCCGCTAGCACTCTTTCTGCGGGTAGCCGTATTCATCAGCTTAGTGCTGAGCCACTGGGTAAGACCGGCAAGAATGGGAATAAGCAATGCCCAGGACAAACGGAAGCCCGGCGCCTCCATCAAGTTGATGGGACCAAACATCAGCACGTCAGAAATCCTCTGTGCATTCTCCGAAATCACCCCGGCGATAGAAGGAAAGATTTCCGCCAGCTGACCCCACTCACTGCCGTCAAACTTAAACAGCAGATCCACCAGAATATTAGTCTGGGTCAGATCACCGCTGATGGCATTGGCGCTGGCTAGATCAGCCAGCTTGGCCACATAATCCGGCTGCTGCTGGATCATAGAGGTCACATTGGTAAAGTACACCTTAAAGGAACCAATGTAAGCCGGCATGTTCAGCACAATGCGGTAGATTCCCAGCATGATCGGAAGGCTGATCAGACTGGTCAGACAGCCGCCGGTCATGGATGCACCGTATTTATCATACACTGCCTGCGTCTCCGCCTGCATACGGATCTGAGAGCGCTGGTCATTCTTCCCCTTGTACTTATTCTGAATCGCACGAATCTCCGGCTGAATCAGATTATTGATCTTCATGCTCTTCTGCTGCTTGAGCAAAAGAGGGATCATAGCAACATTGATCAGAATCGTAAAAACGATGATCGCGAGTCCGATATTTTCAATTCCAAAAACAGCGTTGGTTATGTTGTAGATAAACTCCATCACATAACCGAAAAGGGATGCAATCCACCCGATAATCGGGGTTGTGCTCTTTGTCAATAAAATCAGATTCAATGAAGTACCTCTCTTCCTACGGAACAGGATCGTAGCCGCCCTTTGCAAAAGGGTTGCATCTTAAAATTCTTTTGAACGCCAGCCAGGAGCCCTTGAGCGCCCCGTACTTCTCGATCGCCTCCAGGGCATACTGTGAGCACGTGGGTGTATATATGCAGTGAGTATACCGCTTCATTCCGGACAGATACCTGCGGTAAAAACGAATCAGCGAAATCAGTATTTTCTTCATCATGATTCCCTCTCTGTCAAGCGGTGCATGGCTAATAAGTGCGTAAATGCTTTTTCAATATCCCAGTAATTCCTGTTCTTTGCCTCGTTTCTGGCAATTACTACGATGTTAAAACCGCCTGCGATTTTTTGGCGGTTCAGTCTGTGACTTTCCCGGATGAGTCTCTTTACTCTGTGACGCACTACACTGTTGCCCACTTTCTTGCTCACCGAAATACCGATACGTGAGGAGGCTTCCCCCCCAATGGGCAAAACATACATCACCAACAGTTTGTTGGCAAAAGATCGCCCCCGACGGTAAACCTCCTGAAAGTCACTGTTCTTCTTCAGATAAAATTCCTGCTTCATGCTGTCTTTCCACGCTCCGAATAAGCGTCAGGCCCGGCACACTGCCCGGCTGCGGTGAAGAAGACAAAAGGCCACATTAGCTGCGGCCTTAGGCGGATAACTGCTTTCTTCCTTTTGCTCTTCTGGCAGCCAGAACCTTTCTGCCGTTGGCAGTGCTCATTCTTTTTCTGAAACCATGAACCTTAGCTCTCTGTCTGGTCTTAGGCTGAAATGTCATTTTCATCGCGCAGTCCCTCCTTTCGCAAATATGACGCGGAACAGGGCATACTCCCGCCCCGGTATCAAAATATCACATCAATTATAGGGAAAAAGCCTTGATTCGTCAAGCTTTTTCTCACCAATTCTTATCTGACATTACCCACATCCCATCCACCTGCTTTCAACAGAGTATCCACAATTTATCCACAAAATGTGTATAACTTGTTGATAAAGAGGAAAAACACCGAAGATTCGCTCTGTTTTCACGCCTTTTTGATGGGTAAAACTTATTCACATACCGTGGAAAATCCCTTTTCCTCCCTTCTCTCCAGAAGTTTATCCACATTCTTAAAGTTTTAGATTGAAAACTGTCAACATTTTTGTTATCATATAAATACGTATGGCTGGCTGAAGGTTACTCCAATCCGGTGCCGGCTTGTTTTCTTGTACGGTGATAGCAGTCTGATCGGCCATATTGATTTTACGAATTGCGGGGATAAAAACTATGCTTGAGACTATCCGAAATAATTGGGACAAGATACTGAATGCAATGAAAGAAGAATTTGATATCTTGGATGTTTCCTTCAAGACATGGCTCCTCCCTCTGGAGGTTGTGGCTGCGGATCATAATGAGGTGACCATTATGGTTCCTGAAAGTGCTACCCTCAATTATCTCCGCAAAAGATATACCCGTATGCTTCAGGTAACCATCGAGGAGGTGACAGGCTATGCCTGCACAGTTACTTTTATATCCCCGGAGGACAGGGTAAACTTTGCCCCTTCTCCCAAAAAAGACACGGCTGCTTATACCTCCACCCAGAACGTAAATTTAAACCCCAAGTATACCTTCGACACTTTCGTGGTGGGCTCCAACAATAAAATGGCTCACGCTGCCTGTCTGGCTGTAGCCGAATCACCGGCTGAGGTATATAATCCTCTTTTTATCTACGGAGGAGTGGGACTGGGCAAAACCCATCTGATGCACTCCATTGCCAATTTTATTTTAAAAAATGATCCGTCCACCCGCGTGATGTACGTCACCAGCGAAAAATTTACCAACGAGCTGATCGATTCCATCCGCAATAAAACCACCACAGATTTCCGCGATAAATACCGCAACAACGATATCCTGCTGATCGACGACATCCAGTTTATCCAGGGCAAGGAAAGTACAGTAGAAGAATTCTTCCACACCTTCAACACCCTCCACGAAGCCAAGAAACAGATCATCATCTCCAGCGACCGCTCACCTAAAGATCTGGTCAATTTGGAGGATCGTCTGGTCTCCCGCTTCGAATGGGGACTGACCGTGGATATTCAGGCCCCCGATTACGAAACCAGAATGGCTATATTAAGGAAGAAAGAGGAGTTAGAGGGCTATAATATAGATAATGAAGTTATCAAATATATAGCCAACAACATTAAATCAAATATCCGCGAGCTGGAGGGAGCTCTGACCAAAATCGTAGCCCTCTCAAAGCTCGACAATAAGCGTACCATAGATATCAGTCTGGCCGAGGAGGCTCTTAAAGATATGATTTCTCCTGACCAGGCCCGAGAGATTACACCGGAGGTAATCATATCCATCGTTGCAGACCACTTTGGCCTGAAAGCTGAGGATCTGGCCTCCTCCAAACGCAACAAAGAAATTGTCTACCCCAGACAGATTGCCATGTATCTGTGCCGGGAGATGACTACCGTCCCGCTGTCCCTGATCGGCAAATGTATGGGAGGCCGGGACCATACTACCATCATTCACGGCATAGACAAAGTAAAGGACGCTCTCGACAGCGACGAGACGCTGCGCAGCACTGTGGATATCTTAAAGAAAAAGATTAACCCTTCTTAAAGTTATCCACAAAAAACTGTGGGAATCCCTGTTACTTTGCTGTGAACAAGCTGTGCATAAAAAATTGGTTAATTCTAACAATTAAAGCCGATGTTGAAAAGCTTAAGGTTATCCAAACTTCATACAAAAGCTTTTCACCGAGTTATCCCACCCGAAAAAGCCCCATAAAACCAGATCATCTTCGGCTTTTGCACATATTCACAGCTCCTATTAAGATTACTGCTGAATTTAACCTAAACTATAACTTCAAGGGGCCGGGAGCCCGTGCGGCCGCCGAAGGCGGACCGCATCCCGGAGGTTATCCACATGTAAGCAACGAGAGAAAGGAGATTTCACCAATGAAACTTTCGTTTCAAAAATCAAGCCTGCTAAACGGCATCAACATCGTACTAAAAGCTGTTCCTGCCAAAACGACCATGTCTATTTTGGAATGTATTCTGATCGATGCCACCGGCGATGAGATAAAACTGACTGCCAACGATATGGAACTGGGTATTGAAACCATCGTGGAAGGTTCTGTTCTGCAGAGAGGAAGGATCGCAATCGAAGCCAAACTTTTCTCTGAAATCATCCGCCGCCTCCCCGACAGTGAAGTCATCATAGAATCCGATGACAATCTTCGCGTATCTATCACCTGTGAGAAGGCTGACTTTAAGATCGCAGGCAAACCAGCTGAAGAATTTTCCTATCTCCCCACAATCGAGAAGGAAAAATATATCAGCATTTCCCAATTTACACTGAAAGAAATCATCAGACAGACTATTTTTTCCATTGCTCCAGGCGACGTAAACAAACTGATGACGGGAGAACTTTTTGAGGTGCATGAAAATGAACTGAAAGTCACCTCCCTTGATGGGCATCGCATCTCCATCCGGAAAGTTAATATGCGAGATTCCTATGCCGACCAGAAAGTAATCGTTCCCGGAAAAACACTCAGTGAAATCAGCAAAATCCTCTCCGGAGATACGGACAAGGACGTCCTTATTTTCTTTGGACGCAACCATATTCTTTTTGAATTTGATCAGACTTTGGTTGTATCCCGTCTCATAGAAGGAGAATATTTCCGGGTTGACCAGATGCTCTCCAATGACTATGAAACCAAAATGACCATCAACAAAAAAGATTTTCTGGATTCCATTGAGCGCTCTGTCTTACTGGTTCGTGAAAACGACAAAAAACCTATTATCCTGAACCTGCAGGATCAAATTTTGGAAATGACTCTCACCTCCATGATGGGGACCATGAAAGAGGAAATTCTGGTCAACAAGCAGGGCAAAGACATCATGATTGCCTTCAATCCTAAATTCCTCATCGATGCTCTCCGCGTAATCGACGACGAAAATGTAGACATTTATATGGTGAATTCCAAAGCCCCCTGCTTTATCCGGGATGAGGCAGGAAACTATATTTATCTGATTCTGCCGGTGAATTTCAACAGAGGTTAAGGAGTATTGCCAATGAAGACGATTACACTTCGTGAAGAATACATTAAACTCGGTCAGGCTCTAAAAGCAGCCGGCCTTGTGGATTCAGGCGTGGAAGCCAAGATCCACATTACTTCGGGTGAAGTGCAGGTAAATGGTCAGCCGGAGGACCGCCGCGGACGCAAGCTCTACGACGGAGACGAGGTGACCTTTGCCGGTGAGACTATCAAAATTCAAAAATAGGCGGGGACAGCTATGATAATCCGTTCCCTGGAATTACAGAATTTCCGCAACTACGAGGAGACCCATATCGATTTTTCTCCGGGTGTCAATATCTTTTACGGAGACAACGCCCAGGGAAAAACCAATATTCTTGAGGCTGTCTACGTGGGGGCGACAGCCAGATCTCACCGGGCGGGCAAAGACAGGGAAATGATCCGTTTTGGGGAAGAAGAGGCTCATATCAAATATTTTGTGGAAAAACGCGGCATCACCGACCGTGTGGATGTACATTTAAAGAAAAACCGCGCTAAAGGGATCGCCGTAAACGGTGTGCCCCTGCGGCGAACAGGAGAATTGTTCGGCATTGCCAACGTGATATTTTTTTCCCCTGAGGATTTGAACATCATCAAGGAGGGTCCATCTCAGAGGAGAAGATTTATTGATATGGAATTGTGCCAGCTGGATAAAATATACATGAGCAATCTGACAAACTATAACCGGGTAGTTATGCAGAGAAATAAGCTCTTAAAAGAGCTGGACAACCACAGCGATTATCTGGATACACTCCAAATCTGGGATATGCAGATGATCCGCTACGGCACAGAGATTATCCGCAGCCGGAAAAGATTCATTGATGAACTGCGGGAAATCATCATTCCGATTCATGCCGGCATCACCGGTGAAAAGGAACATATAGATATCGCCTACGAGCCATCCGTACAGGCCGATGATTTGGAGACAAGCCTTTCTCGCGGGCGAACCAGGGATTTAAAAGCCAGGGTAAGCTTAACCGGACCCCACCGGGATGATCTGGCTTTTTGTGTGGATGGGATGGATATACGCACTTTCGGATCTCAGGGGCAGCAGAGAACAGCCGCCCTGTCTTTAAAATTGTCTGAAATCGAACTGGTGCGCAGGCGCACGGGAGATTGCCCTGTTCTTCTGCTGGATGATGTCTTGTCTGAATTAGACAGCGGACGTCAAAATAAACTGTTGGACAGTATCGACGGTGTGCAGACTCTCTTAACCTGTACCGGTGTGGACAAGTTTGTGACCGATCGTTTTCCCGTTAATAAGATTTTTCGAGTAACCCATGGAAATATAGTCAGCGAGAATTGAACGTTCAGGAGGGAAAAAATGAGTTCAAGTTCGGAATACAGTGCAAGTCAGATTCAGGTTTTGGAAGGGCTGGAAGCAGTTCGGAAAAGACCGGGAATGTATATCGGCAGCACCTCTTCAAGGGGACTTCATCACTTGGTTTATGAGATTGTGGATAATTCTGTAGATGAATCCTTGGCCGGCTTCTGCGATCACATTGACGTGACAATACATTCGGACAATTCCGTCACCGTGCGGGATAACGGAAGAGGCATGCCGGTAGATATTCATCCCAAGATGGGAGTCCCTGCAGTGGAGGTTATTTTTACACAGCTTCATGCCGGCGGAAAATTCGGCGGAGGAGCATACAAGGTGTCCGGCGGTCTTCACGGCGTGGGTGCTTCAGTGGTCAATGCTCTTTCCGTATGGCTGGAAGTGGAGATTCGTCGGGACGGCAAGGTATACCGGCAGCGCTATGAAAGAGGAAAAACAGTGACCAAGCTCCAGCAGATTGGCACCTGCCGCAAGAATGATCACGGATCCCAGGTTACCTTCCTCCCGGATGATGAGATTTTTGATACGACGAATTTTGATTATGACACTTTAAAAACACGTCTCAGAGAGACCGCCTTTCTGACCAAGGGGCTGAAGATTCATCTGGAGGACACCAGAGATCCCGGCCATGAGGATGAGTTTCACTATGAAGGCGGAATCAAGGAATTTGTTACTTACCTGAACAAAGGAAAGACCGAACTTTATCCTCAGGTAATTTACTGTGAGGGCACCCGCAACAATATCTATGTGGAGGTAGCCATCCAGCATAATGATTCCTACAATGAGAGCGTCTACAGCTTTGTCAACAACATTATCACGCCTGAGGGCGGCACCCATATGGCTGGTTTCCGCAGCGCTCTGACCAAGGTGTTCAACGACTATGCCCGCAAAAACAAGCTTCTGAAGGACAGTGAAGAAAATCTGTCCGGCGATGATATCCGCGAGGGCATGACAGCTATCATCAGCATTAAAATTGAGGATCCGCAGTTTGAAGGACAGACCAAGCAGAAATTAGGGAACAGCGAAGCCAGGAGTGCTGTGGACAGCGTGGTCAGTGAACAGCTGGTATATTATCTGGAGCAGAATCCCAACGTGGCCAAGCAGATCCTGGAGAAGGCGATCCTGGCGCAGAGAGCCAGAGCAGCTGCCAGAAAGGCCAGAGATCTCACCCGCAGAAAGACTGCTCTGGAGGGAATGAGTCTGCCCGGCAAGCTGGCGGACTGCTCAGATAAAAATCCGGAAAACTGTGAGATATTTATCGTGGAGGGAGACTCCGCCGGAGGCTCTGCCAAGACAGCCCGTTCCCGTGCTACCCAGGCAATTTTGCCTCTGCGCGGCAAGATCCTCAATGTGGAGAAGGCTCGGGCGGACAAGGTTTTTTCCAACGCGGAGATCAAGGCCATGATTACGGCCTTTGGTACCGGAATCCATGAGGACTTTGATATCACAAAGCTGCGTTATCATAAGATCATCATCATGACAGATGCTGATGTGGACGGCGCTCATATCAGTACGCTGATGCTGACATTCCTGTATCGTTTCATGCCGGAGCTGATTCGTCAGGGTTATGTGTATCTGGCTCAGCCTCCTCTGTATAAAATCGAGAAGAATAAAAAGATCTGGTATGCTTACAGCGAGGAGGAGATGACTCAGCTGATGAATGAAATCGGCCGGGACGGAAACAACAAGATTCAGCGCTACAAAGGACTGGGCGAGATGGATTCTGAGCAGCTGTGGGAGACCACGATGGATCCGGAGCGCCGAATCTTGAAGAGAGTGGTTATCGATGATGAGAGTGAGCAGGAGATCGATTTGACCTTTACCATTCTGATGGGCGACAAAGTTGAGCCCAGACGTGAATTTATCGAAGCCAATGCCAAGTTTGTCCAGAACCTGGATATCTAATTCCAAGTCAATCCTAAGAGTGGAGGAACGATTCAATGGATGATAAAATATTTGATCAGATTCATGACGTGGACTTAAAAAAGACCATGGAAGAATCCTACATCGACTATGCCATGAGCGTCATTGCCGCCCGTGCCCTGCCCGATGTGAGAGACGGACTGAAGCCGGTGCAGAGAAGAGTCCTGTACTCCATGATCGAGCTGAACAACGGTCCTGACAAGCCGCACCGCAAATGTGCCCGTATCGTCGGTGATACCATGGGTAAATACCATCCTCACGGCGACAGCTCCATCTATGGAGCTCTGGTCAACATGGCTCAGGACTGGTCTATGCGCTATCCTCTGGTGGACGGCCATGGAAACTTTGGCTCTGTGGATGGAGACGGAGCTGCAGCCATGCGTTATACCGAGGCGCGTTTGAGCAAGATCTCCATGGAGATGCTGGCGGATATCAACAAAGACACGGTGGACTTTACGCCGAACTTTGACGATACGGAAAAAGAGCCTGTAGTACTGCCGGCCCGCTTTCCGAATCTTCTGGTCAACGGTACCACAGGTATTGCCGTAGGTATGGCCACCAATATACCTCCTCACAATCTGCGTGAAGTCATTGACGCTGTAGTGAAAATCATTGACAATCAGGTGATCTATGATCGTGACACGGATATTGATGAATTGATGGAGATCGTAAAGGGTCCTGATTTTCCTACCGGTGCTCAGATTCTGGGCCATTCGGGCATCGAGGAGGCCTATCGGACGGGGCGCGGCAAGATCCGTGTCCAAGCAGTCACAAACATCGAGCCTATGGCCGGGGGCAAAAACCGCATCGTAGTCACCGAGCTGCCTTATCTGGTCAACAAGGCGAGACTGATCGAGAAGATCGCTGATCTGGTCAAGGAAAAAAAGCTGGACGGCATCACGGATCTGCGTGACGAATCTGATCGCAGCGGTATGCGTATCAGCATTGAGCTGCGCCGGGATGTAAATCCCAACATTATGCTCAATCAGCTGCTCAAGCATACGCAGCTCCAGGACAGCTTTGGCGTGATTATGCTGGCTTTAGTCAACAAAGAACCCAAAGTGATGAATTTAAAGGAGATGCTCTCCTATTATCTGGAGCACCAGAAAGATGTGGTGACCAGAAGAACCAAATATGATTTAAATAAGGCTGAGGAAAGGGCTCATATCCTGGAAGGATTGTTGATCGCCCTGGATAATATTGATGAAGTGATCAGTATCGTCCGCTCCTCCCAGACTGTGCAGATCAGTAAGCAGCGCCTGATGGAACGCTTCGGGCTGACCGATCCCCAGGCTCAGGCCATCGTGGATATGCGTATCCGCACACTGACCGGTTTGGAAAGAGAAAAGCTGGAGGCCGAGTATAAAGAGCTGAAGGAAAAGATAGAGGAGCTGAAGGCGATATTGGCCGATGTGAAAAAGCTGCTGGGTGTAATCCGGGAGGAGATCATGATCATCTCCGCCAAGTATGGCGATGAAAGAAGGACCGTGATCAATTACGATGAAAATGAAATTTCCGTGGAGGATCTGATTCCCGACGAGAATACCATTATTGCCATGACCAATCTGGGATACATCAAGAGAATGTCCGTGAGCAATTTCCGCAGCCAGAATCGCGGCGGCAAAGGTATCAAGGGAATGCAGACTCTGGAGGATGATTTCATCGCTGAACTGATGATGACGACCAACCATCACTATCTGATGTTCTTTACTAACCGCGGGAAGGTCTACCGGCTGAAAACCTATGAGATCCCCGAGTCCAACCGTACCTCCAGAGGAGTAGCTATCGTGAATCTTCTGCAGATTGCGCCGGGCGAAAAAATCACCGCTATGATTCCGATTCGGGAGTATGACGAAGATAAATATCTGTTTATGGCGACGAAATACGGCATGGTCAAAAAGACCTCCGTCCAGGAGTATTCCAATATTCGTCGCGTGGGACTTACGGCGATTAACCTGCGGGATGGCGATGAGCTGATCGAGGTGAAGACCACCGATAATACGAAAGATATCCTGATGGTATCCCGTGAGGGTCAGTGTATCCGTTTTCACGAAACAGATGTGCGTCCTACCGGCCGCGTGTCTATGGGCGTGATCGGCATGAAGCTGTCGGAAAAGGATGAAGTGGTCGGCATGCAGCTTGATTCCCAGGGCGAAGCTCTGCTCATTGTATCAGAAAATGGAATGGGCAAGCGCACAAGCCTCACAGAGTTCACACCGCAGCTGCGCGGAGGCAAGGGAGTCAAATGCTATAAGATCAATAATAAGACTGGCTATATCGTCGGAGTAAAAGCAGTCAATGAGGATCAGGACATCATGATCATTACTACGGAGGGGATTATTATCCGTACTGCTGTATCCGGTATTTCCATGCTCGGCAGGATTACTTCCGGTGTCAAGCTGATCAGTCTGAATCACAATGACAATAAAGATATTCGCGTAGCCAGCATAGCAAAGGTGCGCGAAGAACCCGGCGATAACGAGCCCCAGCCGGAGGGATGAAGCCGAGAGGCCAATGAAACGAAAGCATTAGCAGCATATATATTTATAACATTCTGCAAAAAATCATTGGACAAAGTCTGCTTTGCGAGAAGCAAAGTAACTTTGTCCAATGATTTATCGAACATTATCCACGGACTTTGCGGATCTCAAGACAGATATACACAGCTGCAGAAAATAAGCGTGGAAAAAAACATTTTTGGTGAGTTGCAAAAGTAAATTCCAGTTTGAAGGCCTAAATTCTACCCCCTAAGAGCCGATGGAATTTAGTTCTTCCGAATTCCTGAGTGTTTCATAAGCAACCCTTTACATTCTTGCGATTATACAG
>CALWGV010000077.1 GCA_944380185.1 uncultured Lachnospiraceae bacterium
ATATAAAAGGATTCTGCGTTTTTCGACTTTGAAGTATTGACTTTCATGGTATTTTTCTCCCTGTCTCTATTATACCATAAAAAGCCCAAAAAGCCCATATAGAAAATCAAAAAATTTGACAAAAAAAATAGGCCAATAACGGCCTAAAATAAGGATTCTTATGCTATTATCCATTTAGAAGGGTGTCAAACACCCGAGATTTAAGAAAATTTTAAGTCAATGTAATTGCGTTTTTTGTCACTTTATGATAGTCTAGATAGTATAAAAATTTAAACTTGGGCAGGAGGTACTATATGAAACCTACAGGAGTAATCAGAAGACTTGACGAACTTGGCAGAATCACTCTCCCGATCGAACTGCGCAGGACATTCCAGATCGAAGAGAGAGACCCCCTGGAAATCTTCGTGGATCAGGATTGTATCATCCTGAAGAAATACCAGGATTCCGATGTCTTCACCGGCTCTCGTGAGGGGCTGATCGAATATAAGGGAAAAATGATTTCCAGAGATACTATCCGTACTCTGGTTCAGCTGGCCGGCATGAAGCTGGCTGACGAATAAAGAGAACTCGCTCCTATCACTTTATTACGTACATATTCGTATATTTCAAGGGCACACCCTTCGATTGGGTGTGCCCTTGTTTTCTCTTCCGCATGCTTCAGCCTTTCACACAGCCTTATTCACCTCAACGGTATTTTCTATATTTTCAGCTAAGCGTAGCCCCTTCGGCCGCTGACGAAACCATCTTTGCGTACCGGGCCAGATAGCCGGTCTTTACCTTGGGCTCCGGCTTCTGCCAGCTTGCTCTTCTGGCCGCCAGCTCCTCGTCGGATACCTTCAGCTCGATCCGGCAGTTCGGAATATCGATCGAGATGATATCCCCCTCCTCTACCAGCGCGATAACTCCGCCTTCGGCCGCCTCCGGAGATACATGGCCGATGGCTGCTCCTCTGGTGGCTCCGGAGAAGCGTCCGTCAGTGATCAAGGCCACACTCTCGCCCAGCCCCATACCGCAGATCGCGGAGGTAGGGTTTAACATCTCCCGCATACCGGGGCCGCCCTTAGGTCCCTCATAGCGAATGACCACCACATCGCCGGGTATGATCTTCTTTCCGTAGATGGCCTCGATGGCCTCCTCCTCGGAATCGAAAACCCGGGCCGGACCTTCGTGCGTCATCATCTCAGGCGCCACGGCACTCTGCTTTACGACACAGCCCATCTCGGCCAGATTCCCCTTCAGCACGGCGATGCCTCCTGTCTCACTGTAGGGATGATCGATGGGACGGATCAGGTTTTCGTCCAGATTTTCCACACCTTCCAGATTTTCCGCAATAGTTTTCCCCGTACAGGTCATCAAATCTGTGTGGAGAAGTCCCTTACGCGTCAGCTCCTTCATCACCGCATAGACGCCGCCGGCCCGATCCAGATCTTCAATATAAGTCTCGCCGGCAGGCGCCAGATGACACAGGTTCGGTGTGCGGCGGCTGATCTCATTGGCAATATCCAGATTGATATGTACACCGGCCTCCTTGGCGATGGCTGGCAGATGCAGCATAGAATTAGTAGAGCATCCCAGCGCCATATCCATGGTCAGCGCATTCTCAAATGCCTCAGCTGTCATGATATCTCTGGGACGAATGTTTTTCTTTAAAAGCTCCATAACCTGCATGCCTGCATGCTTAGCCAAACGCAGTCTGGCAGAATAGACCGCCGGAATCGTGCCGTTGCCGCGAAGCCCCATGCCCAGCACTTCAGTCAGACAGTTCATGGAGTTGGCGGTATACATGCCCGAGCAGGAACCGCAGGTGGGACAGGCATTCTCCACATACTCGTCCACTCCTGCCTCATCGAGAGTTCCGGCGTGATACGCGCCCACCGCCTCGAACATATGGGAAAGACAGGTGCGCTTGCCATTCTTCAGATGTCCGGCCAGCATCGGACCGCCGGAGCAGAATATCGTCGGAATATTCAGTCTGGCTGCCGCCATCAGAAGCCCCGGTACGTTCTTATCGCAGTTAGGAATCATTACCAGTGCATCAAACTGATGGGCCATGACCATCGCTTCCGTGGAATCAGCAATCAAATCCCTGGTGACCAGAGAATATTTCATCCCGATATGTCCCATGGCGATGCCGTCGCAGACCGCAATAGCCGGAAATTCGATGGGCGTTCCTCCCGCCATTCTGACCCCGGCTTTCACTGCTTCCACAATTTTATCCAGGTTCATATGGCCCGGCACAATCTCATTATAAGAGCTGACAATGCCCACCAACGGCCTATCCAGCTCCTCTTTCGTATATCCCAGGGCATTGAACAGGCTGCGGTTCGGCGCTCTGTCCACTCCCTGTGTCACCTGATAAGAATTCATCTCTCATTCCCTCCAGTCATTAAAGTCCGTCTTCCCGGCTCTTTATCAACGGCTCGATCACATGCGCTGCCTTAATTGGATGCCTTGTCCGGATCCGTGTCCTCAGCCCAAAGCATCTGACGGCGAAGCTCAGCTCCCACTTTTTCCACCGGATGCTCGCTGTTGATACGGCGGGTTGCATTGAAGTAAGGGCGTCCGGCCTGGTTCTCCAGGATCCAGTTGCGGGCGAAGGAGCCGTCCTGAATATCGCTCAGAATTCCCTTCATGGCCTTCTTGGTCTCCGCAGTAATGACGCGGGGGCCGCTCACATATTCTCCATACTCAGCCGTATCGGAGATCGAATAGTTCATCATGGCAATGCCGCCCTTATTGATCAGGTCGATAATCAGCTTCATCTCATGGAGGCATTCAAAATAAGCGCTCTCCGGCTGATATCCGGCCTCCACCAGGGTCTCAAAACCGGCTCTCATCAGCTCCACAACGCCGCCGCACAGCACAGCCTGTTCACCGAAGAGGTCAGTCTCCGTCTCCTCCTTGAAGGTTGTCTCCAAAATGCCGGCTCTGGCTCCGCCAATGCCGGCAGCATAGGCCAGACCGATATCCTTGCAGTGACCGGAGGCATCCTGGTACACAGCAATCAGATCCGGTACGCCCTTGCCGGCCACATAGAGGCTGCGCACAGTGTGTCCCGGTCCTTTGGGCGCCACCATAAAAACATCCACATCGGCAGGAGGCACGATCTGTCCGAAATGGATATTAAAGCCATGGGCAAAGGCCAGCGCTTTGCCGGCAGTCAGATACGGCCGGATGTCCTTGTCATACATGGCCTTCTGTTTCTCATCGTTGATCAGAATCATAATCACATCGGCCGCCTTGGTCGCCTCGGCAGTAGTCATGACGGTAAAGCCTGCCTCCTCGGCCACTTTCCAGCTCTTGGATCCATCGTACAGACCAACGATGACATCGTATCCCGAATCTCTCAGATTCAGGGCATGAGCATGACCCTGGCTGCCGTAGCCGATGATCGCGATTTTCTTGCCTGCCAGGATATCCGGATTACAGTCCTTCTCATAATACAGTTTTGCCATAATTATACTCCTCCTTAAGCTTGTTTTGTTCATGTATGTTATTGCGGCCTCTTTCGAGGGCAACCATGCCTGTCCGCGCCGTCTCCAGAATGCCGAACTCCTCCAGCAGCCCCAGAATGGCATTATTTTTGTCCGCCGTACCCAGGACGGCTATAGTCAGCGTATCCTTGGCCATGTCGAGGATATTGGCCCGGAATACGCCTACGATTTGAATAATGGAATCGCGGCTGTCCTTGTCGGGAGCATTGACTTTCGCTAAAAGCAGCTCTCTCTGCACAGAATCCTCACCAGTCAGCACATCCACGGAAATCACCAGCAAAAGCTTGCTCAGCTGCATGGCCAGCTGGGTAATCATCTTCTCGTCGCCGATAGTCACCACCGAAATTCTGGTCACTCCGGGCCGAGTGGTAGCTCCGGCACAGATGCTCTCAATATTATATCCCTTGCGGGAAAACAACCTGGCTACCTGTGACAGCACGCCCGGCGTATCCTCCACCAGAATAGACAGCGTATAAGGTTTCTTCTCCATATTCATCTCTTCGCCCCCTTACGTCAGCATAAAATCCGTGATGGGGCTGCCGCCGCCCACCATAGGACGCACCATTTCATCCGTGTCAATCTTACAGTCAATCACATAGCCATGTCCCCAGGCCATAGCTTCATCCATAGCCGCAGAGAGCTGCTCCAGATTTTCCACTCTGGCGCCCTTCAGCCCATATGCTTCCGCCAGCTTTACAAAATCCGGTGCAAAATCCAGGTCGGTCTGGCTGAATCTCTTATGGTAGATCAGATTCTGCCACTGTCTGACCATTCCCAGCGTCCTATTGTCAAACACCACCGTGATCACCGGAATATCATAATGAGACTCTGTGGCCATCTCCTGGCTGTTCATTCGAAAGCATCCGTCACCGGTCATATGCAGCACCAGCTTGTCGGGATTGCCCACCTTGGCTCCCAGAGCCGCTCCCAGACCAAATCCCATGGTACCAAAACCTCCGCTGGTCAAAAGCTGTCCGGGATAGGTAAAATGAAAGTGCTGGATACTCCACATCTGATGCTGCCCCACATCGGTGGCTACGATAGTGTCCTTGGGCACCTTGCTGTAGATCGTGCGCAGCACCTGATCCGGCGTCATGTGATCGCTCTCCACCACGGGCACATGGGTATCATGGGAAAAGACCTCCGCCTTCCAGCCGCCATGATCGTACCGCCCGATGCGGCCATTGAGAAGCTCCAGCACGCGCTTGGCATCTCCGATAATATGATGATCCGTCTTTACATTTTTGTCAATCTCCGCCCGGTCAATATCAATATGGACAATGCGGGCCTGCGAAGCAAAGCTCTGAGGATCCAATGCCACCCTGTCGGAAAAACGGCATCCCACTGCGATCAACAGATCGCAGGTATCACAGGCGATGTTGGATGCCTGTGAACCATGCATACCGATCATACCGGTGGCCAGAGGATGATCTCCGGGAAATCCCCCGCCCCCCATCAGTGTGATGGCGACAGGCGCATCCATTTTCTCCGCAAAACGGGTAAATTCCTTGTGGGCACGGCTTCGGACGACGCCTCCTCCGCAGATGATAAAGGGCTTTTTTGCCTCCTTGATCCATGCCACCAGCTTATCCACATCCTCCGGATCCGGCTCCGGTGTCCGGATCCCCCAGCCCATCCTCTTTTGCAGAGCGGCAAGTTTTCCCTCTTCGATATGCTTTTTCTTGGGCAGCGGTTCGTAATCGATCTCCACATTCAGAGCCGTCACATTTTTCAGGAAATCCACGAGCACGGGTCCCGGCCTTCCGGAGGCAGCCACTGCAAAAGCCTCCCGAATCACATCCGGTATAGTCTGGGCGTCGCGCACCAGATAGGTGGCCTTGGTGATCGGCATGGCAATACCGGTGATATCCACCTCCTGGAAAGAATCTTTGCCCAAAAGCTCCTCGGTCACATTGCAGGTAATAAAGACTACCGGCGACGAATCGTAATAAGCCGTGGCAATTCCCGTAGTCAGATTAGTCGCCCCGGGACCGGAGGTGGCAAAGCAGACGCCCACCCTGCCGGTGGACCTGGCGTAGCCGTCGGCCGCGTGCGCCGCCCCCTGCTCGTGCGCCGTCAGATAGTGATGAATTTTGTCCTGATAATTGTACAGCTCATCATAGATATTCAGAATGCTTCCGCCGGGATATCCAAACACGGTATCCACTCCCTGCTCCAGCAGACATTCCATAATGGCCTTGGTCGCTCTTACCTTCAAATGTTTCCTCTCCTTTATCCGTTAATCAAATGCCGTCGGTTTCTAAAAAACCGTCAGCTTTTTGCTGCCGGCACAGCCCCGTCAAATTGCTCCGTGTCCCTTCTGGAGAGCCACCAGCCCGGTCCGCGCCACTTCCAAAATAGAGAAGGGCCGCAGCAGCTCCTCGAACAAGTCCACCTTCTCCGTGGTGTCCGACAGCTCCAGCGTCATGGATGTAGGCGAAACGTCGTCAATCTTTCCCCCCATAATCTGACATACATTTAAAATATCCTGACGTGTTCTGGTGTTGGCCGAGACCTTGATCAAAATCAGTTCGCGGCCGATCATGTGATTCTCCTCGATTGTGCGAACCTTGATTACGTCCACCAGCTTGTTGAGCTGCTTTTCCACCTGCTCCACCACATTGTTCCCGCTGTCTACAATGATCGTAATCCTCGACATATTTTTGTCGTCGGTTACGCCCACGGCAAGGCTTTCGATATTGAAGGCGCGTCGGGAAAAAAGTCCTGTGATCCTGTTTAAAACACCAGCCTGATTTTCCACCAGCACCGATATGATTTTCTTCATGGACATCCTCCTCTCAGTCACCGGTAGTCGTATCAGCGTCTACGCTGCAGCACAGGATATATGGTCCCTCGTGGGCAAACATCCTTTCTACCGCTTCATCGATATGGTCGTCGTCCTCCACCCGGCCAAAGGCAATACCATAGGCCCGGGCCAACAGCTCGAAATCAGGAGAACCATCCAGATTTACGCCAAAGGGACCGCTGTAGGACTTTTTCTGAATCTCATTGACCAGTCCCAGCACATGGTTTTCCAGCAGTACGATTTTCACATCGCTGCCCTGGCTGACCAGAGTCGCCAGCTCATTGAACGCCATCTGAAAACCGCCGTCCCCGCAGACTACTATCGTCTGACAATCCGGACAGGCCACCTTTGCCCCTATAGCGGCGGGGAGAGCATATCCCATAGTCCCAAGCCCCCCTGTAGTCAGAAAACGGCCGCCGTGCAGCGGCAGATACCTGCAGGCCCAGATCTGATTTTGTCCCACATCCACGCACACACAGGCGTCCTCGTCCATCTGAAGCCCCAGACTTTTCATCACCTTGCCAGGATGAACGCCAGCCTTCAGCCGGGGAAGCTCCGCCGCCAGCTCCCCTTTCCTCTTTTCCTGCAGAGCATCGATCCAATCCTGTGAATCCACATGGGGGCCGTGTTCCATAATCTGTCTCAGAATACAGCGGATATCACCTACCACGGGAATATTGGTCGATACATTTTTGCCGATTTCCGCCGGGTCCACGTCCAGATGGATGGTCCGCATCCGACGCCCGATCTCCGTCGGAGACAGGATAGCTCGGTTAGCCACCCTGGCTCCCGCCAGAATCAGAAGATCACTCTTTGCCAAAGCCTTGTTGGCACAGATATTGCCAAAAGAACCGATCATCCCCATATTGAGAGGATGATCCGTGGCCAGTACGCCCAGGCCCATCATCGTCGTCACCACAGGAATGCCCGCGCTCTCAGCCAGCGCCCTTAGCTCATCCCTCGCCCCGGCGCTGAATATACCGCCTCCTGCACAGATTACCGGGCGCTTTGCCTCTTCTATGGCGTCCGCTACCCTGCGTATCTGCACCACATTTCCCTTATAACTGGGTTTATACCCGCGCAGATCTACCGTCTCCGGATAAATGGGATCTATTTCTTTTTTTTGAATATCACTGGGAATATCGATGAGAACAGGACCCTGGCGGCCTGTGGAGGCGATGTGAAAAGCCTCTTTGACAATGCGCGGAATCTCCCGGGCATCCTTTACGAGATAGCTGTGTTTGATGAAGGGCGCAACAGCCCCTGTAATATCCACTTCCTGAAAAATATCGCGGCCAAGAAGATGGCTCTCCACCTGACCGGTGATCGCCACCATAGGAATGGAGTCCATATAAGCTGTGGCAATGCCGGTGATCAGATTGGTAGCTCCCGGACCAGAAGTAACCATGCAGACGCCCACTTTGCCGCTCATGCGGGCATAACCGCTGGCCATATGACCGGCGTTCTGCTCCGTGCGCACCAGCGTATAGCCGATATCCGATGCAGCCAAAGCGTCCGCCGCCTCGCAGATCGTGGCGCCGGCATAACCGAACACATGGGTTACTCCCTCTCTCCTTAAGCTCTCAATCAGAGCCTGCGCTCCTTTGACCATCGAACATTCCTCCCCCTCCGTTGACATCTGATCGCTTCGGATGAAGCATAGAAATTTCTGTCAGAATAACCGGGCAGAAGCATGAATTGCAAATGGCCCCGTCCTGATACTCAGGACGAGGCCTCGTGAGGTATAAAACTCAGGTTGGCAGCTCTCTCTTGCTCGCTGTCGGACCGGTCTCTTCCCTCGAATAGACTCCTTTGTCCCGGCGAAAATCTGTTTTTTCACGATTTATTATCACGCAGCAATTCTTTACCTCACTAAAAAAAGTGATAAAAGATTAGTCCCATGATAAATGAAAACAGATTATTTGTCAACCGGCAATTTTTATCCTGTTCAACCCTCAAGCTAAATAGAGAAGTGCTCCCGGAAGTGCTTATGCCTGGCTCTTCACCTGGGCAATAGCGCGGGACACAGCCGGAATATTGATGACAATCAGAGTGGCAATCATCTCCGGCAGTATGTAAGTCAGATTATAACCGAGCGTGTAAACCATGGGGTTCATTCCCTCAGGAGCATAGATGCCAAAGAATATGTAGCCGGATATCACATGGCAGATATAACGCCCCAGCACGCCCACAGCATAACCGATGGACAGACCGTGTTTTTTGTTTTTGAAGAATCCGCTCAGTCCCAGAGCGCCAAAGGCCAGCGGATAGTCTAAGAGCACCTGAGCCGGAGCATAGATATACGGCCCCGTGATCAGCTGCAGCACGCCGTAAGCCAAGCCTGTCATCAGTCCTGTCTTCGCTCCGTAAAAATATCCGATCAGAGAAACAAAAAGCATGCTGAATAGTGTGATGGATCCACCCATGGGAAGATCAGCAAACTTGATAAACGAAGTAACTGTAGCCAGGGCAATGGCCATGGCGCAGAAGGTCAGTTTTTTGGCCGGAACAGCACTTTCTCCTCTCTTCTTTTTCCCCAGCGCCGCGGCTGCAATCATCAGGGCAAGCAAGATCACCACCAGCACCACATATCCGGCAGGCTGCAGAATATACTCATAGTTTTCTGCATCGTAGACTAGGAACATAGACATAAAAAAATCCTCCTTTTTCTGACAAGGAGGGGACAACACAGAGTACAAAGAACCTCACGGCTTTTGTACAGCTTCCTTACGCCGGCATTAACCGGTTCAAGTAATAAGGGTCAGGCCGGAAAAATCTTTCGTTTTCTCCGCGCCAGTCTCAGCGGGTTGCTCCCCTAGCTTGTATGTATGATATTTTAACCGGGGTAAGTATAGCACCAACAAAAGCCGGCTGTCAATAGTTTTCAGCGCAGATACTCTGCCTTTACCTTCCCTGCCCGCACTTGTCCTCCAGTCTGTCGATAATCGCATTAATCTTTCAGCGGAATTCACAAATTTGGCTCTTGACATCCCCTTCCCTTTTTGCTAAGATACACTCAAATCCGTTTAGCAAAACATGCGCAGACGGGGATAAAGCAAAAGCTATGTCGATATGCAGAGAGCTGCCGGATGGTGCGAGGCAGTATCGCGGTTTTTGTGTACTGGCCCCCGAGCAGCGGTTCTGAAATGGCTGCAGAGTAGGAATCGACGGAGCCCCACCGTTATCTGAGGGGAGCAGTTCACGGCGACGTCGACTGTGATGAGCGGCTGTTTTATCAGCAACAGGAGTGGTACCGCGGGTGAAGAATACAGATTCAGTATACTGACCTCGTCTCTTGAGAATACAATATTCTCATAGAGACGAGGTTTTTTGTCGTCTCTCCAGCCGCAGTCTTTGAAACCTATTTATCCACGAGGAGGAAAGATTATGATGGATGTAACCAAATACAGTCCCGGGTATTACCCCCCGCCTGCACCCCAATACCGCTGGGTGCACAAGGACCATATCGAAAAAGCGCCGATCTGGTGCAGCGTCGATCTGCGCGACGGCAATCAGAGCCTGATTGTTCCCATGAGTCTGGAGGAAAAGCTGCGCTTTTTTCAAATGCTGGTGGATATCGGTTTTAAAGAAATCGAGGTCGGCTTCCCCGCCGCCAGCGAGACAGAATACGAATTTCTTCGTACCCTGATTGAGAAAGACATGATTCCCGACGATGTGACCGTACAGGTGCTGACCCAGTGCCGCGACCATATCATCCGCAAGACCTTCGATGCTCTGGAGGGAGCGCCCAGCGCCATCGTCCATTTCTATAATTCCACCAGCGTAGCCCAGAGAGAGCAGGTCTTCAGAAAATCCAAAGAGGAAATCAAGAAAATCGCCACAGACGGCGCCTCCCTGGTCCGCCAGCTGGCTGATGAATACAAGGGCAATTTCCGCTTTGAGTACAGCCCGGAAAGCTTCACCGGCACTGAACCGGAATATGCCCTGGAGGTCTGCAATGCCGTCCTGGATATCCTTAAGCCCACGGCCGAAAAGCCGGTGATCATCAATCTGCCTGTTACCGTATCCATGAGCATGAGCCATGTCTACGCCAACCAGATCGAGTATATGAGCGATAATCTGAAATACCGGGACAACGTAGTTCTCTCCGTCCATCCCCACAACGACAGGGGCTGCGGGGTAGCCGATGCGGAGTTGGCTGTTCTGGCCGGAGCCGACCGGGTGGAGGGCACTTTATTCGGAAACGGTGAGCGCACCGGCAATGTGGATATCATCACTCTGGCTCTCAACATGTACAGCCACGGCGTTGACCCCCATCTGGATTTCTCCGATATGCCCGGCATCGTCCACCTCTATGAGGAAGTGACCCGGATGCATGTGTATGAGCGCACCCCCTATGCCGGAGCTTTGGTCTTTGCCGCCTTTTCAGGCAGCCATCAGGATGCCATCGCCAAGGGCATGGCCTGGCGGGAGGAAAAGGGGCTGCATCAGTGGACCGTCCCCTATATTCCTATCGACCCCAAGGACATCGGCCGGGCCTACGAGGGCGATATCATTCGTATCAACAGCCAGAGCGGTAAGGGCGGTATAGGTTTCCTGCTGCAGCACAATTATGGTTTTGATCTGCCTCCCAAGATGCGCGAGCACTTCGGCTACAAGGTCAAAGAAGTCTCTGACAGAGGCCACTGCGAGCTAAAGCCCGAACAGGTCTTTGAAGTATTCCAGGAGAATTACCTGAACCATATAAGACCTCTTGACGTGCCGGAAGCGCATTTTCTTCAGAAGGACGGCATTTTGGCCAATATCAAAATCTGCCTGGGCGGCGTATACCACGAAGCCTCGGCCCACGGAAACGGACGCCTGGACGCTGTCAGCAACGCCATCAAAAATTATACGGGAATGAAATTTACCCTCGAACACTACTCCGAGCACAGTCTCTCCCACGGCTCCAATTCCGACGCGGCAGCCTATGTGGGAATCCGCTGGGAGGATGGCAGCGTAAACTGGGGAGCAGGCACGGACTCCGATATCATCCGGGCAGGTATCAAAGCCCTGGTCAGCGCTATCAATCAGAGAAGATGACCTTAGAACCATCTGAATCAGATACAGAAACATAAAAAGAGGAGGAAACTACCCATGGGAATGACTATGACTCAAAAAATCCTGGCCGCCCACGCAGGCCTGCCCTCTGTCAAGGCCGGTCAGCTGATCAGCGCGGACTTAGACATCGTCCTGGGCAACGACATTACGACCCCTGTGGCCATCAATGAATTTGAGAAGGCCGGCTTTGACAGCGTCTATGACAAGAGCCGGATCAACATCGTCCTGGATCACTTCGTGCCCAACAAGGACATCAAGGCTGCACAGCAGTCCAAGCAGTGCCGGCAGTTCGCCTGCAAATACCAGATTGAAAACTTCTACGATGTGGGAGAGATGGGCATCGAGCATGCCCTGCTGCCCGAGAAAGGCATCGTCACCGCCGGCGACTGCATCATCGGAGCAGACAGCCATACCTGCACCTACGGAGCCGTCGGCGCCTTCTCCACCGGCGTAGGCAGCACCGACATGGCCGCCGGCATGGCTACCGGCAAATGCTGGTTTAAAGTCCCCGCCGCCATAAAATTCGTTCTGACCGGCTCCCTGCCAAAAGGCGTCTCCGGAAAGGATGTGATCCTTCATATCATCGGTATGATCGGTGTGGATGGAGCCCTCTACAAGAGTATGGAATTTGCCGGCCCCGGCGTGGCCGCCCTGTCCATGGACGACCGCCTGACCATCTGCAATATGGCCATCGAGGCCGGAGGCAAGAACGGCATCTTCCCTGTGGACGATGTGACCCGCGCCTACCTGGACGGCCGCAGCCAGAGGGAGTACAAGGTATACGAGGCCGACGAGGATGCGGAATACACCGAAATCTATGAGATCGATCTCTCCTCCCTGGTTCCCACCGTCTCCTACCCTCATTTGCCGGAGAACACCCACCCGGTCACCGATGCGGGGGACATTGCCATCGACCAGGTGGTCATCGGCAGCTGCACCAACGGCCGCATCAGCGATATGGAAGCTGCCTATGAGATTCTGAAGGGCAAGCATGTAAAGAAGGGGCTGCGCGTCATCATTATTCCCGGCACTATGGCTGTATATAAGGAATGTCTGACTCGCGGCTACACCGAAGCCTTCATCGATGCCGGCTGTGTGGTTTCCACCCCTACCTGCGGTCCATGCCTGGGCGGCTACATGGGAATCCTGGCGGCGGGAGAGCGCTGCGTCTCCACCACCAACCGCAACTTTGTCGGCCGTATGGGCCATGTAACCAGCGAGGTCTATCTGGCCAGCCCTGCCGTGGCTGCCGCCAGCGCACTGACAGGCTATATCAGCGATCCCAGGGAGGTACTGTAAATGAACGCAAAAGGTTTTGTACATAAATATCCGGACAACGTGGACACCGATGTAATCATTCCCGCCCGTTACTTAAACACCCCCGATGCCAAGGAGCTGGCGGCTCATTGCATGGAAGACATCGATCCCGACTTCACGAAGAAGGTACGCCCCGGCGATATTATCGTGGGCGGCTTCAATTTTGGCTGCGGCTCCTCCAGGGAACACGCCCCTCTGGCCATCAAAACGGCCGGCGTCTCCTGCGTCATCGCCAAGACCTTCGCCCGCATCTTCTACCGCAATTCCATCAACATCGGCCTGCCGATTCTGGAGTGCGAGGCAGCCAGCGATGGGATTGAGGCCGGGGACGAGGTGGAAGTCAATTTTGACACAGGTGTTATTACCAACCTGACAAAGAATGAGACCTATCAGGCTGAGCCGTTTCCGGAATTTATTCAAAATATTATCCGCTCCGGCGGCCTGATGAAATCCCTGAAGGAGGGCAGCCATGAATAAAAATATCGCCGTGATCCGCGGGGACGGCATCGGCCCGGAGATCGTAGAACAGGCCCTGCGCGTTCTCGACCGGATCGCTGAAAAATTCGGCCACACTTTCACCTATGAGGATGTGGATATGGGTGGCTGCGCCATCGACAAATGGGGAGAGCCTCTCCCCCAGCACATGCTCGATAAATGCCTGGCAAGCGACAGCGTCCTCTTAGGCGCTGTGGGCGGCCCCAAGTGGGACCATGTAGAGCCCGCCAGACGCCCGGAGAAAGGACTTCTCTCCCTGCGGGGCAGCATGGGTCTCTACTCCAACAATCGACCGGCGAAACTCTGGCCCCAGCTGGCCGAGGCCAGCCCCTTAAAGCCCTCCGTGGTGAAAAAGGGCATCGATTTCATCGTGGTCCGCGAGCTGATCGGCGGCGTCTACTTCGGCGATCACACCACCAGCGAAAAAAACGGAGAAAAGGAGGCCGTGGATATCATGGCCTACACCGAACACGAGATCGAGCGCATCGGCCGCATCGGCTTCGAGACCGCCAGAAAACGCCGCCGGAAACTTACCAGCGTGGATAAGGCAAATGTTCTCGACACCAGCCGCCTGTGGCGAGCTGTCATGCACCGTCTGGCCGAGGAGTACCCCGATGTGGAATACAGCGATATGCTGGTGGACAACGCCGCCATGCAGATCGTAAAGGATCCTTCCCAGTTCGATGTGATTGTCACCGAAAATCTCTTCGGCGACATTCTCTCCGACGAGGCCAGTATGATCACCGGTTCCATCGGCATGATTCCCTCCTCCAGCCTGGGGGCAGGCAGCCGCGGTCTCTATGAGCCTATACACGGCTCTGCTCCGGATATTGCCGGCCAGAATAAGGCTAATCCTATCGGGACGATTCTTTCCGCCGCCATGATGTGCCGCTACAGCTTTGACATGGCCGCCGAGGCCGACGCCATCGAAGCCGCCGTGGAGAAAGCCCTGGACGCCGGCCTTCGCACCGGCGACATGATGGCCGAGGGCTGTCATCTGGCAAGCTGCACCGAGATGGGCGATGCTGTTCTTTCCTATATATAAATATATAAGAAAGACTGGTTTTAATTATTTTTCTGTTTATCTCTCCCACTATTTTTTTTACGGCATATAATGTAGAGAAAACACCAGGCAGCCGTCCGTGCAAACACGCCGGACGGCTGCAGTCAGGATTCTATGCAGGATATTACACCTCGTCTTACTTTTCTCTATCTCTTGCAAACCAACCGCCCCCAGGCCATGGCCTGGGTCAGGGGCGGCAGTCAGGCTCCCCGCCTGAGCGGTCTGGTCAAATTCTATGATACACCCTACGGCGGCATCCTGGTGGAAGCGGAAATCTTCGGCCTTCCCAATGTATCCGTAGCCGGTTCCAGCAATTTCTACGCCATGCATATCCATGATGCAGGCGACTGTTCCCAGGGTTTTACCCGCACGGGAGAGCACTACAATCCCACGGTCTCCCCTCATCCCGATCACGCCGGTGATCTGGTACCGCTTCTCGGCAATCAGGGATACGCCTGGACTTCTTTCTACGACAAACGTTTTTCCATCGAAGATATCATGGGCCGTTCGGTAATCATTCACAGCCGACCCGATGACTTCACTACCCAGCCCTCCGGCAATCCGGGTTCAAAAATCGCATGCGGTATCATTCGATCCGCTTAAAGACGCTTAAAGGGGGATGCCGCTTATGTCTGTCAAAGCGGCATCCCCCTTCTTTGTGCTAAATATCAAATTTTTTAATGAGAATCAATCCAGCTCCAGAGCGCCGGTATACAGCTGATAGTAAGTGCCCTTCAGCTTGATCAGATCCTCATGGGTACCGCGCTCGATAATACGTCCGTGGTCGAGAACCATGATCGCATCCGCGTTCTGTACAGTGGACAAACGATGGGCAATCACGAAAGTTGTACGGCCCAGCATCAGAGCATCCATACCTCTCTGCACGATAGCCTCAGTATGGGTATCGATGGAACTGGTCGCTTCATCCAGGATCATCACCGGCGGGTCAGCGACGGCCGCGCGGGCGATGGCAAGAAGCTGTCTCTGCCCCTGGCTTAAGTTCGCTCCGTTTCCGGTCAGCATCGTATTGTATCCCTCGGGCAGGCGGGAGATAAAGTCGTCCGCCCCTGCCAGTTTTGCCGCTGCGATGCATTCTGCGTCGCTGGCATCCAGGTTGCCGTAACGAATATTCTCCATGACTGTGCCGGTAAACAGGTTGGTATCCTGCAGCACAATGCCCAGGGAATGACGCAGATCAGCCTTCTTAATCTTATTGATATTGATGCCGTCATAGCGAATCTTGCCGTCGGCAATATCGTAAAAGCGGTTGATCAGGTTAGTGATTGTCGTCTTGCCGGCGCCGGTGGAGCCGACAAAGGCCACCTTCTGGCCGGGCTTGGCGTACAGAGAAATATTATGCAGGACAACCTTATCCGGCACATAGGCAAAGTCCACATCGTAGAAGCGGACGTCACCCTGCAGACGAGTATAGGTAATGGTCCCGTCGTGATGAGGATGCTTCCAGGCCCACACGTTGGTGCGCTCCGGGCATTCCATCAGAGTGCCGTCAGCCTGCTCGCGGGCATTGACCAAGGTCACATAGCCCTCGTCGGTCTCCGGCTCTTCATCCAGCAGTTCAAAGATTCGATGTGCACCTGCCAGACCCATGACGACCATGTTGACCTGATTGGATACCTGGCCGATAGATCCGGCAAACTGCTTAGTCATATTCAGGAAGGGCACCACAATGCTGATGCTGAATGCCATTCCAGACAGACTGAAATTAGACGCTCCATTCAACAGCATGCTGCCGCCTACCAGAGCGACAACTACATACATGACATTACCGATATTTCCGAGCAGAGGCATCAGCACATTGGCGTAACGATGTGCCTTCTGTGCGTTGTCGAAAAGCTCATCATTGACCTTATCAAACTCTTCTTTGGTCTCCTGCTCATGACAGAAGACCTTGATGACTTTCTGCCCGTTCATCATTTCCTCCATGAAGCCCTCTGTCTTGGCGATCGTCACCTGCTGACGGAGGAAATAGCGGGAGGAATGGCTGCTGACATAGCGGGCCACAATGGTCATGACAACAACGCCGCAGACAACCACCAGTGCCAGCCAGATGCTGTAATAGATCATAATGCAGAAGATACTGAGCAAGGTCACGCCGGAAATCAGCATCTGCGGCAGACTCTGACTGATTACCTGGCGCAGCGTATCAATATCGTTCGTGTAAAAGCTCATGATATCGCCGTGATTGTGGGTATCAAAGTAGCGAATCGGCAGATCCTGCATGTGATCGAACATTTTCTCACGCAGCTTGGCCAGCGTTCCCTGGGTGATAATGGCCATCAGCTGTGTATAGAGAATACCGGCGATCAGGCTGATGACATACAGCGTAATCAAAACCGCCAGCAGACTGAAGATGCGGCCAGAGGCTGATGCCCAGTCACCGGAGGCGAAGGTATCCTCAACGACAGCGATGACATTCTGCATAAAGACAGAAGGCATGGAACTGACAATGGCATTGATCAGAATGCAAACCAGCGTCACCGGCAAAAGTACCGGGTAGAAGGAAAATACTGTTCGAATCAGGCGTCCCATCACTCCCTTGGGTGCGCGGCGGCCTCTAGAAGTTGAAGTAGTATTATTCGGCATCCTCGTCACCTCCTGCTCTGTTCTGAGATGTGTAGATTTCCTGATAAATCTTGTTGGATTTCAACAGCTCCTCATGAGTGCCGATGGCACTGATTCGTCCGCCCTCCATCAGAATGATGCGATCCGCATCCTGAACGCTGGCCACACGCTGTGCAATGATGATCTTCGTCGTTTCCGGAATAAATTCGCGGAAGCCCTGACGAATCAATGCATCCGTGCGGGTATCCACAGCACTGGTGGAGTCGTCGAGGATCAGAATCTTAGGCTTCTTGAGCAGAGCACGGGCAATACACAGACGCTGCTTTTGACCGCCGGAGACATTGGTTCCTCCCTGCTCAATCCAGGTATCATACTTCTGCGGGAACTGCTGAATAAACTCATCCGCCTGAGCCAGGCGGCAGGCCTCCTCCATCTCCGCATCGGTGGCATTGGGATTGCCCCAGCGCAGATTGTCCTTGATGGTACCGGAGAACAGCACATTTTTCTGCAGAACCACAGCCACCTGATTGCGCAGCGCCTCCAGATCGTATTTGCGCACGTCCTCTCCGCCTACCTTCACGCATCCCTCCGTCACATCATACAGACGGGGAATCAGCTGAATCAGGGATGACTTGGACGAGCCGGTGCCCCCCAATATACCGATGATCTCTCCTGATTTAATATGGAGATTGATATCCGACAGAGCCATTTTCTCTGCTTTCTTGGAATATTTAAAGCTCACGTTCTCAAAATCCACGGAGCCGTCCTTCACCTCGGTCAGGGCGTTTTCTTTGGGACTGGCCAGCGTGCTTTCCTCGCTCAGCACCTCCACGATACGCTCGGCAGACTCTGCAGACATGGTGATCATAACAAAAACCATGGACAGCATCATCAGGCTCATCAGAATCTGGAAGCTGTATGTAAGCATGGAGGACATCTGACCAACATTCAGAGACAGGCCCTGGCTGGTGATAACGATATAAGAACCATAGGACAGGACGAAAACCATGCCGGCATAGACGCAGAACTGCATCATCGGATTGTTGATAGCCATGATGCGCTCCGCCTTCGTGAAGTCTGCGCAGACGTCATCGGCCGCAGCACCGAATTTCTTCTTTTCATAGTCCTCACGGACATAGGACTTGACTACGCGCATGGCCTGGACATTCTCCTGCACCGAATCATTCAGCGCATCGTACTTGCGGAAAACCCGGCGAAACAGCGGCATGGCGGCGCGGATCACCAGCACCAGGCCGATGCACAGAAGCGGGATCGTGAACAGGAAAATCATCGCCAGACGACCGCCCATAATAAAGCCCATGGCAAAGGAAAAGATGAGCATCAGCGGGCCGCGGATCGCCACGCGTATGATCATCATATAGGCCATCTGCACATTAGTGATATCCGTAGTCAGGCGGGTAACCAGACTGGATACGGAAAACTTATCAATGTTTTCAAAAGAGTAATCCTGAATCTTATAAAACATATCCTTGCGCAGATTGCGTGCAAAACCGGCTGATGCCGTAGCACAGGTAGAACCGGCCAGGCCACCGAAAATCAATGACACAACAGCCATGATAATCAGTATAACGCCATAGCGCACAATGACATCCATTGTACAGCCGGCCTGCATCTCATTGACAAGATTGGCGATCACAAAAGGAATCGCACATTCCATGATAACCTCCACCATTACCAGAAGAGGGGTCATGATCGATACCTTTTTGTACTCGCGTATACTGCGGGCCAAAGTCTTTATCATTTGAGACATTCCTCCTTTTCATCATTTCATATTGTGCTGCTGGGGAAAGCTTTTCCTCACCCCTATAAATAGTTATGCTGCGAACTTTTTGACAGAGCCGTTTTACAATTCAGCACCGCTCGATGAATCTCGGTCCCACTCGTCCAGATTGCGCATCATCTGAGCCGCCATCTCCCTAAACAACTGCACCTGCCCGCTGGAAAGTCCTTTGGTCAGCCGCCTCTCCATCTCCTCCAAGCCGACGCTTACCTCTGCGTTCAGCTCCACAGCTTTCTGTGTCGGTACCAGGCTTTTGAGGCGGGCATCACTGGGAACACTCTCCCGGTGTATGATTCCTTTTTTCTCCATCAGCTGCAGAATTCCCGTGGCTGTAGAGCGACTCAGCCCAAACGCATTCTCCACATCGCGCTGAAAGACCGGACCATCCTGACAGTGTACCAAAATGTAGTAGATGACTCTGCTCTGTACAGCGGTGATATCAAGATCCTGCAATATTCCATTCAGCCTTTTTTTGACCTTATGGGACAGCAGATTAATCCACGCGCCACAGTCTTTTTCCACTTGTTTTCCACCTACTTTCGGGCACGGCCTGCCCCTTAGTTTAGTTCGGATGCGAACAGTATATTACCCTATTTTCTCTATCATGTCAAGGTAAATTTTTGTTTTAACATTTTGGGGCGCAAGATGAACGGCAATAACACCTTTCTGCAGATTTTCAGTCTTGCAGTAAAGCCTGGTACACTTCCCTTTTCGGGATGCCTCTATCCTTTGCCACCTGTTTCATGGCCTCTTTTTTATCAAGCCCGGCGCTCAGATATCTTTCCATATGCTCTTCTACGGACAAACGACGCCACTCCTCCTCTTTCTCGCGCTCTTTTTGTGCAAATGATTTCCCCTGGATTACCAGCACATACTCTCCTCTGGGTTCCTCCTGCTCTAGTCTCTCCGCCTCTGCCAAAAGCGTCGAACGGCGCACCTCCTCAAATTTCTTTGTCAGTTCTCTGCACAGTGATAGGGGTCTGTCACCCAGCGCATCCAGAAGCTCGCCCAATGTTTTTTTCAAGTGGTGAGGGGCTTCATAAAGAATAATCGTTCTGCTCTCCTCTTTAAGTTCCTGCAGGACACGGTTCCTCTCTCCCTTATCCGCAGGAAGAAAAGCTTCAAAGCAGAACCGTCTCGTGGGAAGGGCGGACAAGGTAAGAGCAGTAATACAGGCAGCCGCCCCCGGCAGACTGGTCATTTCTACCCCTGCCTCGGCGCACTGGCGCACCAATTCCTCACCGGGGTCAGATATGGCCGGTGTCCCTGCATCAGTCACCAGAGCAATGTGCCTGCCTTCTTTAAGCTGACGAACCAGTTCTCTGGCCTTATCTACTTTATTAAATTCATGATAACTGGTCATGGGAGTATGAATGTCAAAATGGTTGAGCAGACGAACGGTATTACGGGTATCCTCCGCTGCTATCAGATCCACCTCCCTCAGTATCCGCACCACACGATAGGTTATATCTTCCAGATTACCGATTGGGGTAGCGCAGATATATAACTTTCCCGCATTTGCTTTCTCCTCCGCCATAGCTCTCCCCTCCTTTCGGGATTTTTATATCTCTTTCCGGACGTATATGGGGTCCCAGACTTAGCTCTCCGGCATTTCCTAATTTTTTAATATCCGTAGATATCATGGATTTCCCGATTATACACGCCCGGTTCACTGTACACAATCAGCGGCGGCTCTATCCTCATCTGCCTTCCGCCTCCCTTGATGCCCTCGATCAGCACCATATTAGCCTCCCGGTCCGCCATGGGATAGACCAGTCTCATACGCTTCGGCTCCAGCTTATGCTGCTGCATCCCGGCAATAATTTCCGCCAGCCTACGGGGCCTGTGCACCATGCAAAAGACTCCTCCCTCATGCAAAAGAGCCGCTGCCTCGCGCAGCACATCCTCCAAAGTACATAGGACCTCATGCCGGGCAATAGCCTTCTCATCCATGGGATTTTTCAATCCATGCTGGTTTTCCATATAAGGAGGATTGCAGGTCACTACATCAAAGGAGGCCCTGCCGAATATTTTCGAGGCCTCCTTTATATCTCCCTCCGCGATATCAATTTTTTCTTCCAAATGATTTAACCTTACGCTGCGCCCAGCCATTTCAGCCATTTCCCGCTGAATCTCCAGTCCGGTAAAATGGCTGCCCTTCGTCTTTGCCTCCAGAAGGATGGGGATGACTCCCGTGCCCGTTCCTAAGTCGATCACTCTGGCCCCGGGCTTTACGCTGGCAAAGCCGGTCAGCAGCACGGCATCCATGCCGAAGCAAAATTTCTTTTTATTCTGGATAATATGGTAGCCGCAGCGGTGAAGGTCATCTATACGCTCATTTTCTCTCAGCTCCATAGGTACTCCCATTGCGGTAAACATCAATATCCCTGAGAATAATTGCAAATCATCAAAGTTTGGATTTCTCCTTATCCTCCAGAGCCTCCAGCTCTTTCATCTCCGCTTCCGTCTCTCTGCTCTTATCCTTATCCGCTCCTTTGCCCTTTTTTTTGCGCGGACGGAATTTCAGCTGATCGGCCGGATATTCTTTTACCTCTTTTTCATCCTTGCCTACTGTGACAACCACCTTTACCAGCTGACGCAGCACATTTACTGTCTGCACCTCTCCTTTTAATCCGTCAGGGGTTGTCACTGTATCGCCGACGCCGGGAAGCTTGCTGTTCAAATACTCATAGGTCTCCTGCTCATTTTTCAGGCAGCACATCAGCCTGCCGCAGGTACCGGATATCTTGGCCGGATTCAGAGACAGATTCTGCTCCTTGGCCATACGAATGGAAACGGGAATAAACTCCGGCATATAGCTGTGACAGCACAGCGTTCTGCCGCAGATCCCCACGCCTCCTATGATTTTGGTCTCATCGCGCACGCCAATTTGTCTGAGTTCGATTCTCATGCGAAATACCGATGCCAGATCCTTCACCAGCTCACGGAAATCCACCCGGCCATCGGCAGTAAAATAAAACAACACCTTGTTATTGTCAAAGGTATATTCCGCATCCACCAGCTTCATGTCCAGCTTATGCTTGCGAATCTTCTCCTGACATATTTTAAAGGCTTCTTTTTCTTTTTCTTTGTTGCGGGCCACCGTCTCCTCATCCTTTTTGCTGGCTATGCGCAAAATAGGCTTCAGCGGTGAAACTACCTTTCCTTCCTCTACCTCACGGATATTCATAACTACCGTACCGTATTCCATCCCCCGGGCAGTCTCCACTATGACATGGTCGCCTTTTTTTAAACTGAAATTGCGCGGATCGAAATAATATATTTTTCCTGCGGTGCGAAAGCGCACCCCTGTTACTCTAACCATAATCAATTCTCCTTTATTGTAAGAAGCATCAGCTCCATCGTCAGCTCAAAATTCACATTGGCGTCCAGACGTTTTTTTGCCTTCTCTATAGCCTCCAGAATTTCCTCGATACCATGGAAAGAAGATTTTTCCGCTGCTTCCTTGATGTAACGATATTCGTCTTTAAAAATAAAGCCCGTTGTATCCTGAGTAGCCTTGAACATCAGAACATCTCTGTACCACAGCTGCATAAAGTCCAGGCACTCCTCAATATCCAGCTTGTTTTCTTTCCATTGCTTGAGCATATCCTGCATCTGAGCAATATCCATGGTTCTCACATTTTTCAGCAATGCCAGCACTACCCGTCTCAAAGCGGCAAATTCCTGAGAAGATGCAAGGGAAATCGCCTTTCCCAGGTTGCCTCTGGCAAACGCCGTACAGATATCCGCCTCAGACTTATCTACTGAAAGTTCATCAATCAGATACTCCCGGATTATCCCATCATAGAGAGGTTTTAATTTCAGCGTGATGCACCGTGACAGTATCGTGGGCAAAAAAGCGTCTGCCCTGGTCGTCAGAAGAAAAATCACCACATAGGAAGGCGGTTCCTCCAAAGTCTTCAGCAAGGCGTTCTGCGCCTGCACCGTCATCTTTTCCGCCTCGTCCACAATATAGATCTTATAGGCACTGCTGTACGGCTTGATCTGAACGGTATTGTTGATCTGCTCACGGATATCATCCACACCGATGCTGTCCTTCTCATGATGAACATAGATTACATCCGGATGATTATCTGACAAGAACTGCCGACAAGAATGACACTTTCCACAAGGATCCTCACCCTTCTCTTCACAGAGGAGTGTCATCGCAAAAGCCTTTGCCAAAGTTTTGCGTCCCATTCCTGCCTCACCAGTCAAAATATAGGCATGAGATATCTGTCCGTTTGCCAATGTCCGCTCAAAATATTCTTTTATCATATCATTGCCCAAAACATCGGAAAAACCAGGCATAATGACACCTCCTTCGACTGAACGGCTTTCATTAAAAAGACTTTATCCGGTCTTCGGCCGAATGCGAACCGGCGCCGGTATAATAGCATTTCACGACTATTATACCATAAACCTTTAGGGGTTTCTATCTTTTTCAGGGGGAAAGTACTGGATCGGTTTCCCGCATATCCCTTTCCAGTTCCTTCAGGCAGCTTTCTAGATCCTCGTTTATATAGCGTCGGCGTATATTCAGACGGCGAAGATTTTCTTCGCTGAAGTCTGCATCATCCGCCAGATACCGGCGGCAGATTTCCCTATAGTTCGGATGAAGCTGTTCCTTTTCACGGCGGATAGCTCTCTCTAAGCGCAGACCGTCCTCTAATTCGATATAAAGCGGGCAGAGAGCTTCTTCGCCAAAATATTCTCTCATTTTCTCATAGGATTCCAATGTGGCATGCATCAGATAATCGTAATTTGCTAAATCGATCTGCCCGTCATCCACAGTAAAATAATCCCAGGGCCCGGCAGTTGTCTGATAAGTCCGGCATTCAATGACTTTTCCTTCCTCTTCCAGACGCTGCCTCTCCTCCCGATCCACAAAAAAATACTCTCTCCCATTTTTTTCGTTTTCCCGAATCGGACGAGTAGTATACATGACCACGGTTTTTATCTGCGGAAAATCCCTCTGCAGCAATTTAAAAAGAGTATCCTTTCCCACTGCACTCTTACCCATAAGGCAAAAAATCTTTCCCATTTTCGTCAACCTTTCTTACCGATTATTGCCGAACTACCCGAATATAACTGCCGTCGTGATTTTTCAGCCCCTGAATGTGAAGCCCGCGTCTCTCATCCTCCATCAGCTTCTGCAGTATCTCTTCGTCTATTTCTTCTCCCGGTACCAACAGAGGGATCCCCGGAGGGTATTGATAGGCGTACTCCCCGCTGATGCGATGAGCGCTCTGGGCAAGCGGAATCTCTTCCATTTCCATTTTGTCGGCCTCCGCGGGTATCATTACCTGGTGCGGACAGACCGCAGGACAATCGCAGACGGAGGGCGCCTGCTCTGATCCTGTATTTCCTCTTCCATTCATTTCTCTGTCTGCATCGTTCTCTTTTCTTTCTCTGCAGCACAGATAATCTTCGGTCTCCTGAAATGCGAGATAAAGTCTGTCATACATCTCGTCGGTATCAAACATTCCCGTCATCAGAAGCAGATAGCTGTCGGTACACATCTCAGCCTGAATATGATATTTGTCTAAAAAAAGCTCGTAGAGCTCTCGGCCGCTCATTCCTTCTGCCTTCACAACCAGCTTGGACGGCTCCGCACCGGAAAGCTCCAGCAGTCGAATCCGTGTATATTTTTTCAGCACTTCACGTAGGTTTTTTACTCTGTCGTAAAAAACCTGCATGGCCAGTGTTCCTTCGTCACTGCACAAAAAGCGTATACAGGAATCGATCGAAGCCATTAAAATATAGGATGGACTACTGGTCTGAAACATTCCCATATAACGTGACAGCTCGTCTTCTTCTATCCGTCTGCTGCACAAGTGAACCAGGCCGGTCTGCGTAAGAGAAGGAAGAGTCTTATGCAGACTTTGTATTACGACATCGGCTCCCTGAGCCACTGCACCGCAGGGAAATCCCCAGGGACGGTTTTTACCGGATAAATGTGCCCCATGGGCCTCGTCGACAATGAGAGGAATATTTCTCCGGTGTAAAATAGCCGATATAGTCCCAATATCCGATACCACCCCCTCATAGGTGGGCGAGGTCAGGATAACCGCCCGAATCTCCGGATGACGATCTGCTATTTCCCTTATATCCATCGGATCGTAACACAAAGCTATACCTGTATCCGGATCTCTCCGGGGATATATATACAGGGGCTTCAGCCCTCTCAGAAGAACCGCATGATACACGGATTTGTGACAATTTCTTCCCATCAAAACAGTATCTCCGGGAAAAGCGGCCGCAAAGACAGCGCTTAACACTCCGGCAGTGCTCCCTCCCACACTAAAAAAAGCCCTCCGGGAACCATAAAGCAAAGCAGCCCTGTCCATGCCTTCTTTTAATATTCCCTCCGCATGATGGAGATTATCAAAACCTTCTATTTCCGTGATATCTATTCCCCAGGGCAGTGCAGCCGGTAAAGATCCCCTCCCTGCCTGCCTTTTATGACCAGGCATATGAAATGGGACATAATCGCTGTGGGAATAGGCAATGAGACGATCATAGAGGCCGGATTTTTCATGACTCTCATAACCGGTTACAGGACTGTCTTTAGCCTTATCCACTGTATTCTCCTTCTATATTCCTTTTTTCTTTTCACAATCTGCACTGATTGACAGGACTGCCTTTTATATAGGCATACACGTTGTCAAACTCTATCTTTGCCCGACGAACCATGGCCTCCTTCGTGAGAAATGCCACATGCGGAGTAAGCAATGTATTTTTAGCATGAAGCAAAGGATAATCCTCCGGAATAGGCGGTTCCATATCAAAAACATCAATGGCAGCCCCGGCAATGAGATCGTTATTCAATGCCTCCGCCAAAGCTGTGTTATCTACAATAGGGCCTCTTGCACAATTAATAAAAACGGCTGTTGGCTTCATCTTGGCAATCTCAGTGGCTCCGATCATCCCCTTGGTCTGCGCATTATTGGGCGTGTGAAGTGAGATAATATCGCTCTGCCTGAGCAGTTCATCCAAACTTACGTACTCGATTCCCGCTGCTTTAACTTCTTCCCTTTCATGACGGGCATAAGCCACTACCTTGGCTCCAAAAGCCAAAAAAAGTCTGGCTGTCATCAGACCAATCTGACCGCAGCCGATGATTCCTACCGTCTTGCCTCCTATCTCTGTACCTGTAAGGCCGGCAGACGTACCTCCCTCTCTTACTGCTTTATCACAAGAATTGAGGAAACGAAGCAGGCTTACTGTCATTCCAATTACCTGCTCCGAAACACTGATATTCGAATATCCCGCGCAGTTGCAGACCATAACCCCTCTGTCCTGGCAGGCCTCAAGGCCAACATGATCGATACCCGTAAAAGCTACAGCCAGCATTTTTAGTGAGTTTGTCGCCTGTACAACCTCGTCGGGATAGGGATTGTTAGCAATCATGACAATCTCCTGCCCTGCGCTTCGCCTTTTGAGCTCTTCTAGGTCGGTAGTCTTTGTATCGTAATAAGTAAAGCTGTGCCCCTGCTCTTTCAGACCTTTAGCCAGCTCATCTATCATTTCTTTCGGTACGCCGAGGGGCTCCAACAAGCTGATATTCACTTTTATCCGCCTCCTGTTATCTTTTTTCCATAAAACCTTGATTTTTTGCGATTTTGTCTACTTTTTAGTCTACCATGAGGGCATTCAAATGTAAATAAATAAAAATGAGGCGAAAGACCCTGTCCGGTTTTCCTCTGGTCTTCCGCTTTCCTATTTTCCTATATTCCAGCTTCTATCACTTTTTCGAAAATAAATTGGTTTTCGGAATCAATTAGGGCTCTTACAAAAGATAACAGCTAAAAAGATTTGTTTTCGAGATATATGCCAAAATTGTGATAATCAAAAATGCCCAGAGCCGGAATCGAACCAGCGACACGAGGATTTTCAGTCCTCTGCTCTACCAACTGAGCTATCTGGGCATTGAGTTGCGGGAGCAGGATTTGAACCTGCGACCTTCGGGTTAT
>CALWGV010000078.1 GCA_944380185.1 uncultured Lachnospiraceae bacterium
TCAGCGCCGGTACGGGGGAAATGCGCAAGCGCTATGGTTTTATCTACGTGGATAAGGATGATGAGGGGAACGGTACCCTGAAGCGCAGCCGCAAGGACAGTTTCTACTGGTACAAAAAAGTAATTGCCTCCGGCGGGGAGGACTTGTCGGATTAAGGGGCAAGATAAGACAGCAGAGTAAAACAATAAGATAAGACGGGAGGCAGGATGGGAGTTTTTCCTATTCTGTCTCTATTTGTTTGGCTGGCATGGCGAGAATGAGTTGTTTTATTAACGGGATTATGCTATGGTTAAGATATGAACGAAAGGGCCAGAGCTTACGAGAGCAAGAGGCGATGAGATTGTGAGATCGAGAGGTAAAAGGGAAGATGGTTCGGTGGGGTATATTAGGTGCGGGAAAGATAGCGCATCGATTTGCGTGCAGCCTGGAGCGGGAGGCGGACAGCGTGCTGGCGGCCATCAGCTGCCGCAGGCAGGAGAGGGCGGATTGCTTTGCGCAGGCGCATTCGGTGGAGAAAATCTATATCGGATATGACAAACTCCTGGCGGATCCGCAGATCGACGCGGTTTATCTGGCCCTTCCCCATGGACTTCATGAGGAGTGGGCGATTCGTGCCCTCCAGGCGGGAAAGGCGGTGCTGTGCGAAAAGCCGGCGGCTCTTGATGCCGAGCAGACGCGCCAGATTGCCGCAGCTGCCAGGGAAAATCATCGGCTATTTATGGAGGCAATGAAGACGCGGTTTGTCCCCCTGTACCCTGTGGTGCGCCAGCTGGTAAAATCAGGAGAGCTGGGGGAGCTGACGGCAGTGGAGGCCAGTTTGTGCAACCGGATGCCCGACGAGATGATGGCGGAAAAAAACAGGGGAAAGACCTATCACACCCAGCCGGGACAGGGAGGGGCTCTTTTGGACGCGGGTATTTACTGTGCCAGCTGGCTGCAGGATTTTCTGCCTTCCGTTCCGGAGCTTACATCTGTCTCTGTCAATGTGAAGGGCGGGGTGGATTACTATGTGGAGGCAAAGCTGAAGGCCGGAGAGGTCACTGCGCGGCTGGAATGTGCCTTTGACCGGGCAAAACCCCGTCAGGCGGTGCTGCGGGGAACGAAGGGCTGTATTGTCGTGGAGGAACTGCACCGTGCGCAGAGGGCCGTCCTGTACCGGGAGGGAGAAGAACCGAAGATTTTGGAAATACCCTATGAGGTCGATGATTTCTACGGCGAAATCCATCATTTTGCGGAGTGCCTAAGGCAAGGCAGGACGGAAAGTCCTGTAATGCCGCTGGAGGCCTCTGTTCAGTGTGCGGAGATATTGGATAGCATCCGGCATGGTATGGAATAAAGGGTTTATTTTCCGAAGCCGTCAAGTCTATGTATTTAATCGGAATCAGACATCCTGTGATATTTTTTGCTTATCTTGGCTCATAATCTTTGCGTTGACACAAAAACAAACAAAAAATATAATAAAATCAACAAAAGATGAAGAACCGGCAAATATTCAGTTGCAGAAAGGGTGGAAGAGAGATGAATATACAGTGGAACGCGGAAAAATATACTTCTGATTTTTCTTTTGTATACCAGTATGGAAGTGCGGTGACGGAGTTAATTGAGGCAGATCCTGGCAGCGCAGTCCTGGATCTGGGCTGTGGAAACGGTGCGTTGTCCAAGACGTTGAAAGACAAAGGGTATGTGGTGACGGGGATAGACGCTTCGGCCGATCAGTTGGCCATTGCCAGGGAGAAATATCCCGATATATCGTTCTGCCAGGCGGACGCCGCAGATTTTTCCCTGCCGGAGCCGGTGGACGTGGTTTTTTCCAATGCAGTCTTTCATTGGATCGACAAAGAAAAACAGCCGCAGATGCTAAAATGTGTTCGCGAGGGATTAAAAGAAGGCGGACAATTCGTCTTTGAGATGGGCGGATACGGAAACAATCAAAGGATCCATAAAGCGTTGGCGGAGGCTTTTGCCCGGCATGGATACGGCTACACAAATCCCTTCTACTTTCCGTCTGTAGGAGAGTATGCTTCGCTGTTGGAGCGAGAAGGATTTCAGGTAAGATATGCTCTTCTTTTTGACCGGCCAACGGAGCTCAAAGGGGAGAATGGCCTGGCCGATTGGATCCGCATGTTTGTCAAGAGGCCTTTTTCTGTCGTAAGCAGTGGGGAGGAGCAGAATGCGATTATCGAGGAGGCGGCAGAAGGCCTGCGGGGACAGCTTTGTCAGAGCGGTATCTGGTATGCCGATTATGTCCGCCTGCGCATGCGGGCAGTGAAAAACTGAGAGTCAAACAGGTCGAACAGCAGCCGGCAATCCGGCAGACGGGAAAGGCGGTGGAATTTGAGTATGAAGCGGAAACTATCTAAAACCCTTGTCCTTTTATTTTTAACTGGTCTGATGATTTTTAGTGGTATGCCGGATGTTTCGGCTTATGCTGCGCCAGATAATGTGAGGACGAATAAGATTTTATTTGTCACCGATACCCAGGGCATATTGGAGCTCTCTGCTTTTAATGCCGTCAGACCTGCCAGCATATATGTTGATTATGCGAATTACGAGGCTCAGGATTTTGATGTGGAGGATATTGCCACATATCGTGCAGTTGCCTTTCCCTACTGCGAAAGTCTGCGGGAGGAGATACGGGCAGCCTACAGCAGCGGCTGTACTGTCTACCTGTATGGAGAGCTGACAATCCAGGATTACAAGGCGGCAACCGGTCTGGAGGCGTACGCGCTGGATATTAATCTCTACAGCGAGCAGGGCTACAATGCGGAAAAAATATCCCAATCTTTTGACGCGGCTTATGAGGAAGGCGAAATCTTTCAAGTCATCAGCTACAGTGCCGATGCACTGCTTTGCAAGATAGCCGGAGATACGCGGGACGAAAATTCTTCGCTGACAGCTTGCCGTTACCTGCTTCCTATTGCAAAAAATTTTTCGCAGATGATGAGTGGGGGAACAGAGGAAGCTTCGACGGATAATGCCTTTGACATTGTGACAATATGGGGAGTAAACGGTGAATTTTCTGCTTCTGTCGACTATCGATTGTACAGGAATTGTGATGAAACGGATCCTGTTTATAATTACTTTTCGATAGAAACCAGTGTACAGATTGGCCATGCCTCTGGCCGTACGGAGAGTGTTTGGCTGAGATATGAGTTACCCTATACCTCGGATAATCTGATGAAAACATGGCCGGATTTTCAAAATGACTATACAGTCAGCCGCGGAGAGGATTATACGAAGGACAGCGTCGCGTGGGAAATGACAAGCCAGGGATTTTTACCTTTTTCTATAGACGAGTCTCCGGTAACCTGCGGTGCGTCATGGGCTGCTCAGGAGTCATCGGAGACGGGCATTGATCTGTTTTATGAAGGAACAGTGAAAATAGGCCCTTTTGCACAATATCCCTCGACGGCAGGCTGTACAGAAATCCCTATCCGTTTTTGGCATTGAAAAAATCTGATGCACTACCGAAAAGATCGGGATCCGATGCTTTGCTGAGCGGTTTGGCGACAGGCGGCATGCAGCGTATGAGGACTGGTATCAGAAATATATGACGGCGTATCGGCCGGATAAATCTAGGGAGTGAAAAATATCGATGTTTTTTGTCAGCCGAGGTCAAGTCTGAAAACCTCGGCTGCGCTGCCGTCGTCTATAGTATAGTTTTTTGCGCTCACAAAACCTGTTTTCTGCAATATTTTTCGGGAATAGGTGTTGGCCGGATCGGTGATTCCGATTATGCACTTATATTTTCCTGAATTTTTTATTGTCTGAATTAGTTTTTTTACCAGGACAGTTCCCAGCCCCTGGTGCCACCAGGCGGGAAGCAGCATATATTCGATCTCAACTCCATTGAAATTGGAGTTGAGATTCATGCCGCACATGCCGATGAACGGGCCGGCTCCTTCTTCCGGCATTTTGTAAACTTTATAATAACCCAAGACCGCGTCTTTTTTATTGGCCTGGAGGATACCCTGATAGAAGAGATCTGCTTCTTCTTTGGTAAAGGTTCTCCCATAATTCATCTTCATTACTTTTTCATCATAGGCCAAACTGGCAAAAAGGCTGAAGTCTGTTTCACCTTGGAATTTTTCAAGTCGAAGTTTCGTCATGATTTATACTCCTTTTCCTGACGTCACGCACGGGATATCACAGCGAGGCGTCGTCTATTGTTTTTTGCACAGGTAGGAATAGGCGTCCAGCAGGGTGCTCTGCCATTTGCCAAAGATAAAGTAATAATCCAGTTGATTGATCCCTTCCGTGTAGAGGTAGGGGCCGTAGGGGCGCAGATTGCAGCAGGCGGCCAGGCTGTCTGAGGCCAGAACAATGCCGCAGCCTTTGTCGGAAAAAACAAAGGGGAGCTGGCCTTTTGGGGAAGAAATATAGCGCGCGGTCTCGCGCAGATCCAGCATTTCTCCGTCATTTGGGGCCGGGCAGCGCAGCTGTTCCTTTTTCAGCCAGTTTAGGTAGAGCCAGGCGCGGTATGATCCGTTGGCGCAGGCTTCCATCTGGCGGCTGTCTTTGCTCCGTTCGGCTAAGAGCAGCCTTCCCTCCGGCGTCATATATTGAATGGAACCAGTGGTCTTATCCATTTGCAGGCGAAGGGCATCCGTGGTGAGGCAGACCATACCGGGGCTGTCCTTATAGCTCCAGAAGCGTTCGACTCGGTCTGCGGCTGCAGCTATACCGGGATGAACATCTCCGGAAATCTCTCCGTTTCGGGAGAAGGTGATGCGGATCATATTGCTGCGCACCGGACTTAAACGAAGCTCGCCGTAACGGCTCTGCAGATGGAGGCCGTCTTCCTGCTTTTTCACCCAGCGGACGGCAAGGTCGATGGGAGAGTGACCGGCGGGGCGGAGTTGATCCGCAGGCATTTCAGTTCCAAAGGGAGGAAGCTTTGAAGATGGTTTTGCAGTTGCTTTGCGGGTTGTCTCCTGGGATGGAGCGGCGGACAGCGGGCGGGAAGCTTTGACTGGAGCGGCAGGCTTCGGCCCGGGATTTTTTCTTTTGGCAGCCAGAATTTCCTCCTTTTCATCCGAAGGGGCGGCTTTTCTCTGCCCTGCGGCGAGAGGGTGCTGCGGCGTCGGGGGGCACGACGGCTTGCGGGTCTGCGCCGGATTCGAGAATCGCGGTGAAACAGAGGATTGCGCCGGAGCAGAAGTTCGTGCAGGAGCAGAAGATCGTGCCGGAGCGGAAGTCTGCTGCGGCGCGGCCGATTCCATTCTGGGCGGGACAGGGTCGGCGATCAGGCCGGTGAGGCTGCCGCTGTACAGGACGCACAGCTCATGGAGGGCGCGGGTGGCCGCCACATAGAGAAGGCGGGCGTGTCCGTCGTCCGCCGGATAGGCCTTTCGGTCCGGATTCAGGATCAGGACGGCGTCGAATTCCAGTCCCTTGGTGTACTCCACCGGAAGAACCATCACGCCGTTTCCAAAGACGGCGCGGTCCGGATCGCTTTCCAGGATCTTGACGCGCCGGCGAAGCGCCTCGGAGGCGGCCGCAGCCTCCCTCTGGTCCCGGCAGATCACGGCGATGGTATCCAGCCCTTTTGCCTGCCAGGCTTTGATACAGCCGGCCGCCTGGGAGAGAAGGGCGTTTTTGTCCTTAGCCGTATCGACGGCTTTGACCCGGACCGGCTCGCCGTGGCGGATGATCGGTTCCACCGGATAGATCGGGAAGCTGCCGTGGCGCAGGATATCCGTGGCGAAACGAGAAATCTCTATGGTGTTGCGGTAGCTCTTTTTCAGCAGGCAGAAGCTGTCGCCCGGATCAGTCAAAAGCAGGGCTTTCAGCTCCTCCCAGTCGTTCAGGCCAAAGCCGAAGCGGATATTCTGAGAAACGTCGCCCATGACGGTGTAAGCACAGCCGCGAATGCAGAAGTGCAGGGCGCAGTAAGCCATCATCCCGAAGTCCTGGGCCTCATCGATGACAATGTGCCTGGCCTCGCAGATGGCGTCGGTCTCCTTGATCCTTTTGTAGAGGTAGGCCAGGGCGGCCAGATCGTATACGTCGAAAGCCGTGTCGGGAATGTCGATGTCAAAGCCGTTCTGCCTCTGGGCAAGAAGAAAATCCCTGTAGTGGTCAAAAATAGATTTTTTCCAGGCGCGTCCTCCATACCAGCCGCGGTACGCCCTGCGAATGGCCTTGCGCTCGGCCTCGGTGTAGCGGAGCGGATTTTTCAGAAATTCTTCGTTTATTTTGCCGGACAGGCGCCGGTTCAGCATGTTAATTTTGCTTTGTATGGAAAGCAGCGGGTTTTGCCGGATGTATTGCTCCGTATTTCGGCCGTCGATCAGGCGGATGAGGCTGCCGGGCGGGTCCGGTTTGCCCTCGGTGCGGTCAAATACGCCGGTTTTCCCGTCCTGAAAGCCCTCGACAAACTGCCGGGGATTTAGAAAGACGGATTCCCGCGGGATGGAATCCCACTCCAGCCGTCCGCAGTAGGATTCCAGGGCCTGGAACCAGGAGAGGCTGCCCTTAATGCTTCTGGCCGCTTCGTTCTCCCCGGCTGCTGCCCCGCCCTGGCGGATCTGATATTTTTCCTTGTCCCAGTCCTCATAGAGCAGGCGCACAAAAAGTTGTTCCATGGTCATCTGGCGGACGCCGTGGACGTCCAGATCCGGCAGGACGCCGGTGATATAGTTCAGCAGGATATGGTTGCTGCCTATAATATAGAAATCGTCCGGCCGAATCCGCTCGGAATAGTTGTACAGAATGTAGGAGATTCGGTGCATGGCGACCGTGGTTTTGCCGGAACCGGCCCCTCCCTGGACGATTACGTTGCGGAAAGGGGTTTTTCGGATGATCTCATTCTGTTCCTTCTGGATGGTAGCGACAATTTCGCCCAGGACGGCCTGTTTGTTTCGGGACAGGTACTTGGTCAGCAGATCGTCGTTGGCGATTACCTCGCTGTCAAAGTAGTCGAGAAGTCTGCCGTTTTCAATCTCATAGGTGCGCTTGTGCTTTAGGTCGATGGAGATTTCGCCGCCGGGAGCCTGGTAGCTGCACCGTCCCAGGGCGTTTTCGTAGTAGGCGTTGGCTACGGGGGCCCGCCAGTCCGCCACAACCGGATGGGTGGAGTCCTTTGCGATGCCGCCCCGGCCTATATAGATGGCCTCCTCCTTGCCGGATGCGTCCTCGCAGAAATCGATCCGGCCGAAATAAGGCTTAAGGAGGGCGCGTTCATTGCGCTCCAAAGCCCTCTTCATATGGGTGTGAAGGGTGACGGTGTTGTTTAAGAGGGTAAGCACTTCGGTGTCGTTGTCGTGATAGCGCTCCAGCATTTCGTCGATCTCCGCGCCCATCTGGCTGACCTGGGCCGTGTAGCTTGCTATGTTGTCGCGGACGATGGCCAGGGTGTCGGCCAGATGGCGCTCTTCCTCCGGACGGGAAAGGCCGGGGACAGGGCCAAAGGTGCTTTTTTTCGATTCCAGATTCATGAATGAGCTCCTCCTTATCAGGCTGTCCTTTACCGCTGTGCGCGGCAGCTGCAGTTCTGCCTTACGGCTGTAGCTCTATTTTAGCGGAAAAGAAAAAAATACTAGACTTTAATTTTGGCCTGTGATAGGATGGATTATGAAGTGTGGGTAAAAACGGCGGTTAAAGATAATAGGCCCGCACAGTATGACATCGGTTCAAAGCGCATTTCCGGAAAGAACGGTTTTAATTCGTCATAGACAAAATAAATCTCGTCTTCATCCCATTCGTTGCCGGCATCCCGCCTGCATTTTTCCAGCAGGGCGCGGTTTTCAAAGGCCACGTCTCCGATATAAATCCAGCCTCCCGGATTCAGCAAAGGCAGCAGACGATTCAGAAAATCGACTTTCTGCGGGTCGGTCAGATGGTGCAGGGAGTAGGTGGCAATAATGGCATCGTATTTTTGCTCTGTTAGGGGAGCGGCCAGCCCTTTTGAGAAATCCCCCGGATACAGCTGGGCGTCCGGCATTTTTTCCTGGGCCAGCCCGATCATTTTTTCAGAGAAATCCTGTCCGAAGATTCGGTATCCCCGCTCATAGAGCTTGGCCGTGAGGGTTCCCGTGCCAAAACCGATATCGAGAACGGCTTTGCCGGGGGCAGCCAGCACCCGGTTATAGATTTCGTTTAAAATGCTTTTGTAACCGGCAAAGGGATACGTTCCGTCTTCATCGGATAAACCGACGCTTCGGTCGTAGCCGTCCGCCCATAGATCAAAACCTTTCTTATCTAACATAGATTCTCCTTACGAAAGGCGGCGCCTCCTATTCCGGAACAGCGCCGCCTCTTCTCCTTTAATATCAGCTGATTTTTTCGCTTTTTTCTTCCTTTTTCTGTTCTCCGTCCTTCTTTTTTCTCTTCGGACGGGTTTTGCCTTCATGGTTCTTGATATCGGTCACGTTGCTGGGAGCCTTCGGAGATTCCTGGGACTGCTCTTCCTGCTCCTTTAACCGTTTCTGGGCGGTGGAGAGCATCAGCTTGATGCGGTTTAGCTGGTTCACCTCGCTGGCGCCGGGATCATAGTCCACAGCGATGATGTTGGACTCCGGGTGGGCTGCCCGCAGGCTCTTGATGACTCCCTTGCCCACGATATGGTTGGGCAGGCAGGCGAAAGGCTGGGTGCAGACGATGTTGGGCGTACCGGTGTGAATGAGCTCCAGCATTTCGCCGGTGAGGAACCATCCCTCGCCGGTCTGGTTGCCCAGGGACACATATTCCTTCGCGTATTCGCCCAGCTCCTGAATCCTCGACGGCGGGATGAAGTGCCGGCTCTTTTCCAGCTCCCGTCTGGCGGTGCCGCGGAAGTATTCGATAGCGGAGATACCGATATTGCACAGGATGGCCGTACTTCTCTTGGTGCCCAGATGATCGGCCTTGAAATTGCTGTTGTAGAAGCAGTACAGCAAAAAGTCCATCAGGTCGGGCATTACGGCCTCGGCTCCCTCGCTCTCCAGAAGCTCCACCAGGTGGTTGTTGGCCTCCGGGGCGAATTTCACCAGGATCTCGCCGACGATGCCGACGCGGGGCTTCTTCATATCCTCGTGGATGGGCAGAGTGTCAAAATCGTGGATCATAGCCCGGACATTTCTCTTGAATTCCCGCATGGAAGGCTTTTTCTTCAGGGACGCAATGCAGCGCTGCTCCCATTTTTCATGGAGAGCGTTGGTGGAGCCGAGGGTGATCTCATAGGGGCGCATCCGGTAGACCATCCGCATAAACAGATCGCCGTAGACCACAGCCTGCAGAGCCTTGATGAGCATCGGCGGGGTGATCGTCCAGCCGGAGTTGTTCTCCAGGCCCTGGGCACTTAAGGAGATGACAGGCACCTGGGGCATCCCGGCCTTTTCCAGGGCACGGCGGATAAAGCCGATGTAGTTGGTGGCACGGCAGCCGCCGCCGGTCTGGGTGATGATGACAGCTACCTTATTGACGTCGTAGCGGCCGGAGAGCAGGGCCTCCATAATCTGGCCGACGACGATCAGCGAAGGATAGCAGGCGTCGTTGTTGACATATTTCAGCCCCATATCCAGAGATTCCTGCTTGGTGCTTGTAAGCACGTCGATGTTGTAGCCGCAGGATGTCAGGGCTGCGTGCAGCAGATTAAAGTGGATCGGCGACATCTGCGGGCAGAGGATCGTGTAGTCCTTCTTCATGGCCTCGGTAAATTCCGCCCGGTGATAGCTGGCCGATACGATCGGTCGGTTCATCTGCGTCTTGCTGCGCAGCTTCAGGGCGGAGATCAGGGAGCGGATCCGGATGCGTGCGGCCCCCAGGTTGTTCACCTCGTCGATCTTCAGCACGGTATAGAGCTTGCCGGAATGGGTCAGGATGTCGTTTACCTGGTCGGTGGTCACGGCGTCCAGGCCGCAGCCAAAGGAATTTAACTGGATCAGGTTCAGATCATCCCGTGTCTTGACAAACTCGGCGGCCCGGTACAGGCGGGAGTGGTACATCCACTGGTCGATGGCAAGCATCGGCCGCTCCGGATTGGCCAGATGGGAGACCGAGTCCTCGGTCAGCACGGCCAGGCCGTAGGAGGTGATCAGCTCTGGTATGCCGTGGTTGATTTCCGGGTCAATGTGGTAGGGGCGTCCGGCCAGGACGATGCCCTGATGGCCGGTCTCTTCCATATAGCGAAGGGTTTCCTCTCCCTTTTTCTCAATGTCCCGCCGGGCCGCGTCCTGCTCGGCCCAGGCCTTCTGGCAGGCGGCCTTCACTTCATGGGCCGGAATCGACAGTTCCTCGCCGAATACCTTGACCAGCTGCTTTTCCAGCACCTCTTCATTGGTGAAGGGCAGGAAAGGATTCATAAAGCGGATGGAGCCGTCGGCCAGCTCCTCCACGTTGTTCTTAATATTCTCTGCATAGGAGGTGACAATCGGGCAGTTATAGTGGTTGTTGGCCTCCGGCGTCTCGTTGCGCTCGTAGGGAATGCAGGGGTAGAAGATGAACGGCACCTTCTGTTGAATCAGCCAGGCCACATGGCCGTGGGCCAGCTTCGCCGGATAGCACTCCGATTCGCTGGGGATGGATTCAATGCCCATCTCGTATATCTTATGGGTGGACAGGGGCGAAAGAACGACCCTGAATCCCAGCTCCCGGAAGAAAACGGCCCAGAAGGGGAAGTTTTCGTACATATTCAGGACGCGGGGAATGCCCACAATGCCGCGGGGGGCCTCTTCCTCCGGCAGCGGTTCGTAGTGGAAGATCCGGTCCAGCTTGTAGGAAAACAGGTTGGGAACGGCTTCCTTGTGCTTTTCCACGCCCAGCCCTTTTTCGCAGCGGTTGCCGGAGATAAAGCGTCGGCCGCCGTCAAAGATGTTGACGGTCAGCAGGCAGTGGTTATTGCAGCCCTGGCAGCGGGCCATGGTGGTCTTGTAGGACAGATTGATGATCTCATCCAGGGAAAGCATGGAGGTCTGCTGGCCCTGCCACCGCTCCCTGGCAACCAGAGCAGCGCCGAAGGCACCCATGATGCCGGCAATATCGGGGCGGACGGCTTCACAGCCGCTGATGCGCTCGAAGCTGCGCAAAACGGCGTCGTTGTAGAAGGTGCCGCCCTGAACCACCACATGCTTGCCCAGATCCTCGGGGCCGGTGATCTTCATTACCTTATATAAAGCGTTCTTGATAACGGAGTAGGCCAGGCCGGCGGAGATGTCGGCCACCTCTGCGCCCTCCTTCTGGGCCTGCTTTACGTTGGAATTCATAAATACGGTGCAGCGGGTGCCCAGATCGATGGGATTCTTGGCAAACAAAGCCTCCCTGGCGAAGGCCGGGGCCGTGTATCCCAAGGAGATGGCAAAGGTCTCGATGAAGGAGCCGCAGCCGGAGGAGCAGGCCTCATTTAACTGTACGCTGTCCACGGCGTGATCCTTGATATGAATGCACTTCATGTCCTGACCGCCGATATCCAGGATACAGTCCACATCCGGCTCAAAGAAGGAGGCAGCATAGTAGTGGGAGATCGTCTCCACCTCTCCCTCGTCCAGCTGCAGCGCGGCCTTGATCAGAGCCTCGCCATAGCCGGTGGAGCAGGAATAGACGATATGGGCGCTGTCGGGAATCTGCTGCCGGATTTCCTTTATGGCCTGAATCGTGGTGGCCAGAGGACTTCCGTTGTTGTTGCTGTAGAAGGAGTAGAGCAATGTTCCGTCCTCGCCGACGATGGCCACCTTGGTGGTGGTGGAGCCTGCATCGATGCCTAAGAAACAGTTGCCGCTGTAGGAGGACAGTTCAGCTGTGTGTACTTTATGTTTGGCATGGCGGCGGTGGAACTGATTATACTCCTCCTGATTGGAGAAAAGCGGTTCCAGACGCTTTACCTCGAAGCGCATCTTTACTCCTTTATCCAGCTTCTCATAAAGGTCGGAGATGGAGATCAGATGGGATGCTTCCCCTTCTTTCTCCTCCGGCGCGTTCATGGCGGCGCCGATGGCGGCGAACAGATGGGAGTGCTCCGGCGCGATCACATTTTCCGGTCCCAGCTTGAGGGTGCGGATAAAGGCGTTTTTCAATTCGGGCAGGAAGTGAAGCGGGCCGCCTAAGAAGGCCACGTTGCCCCGGATCGGTTTGCCGCAGGCCAGGCCACTGATGGTCTGGTTGACCACGGCCTGGAAGATGGAGGCGGCCAGATCTTCCTTGGTGGCTCCATCGTTGATCAGAGGCTGAATATCGGATTTGGCGAAAACGCCGCAGCGGGCGGCGATAGGGTAGATGGCCTTATAGTGGGCCGCATACTCGTTGAGGCCGGCCGCGTCGGTCTGCAGGAGGGTAGCCATCTGGTCGATGAAAGCTCCCGTGCCGCCGGCGCAGATGCCGTTCATCCGCTGCTCGATGCCGCCGGTAAAGTAGATAATCTTGGCATCCTCTCCGCCCAGCTCGATGGCTACATCGGTCTGGGGCGCATAATCCTGGAGGGAGGTGGCCACGGCCACCACTTCCTGGACGAAAGGAATCTCCAAAAGACCGGCCAGAGAAAGTCCGCCCGACCCGGTGATAACGGGAGAGAGCATAATCTCTCTCAGCTGGGTCCTGGCTTTCTTTAACAGGCCGGCTAGGGTTTCCTGAATGTTTGCGTAGTGCCGTTCATAGTCAGAAAAGAGCATCTGATTCTTTTCGTCGAGAATGGCGATCTTTACGGTCGTGGAACCAATATCGATTCCTAACGTATAGTATTTATGGGTTTGTTGCATAAAAATTTCCCCTTTGTATATAGTAAAACAGTTTTTGGGCATAACACAAAGAGCATTATAAAGCTTTCGGTTTCAAATTTCAATAAGGAAGAGTTAATAAAATGTGAACAAAAAATTAAGAAAGAAGAAAGTATTTTTTGGAGCGGGAAAAGCGCCAAAGAGCGTGATTGTATTTGACAAACAGCGCTTTCCTTCCTATAATGAGGGTGGTGCGCAGGGCGCAGAGCCCGTCGCACCTGAGATGAGTTTGACATGGATGATACACGCGGCGGTACGGCTTTTTGCCGTTACCCTGTCCGGAAATTGTCTGGAGAAAGGAAAGCAGTAGCCTATGAGCTGGATGAAAAAGATGGAGCGCAAATTTGGCAAATACGCCATACCGGGACTGATGCGGTATGTGATCGTCCTGTATATTATCGGAGTGATCATTGATCTTGCGGCTCCGCAGCTGTACACGCAGTATCTCGCTCTGGATATCGGCGCTGTTCTGCATGGACAGATCTGGAGGCTCGTGACTTTTATTATTGCCTCGCCCGGCACTTCGATCTGGATGGCCCTGATTGTGCTGTATATGTATTATATGATCGGGGATAATCTGGAGAGAAGGTGGGGGACCTTTGCCTTCAACCTGTATTTCCTGATGGGGATCCTGTTCAATATTCTGGCGGCAGTTATCACCTACATTGTCTTTGGGGACAGCTTTGAACCGGGGACTTATTTCCTCAATATGTCCTTGTTCTTTGCTTTTGTGACGGAGTTTGCCGATGCCCAGTTCCTGCTGTTTTTTATCATTCCGATCAAGGGCAAATGGCTGGGCTATCTCAATGCGGCCTACTTTATTGTAACCATTGTGGGAGGTCTGCTGTATTATATCAATCCGGAGATCTCGCTGTGGCTGATTTTCCGTCTGGGAATCCCTGCCCTGCCGCAGTATGCCCTGGCAGCGCTGTTTTCTATGTTGAATTATGTGGTATTTTACTGGCTGTACCGCAAGAGTTTTCGCCCCACGGCAGCCCAAAAGAAGATGCAGCGTCAATTCAAGGCTCAGGTGATGGAGGCAAAGAAAGTGGAGAGGGCCAGAGCTGGTCAGCCCAGACACCGCTGTGCGGTCTGCGGGCGTACGGAACTGGATGATCCCTCCCTGGAGTTTCGCTTCTGCTCGAAATGTGAGGGGAATTACGAGTACTGCCAGGATCATCTGTACACTCATCAGCATGTAACGAAACCGAAAAATCAGGAGGACGCAAAGAGATGAAACGCACAAAGATTATCTGCACGCTGGGACCGGCGACGGACAGCGAAGAGGTCATGGGCGAACTGATCGACCACGGTATGGATGTGGCCCGTTTCAATTTCTCTCATGGCAGCTATGAAGAACACAAGGGAAGACTGGAACTCTTAAAGAAGGTACGCGAGGCAAAAAATGTGCCGGTGGCTGCTCTTCTTGACACCAAGGGACCGGAGATCCGCACCGGCATGCTCAAGGATGGGGCCAAAAATGTTACTCTGGAGACCGGTCAGAAGTACACGCTGACCACCCGTGAGATTGAGGGAGATCAGACGGAAGGCTTTATCAACTATTCCGGACTGCCGGCGGATGTGAATCCCGGCGACAAAATCCTGATCGATGACGGTCTGATTGAGCTGCAGGTGGAGAGCAAGACCGAGACGGATATTCATTGTCACGTGGTCAACGGCGGCGTACTGGGCACCAAAAAGGGAGTCAATGTTCCCGGCGTCAAGATTCGCCTTCCCGGCATCACCGAACAGGATAAGAAGGATATCCTTTTTGGCATTGAAAACGATTTTGATTTTATCGCCGCCTCCTTTGTCCGCTCCGCAGAGTGCATCATGGAGATCAAGGAGATCCTGCTGGCTCATGGCTCCAAGATCAAGGTGATCGCCAAGATCGAAAACATGGAAGGCATCGACAATTTCGAGGAGATCATGCGTGTGGCTGACGGCATCATGGTGGCCCGCGGCGATATGGGTGTAGAGATCCCGCCGGAGAAGCTTCCTTATCTTCAAAAGAAGATGATTCATATGTGCAACAGTGCATTTAAGACGGTGATCACTGCCACGCAGATGCTGGATTCCATGATCCGCAATCCCCGTCCGACCAGAGCCGAGGTCAGCGACGTGGCTAATGCCATCTATGACGGCACCGATGCAGTCATGCTTTCCGGTGAGACGGCTATGGGCAAGTACCCGGTGGAGGCTCTGTCGATGATGGCTCATATTGCAGAAAATACGGAGTCTCATCTGGACTATGATGAGCTGCTGCTGGAGAAGGCGAGACACAGAAACAACGGTATTTCTGCTGCGGTGGCTTATGCTTCGGTGACGACGGCCAACAACCTGAACGCGGCGGCTATTGTCACTCCTTCCATGTCCGGCTATACGCCCAGAATGGTATCGGAATTCCGCCCGAGGACGGCCATTGTAGCCACCTCCCCTAATGCACAGGTGATCAGACAGCTGCAGCTGGTATGGGGAGTGAAGGCGATCTATGCCCCTTATCAGGCCAACAGCGATGAGGTGGTAAACAGTTCTGTGGAGCTTGCCAAGCTGCGCGGTCTGGTGAAAGAAGATGAATTGATCGTTCTGACCGCAGGAATGACCGGCGGCCGTACCAGGGATCAGGGCGTGACCAACTCCATGCGGGTGGTGACCGTGGACTGAGGCTCCCGGCGACAAAAAACAAAAAATTAATAAAGAAAGCCTGAAAAGCAGAGGACCGGCAAGGCGGAAATGCTTTTCAGGCGTCGGGATGCCGCTGGAGAATTCCAGCGGCTTTGTTGATCTGACAGGCTTGACCGGACGGTTTAATCCAGGCGGAGCTTCTTCAAAATATCGCAGAAATCAAAGGTGGCAAAGTAATCTCTGGGTGTCTCCGCGCGCCGGATCAGCTGCACCTGTCCGTTTTCCTTCAGCAGAAGCTCTGCGGAACGCAGCTTGCCGTTGTAATTGTAGCCCATGGAAAAACCGTGGGCGCCTGTGTCGTGAATGGCCAGGTAGTCGCCAACCTGAATTTCCGGCAGCATCCGGTCAATGGCAAACTTATCGTTATTTTCGCACAGGGAGCCGGTCACATCATACATATGGTCGCAGGGCTTATCTTCCTTGCCCAGCACGGTGATATGGTGGTAGGCCCCGTACATGGCGGGCCGCATCAGGTTGGCGGCGCAGGCGTCGCAGCCGATGTACTCTTTGTAAATATGCTTTTCGTGAATTACCTGGGTGATCAGATGGCCGTAAGGGCCCAGCATATAGCGTCCC
>CALWGV010000079.1 GCA_944380185.1 uncultured Lachnospiraceae bacterium
CCCCCACAAGAAAAGGCGGTACGCTACCCCTCCACGGGGCGCATACCGCCTTTTCTTGTTGTCCAGCCCTCCGGCTGTATCGGTTGAGCAAAAGCCAGCGTGGGATTGGTGTGGTATCTTTATCTAAATGATACCCCTGATTCCCACCCAGAGAAAAATCAAACCTTCGGAGGTAAAGCATCTGTATGAAGCCGGCTGCAAGGCAGTGATGATCGGTGCGATTGTTATGGGTAAGGAGCCGGGGCCTGAAGAGGTGAAAGCTGCCACGGCGGCCTTCCGCGAGGCAGTGGACGCTCTGTGACAAAATGCCCCGGAAGAAATCGGAAAACCTGTAAATGAAGAGAGTTGCCGTGTGAACGGTAAATCATACACAACAAAATCCCAAAGAGGAGGTAGAAGTATGTTACAAGGTTCCTTAATCATTATCGCCTTTATCATCATTGCAGCGCTGATGATGACCAAGAAGATTCCTACGCTGCTGGCTCTGCCGCTCATGGCTGTAGTGATCTGCATCATTGCCGGTGTTCCGGCTGTGGGCACCGATGCCGACGGCAATGCCATCGGCTGGCTGCAGACCGTGGTGGAGGCCGGTACTGTGCGCATGGGCAGCGCCATCATGGCGGTTATCTTCGGCGCATGGCTGGGTCAGCTGATGAACAAGACCGGCGTCACCGAAACCATCATCAAAAAGAGCGCTGAGCTGGGCGGCGATCGTCCTCTCATCGTAACGCTGATCATGGTGGCAGCCTGCGCCGTCCTGTTTACAACCTTGAGCGGTCTGGGCTCCATCATTATGGTCGGCTCCATTGCCCTGCCGATTCTGATTTCCGTAGGCGTGCCTGCGATGAGCGCCGCCTGCATCTTCCTGATGGCCTTCAACACAGGATTGACGTTCAACATTGCCAACTGGAGAACTTTCTCCAGCATCTTCAGCCTGGATATCAGCCAGATTCAGAGCTTTGAGATCTACATGGTAGTGGCTACTCTGATTGCCACCCTGATTCTGGTCTTTGTGGAATTTAAGAAAAACGGCGTGAAGTTTGCCTTCTCGGCCCCGGCCAAGGAGACTGCCGAGCCCTCCAAGCAGTTGAGTGGCGTGAGGGGCGTGCTGGCTATGTTCACCCCCATTGTTCCCATCGTGCTGGTGGCCGTGTTCTCCGTGCCTGTATGCCCTGCATTTATCGCCGGCATCATCTGGATTCTGCTGTTTACCAGCAAGAGCTTTTCCAAGGCCATGAATCTGCTGGTCAAGACCTGCTATGACGGCATCACCGATGCCGGCCCCGCTGTGATTCTGATGATTGGCATCGGCATTCTGTATCTGGCCGTGACTCACTCCATGGTTACCGCAGTGCTTAATCCTTTCCTGCTGGCAGTTATCCCGACCAGCCGCGTGGGCTACATCATCTTCTTCTCCATCCTGGCTCCTCTGGCTCTGTACCGCGGGCCGATGAACCTGTTTGGTCTGGGCAGCGGCATCGCCGCTTTGGTGATCGGCCTGGGCAGCCTCACTCCTCTGGCAGTGATGGGCGCTTTCCTGGCGTCCGAGAGAATCCAGGGCTGCGGCGACCCCACCAACACCCAGAACGTGTGGACGGCCAATTTCGTTGAGGTGGATGTCAACGGTATCACCAAGAAACTGCTGCCTTATCTGTGGGCGGTGGCCATCATCGGCGTTGTCCTCAGCGCGTTCTTGTACTTCTGATCTTTTGCATGAGGCTGCGGACGGGTATCCGGGAAGTCGTCCCGGATACCTGCTGCGGTCCGGCGGCAGCGCAGCCCGCGATTTTTGCCTTGGATGCGGGCCGGAGGAGGATGCCGGCTCCCGATCTTCCGGTCCATATCCAAAGCAGAAATCATCGGAAAAGAATGATAAGGATAAAAAGAGGGAGGAAAAGAAAAATGGCAGTCAGAATTGGAATCGATGTGGGAGGAACCTTTACCGACGCGGTAGCCATTGATAACGATACCTACGAGCTCATCGGTTCGGTCAAAACCCCCACGACGCACACGGCGCCCGAAGGCGTGGCGGCCGGTATCGTCCAGGTGCTGCACAAGGTGATGGAGCAGTGTCATATCGCGCCGGAGGACGTGGTTTTTATCGCCCACGGCACCACCCAGGCCACCAATGCTCTGCTGGAGGGCGATGTGGCGCAGGTGGGCGTCATCACCCTGGGCAAGGGACTTCAGGGAGCCAAGAGTAAGGGGGACACGACCATCGGGAATATCGAGCTTGCCGAGGGCAAGTATCTGGTATCCAAAAATGCCTATGTGGACACGGGAAACTTAGACCAGCTGGATGAGACGATCCGTCAGGCGATCCGCTCGCTGAAGGAGGAGGGCTGCACCAGTTTCGTGGCGGCGGAGGCCTTCAGCGTCGATGATCCGGCCAATGAAAACCGCGCGGTGGAGATCTGCGGCGAAGAGAACGTGCCGGCTACAGCCACCAACGATATCTCCAAGCTGTACGGCTTAAAAATCCGCACCAGAACTGCTGTGGTCAATGCCAGCATCATGCCCAAGATGCTGGAGGCAGCTACGATGACGGATCAGAGCATCAAGGCGGCCGGTATTGAAAGCCCTCTGATGGTGATGCGCTGCGACGGCGGTGTGATGACGGTGGACGAGGTGCGCCGCCGCCCGATTTTGACCATCCTCTCCGGCCCGGCGGCTGGCGTGGCCGGAGCGCTGATGTATGAGAAGCTGACCGACGGCATTTTCTTCGAGGTGGGAGGCACCTCCACCGATATCTCCTGCGTCAAGGACGGCAAGGTCATGATTCAGTACGCCGAGGTGGGCGGACACAAGACCTATTTGAACAGTCTGGATGTGCGCACTGTCGGTATCGGCGGCGGCAGTATGGTACAGATCAAGGACGGCAAGGCCGTGGAGACAGGCCCCCGCAGCGCCCATATTGCGGGCCTTGAGTATGAGGTCTATACCGATCCGGAGAAGATAGTCAATCCCCGCCTGGTGACGGTGCGCCCTACGCCCACTGATCCGGAATACGGCTGCATCGAGTGCGACGGAGGGGTCCGGGTGGCTCTGACCATGGCCGGCGCGGCCAACCTGGCCGGCTATGTGCGCCCGGAGGATTACGCCTACGGAAATGTGGAAGCGGCAAGGAAGGCCTGGAAGCCTCTGGCCGACAACATGGGCTGTACCGTGGAGGAGGCGGCGCGCAAGGTGATGGCCTTTGCCGCGGCCAAGAACAGCAAGGTAGCTGCTCAGCTGATGAAGGATTATCATATGGATCCCGCCCAGACCGTCTTCGTGGGCGGCGGCGGCGGAGCGGCCAGCGTAGTGCCCCATCTGGCGAAGACCATGGGCCATAAGCACCGGATTGCCAAGAACGCTCCTGTTATCTCTACCATCGGCGTAGCGTTGGCCATGGTCCGCGATATGGTGGAGCGCAGCGTCACCAATCCCACCCAGGAGGATATCATCAGCGTGCGCCGTGAGGCCGAGCTGAAGGCTATCCAGAACGGAGCCGCTCCGGGCACCGTGGAGGTCAGCGTGGAGGTGGATACCCAGAGAAATGTGGTGCGGGCCATCGCCGTGGGAGCCACGGAGCTGCGCAGCAAGAACCGTCTGCAGAAAAAGCTGGAAAAGGACGAACTTTTGGATATCGTGGCGGAGAATCTGAGCGTGCCCAAGGGAGAACTCTCCATCACCGCTGAGAATGGCTCCATGTATGCCGTACAGTGTGAAAAGAAGCAGAAAAAACTCTTTGGCCTGATGAGCAAGGTGACCCATCCTCTGCGTCTCATCGACGAGGAGGGAGTTATCCGTCTGCAGAAAAACAACGCCATGGTGAGACAGACCACCGTGGGCGGCTGGGGCAAGGAGCTGGACTACATCCTGGAGGAGCTCACCGAGTACAACGACGGCGGCACCAATCTTCCCAATGTCTATGTGATTCTGGGCAAACGTATCGTGGATCTGTCAGGTATGGCGAGCTCGGAGCAGATTGCGAGTCTGGGAAATGTGGAGCTGGCCGGCTGCGGCCAGGATGAGCCGCTGATTCTGGCGGCCACCCGGCGCGTGGACGCCTGACGGGAGGCGAGACGGCGATGGCGGATTTTACCCTTCCCTTTCCGGGACGCGAGCTGGCTGACCGAGAATTGACCTATGATCCCTGCTATGGCAAAATACCGCAGAAAGACCGGGGCGTTATCGTGGAGAAGGCCTGGCAGAAAGGCTGCCGGGCCGCCCGCGAAGCCTATGCAAGGTTTGGGGGCAGTACGGATTTTAAAAAGATCGTAAGGGAGAGCGGCCTGGAACTGATCGAGAAGGATATCGACTATGTGGCGGGAGGACAGCGCTACTTCAGCGACTATGTGTCCGGGCAGAAGACCGTGACCCTCTATCTGGGTTCGGTGCGGCTGTGGGCCCAAAGCAATTCCCTGGATCTGCTCACAGCGGAAAATTTGATTCTGAGCCATGAATATTTTCACTTTCTGGAGATGAACGGTCTGGGATTGACCTCGAAGGAGTACCAGGTGCCGATGCTTAAGCTGGGCCCGGTGAAAATCGGCCGGACCGGCATACATGCTCTGTCGGAGATTGGGGCCCACGCCTTTGCGCGGACCTACTATGAACTGGCGGAGGGAGAGGAGTCAGAAGATGGAAAACAAACTGAGTTATGACGTGATCGTGATCGGAGGAGGACCGGCGGGAACGGTGGCTTCCATTGCCGCGGCCAGAGAAGGCGCCAGTGTTCTTCTGGTGGAGCAGAACGGTTATCTGGGCGGAATGCTGACCATGGCTGGAGTCGGCCCCCAGATGACTTTCCATGCGGGGGATACCCAGGTGGTCCGGGGTATTGCCCAGGAGATCGTAGAGCGGCTTCAGGCCATCGGCATGTCGCCGGGGCATATGGAGGATTTCGTGGGTTATGCCAGCAGTGTGACGCCTTTTGATGCGGAGGGGATGAAGCTGGTGCTGGAGACCATGGCCAGGGAAGCCGGGGTTCAGCTTCTCTACCATACGGTATATACCGGCTGCGAGAAAGAAGGAGATGAGATCCGCTCGGTTCGCCTCTATTCAAAGAACGGTTTCTTTACAGCCCGGGCAAAGGTCTTTATCGACTGCAGCGCCGACGCTGATCTGGCCACCCACGCCGGGGTTACCTCGGTCTATGGGCGGGACAGCGATCATCTGGCTCAGCCGATGACGATGAATATTAAGGTGGCTGACGTCGACCGGGAGGAGATGATTGCCTTTGTCAAGGGCAATCGGGACGATATGCTGCACACCATTCCCTTTGACCGGCTGGAGGAGCTTCCGCGGGCAGGCATTCAAGGGGCTTACTCCCGGATCCGGCTGGCCAAAGAGAGAGGGGAGTTTGACGTAGACCGGGATATGGTTCTGTGCTTCGAGACCAACACCCCCGGCGAGTGTATTCTGAACATGTCCCGGATTATCCGCCGTTCGGCGGTGGATCCCTTTGACCTGACCGAGGCGGAGGTGGAAGGACGCAGGCAGGCCCACCAGATCGTGGCTTTTATGCGCAAATATATCCCCGGCTTTGAGCATTGCCGGATTATTCAGACCGGCCCTCACATCGGCATCCGGGAGAGCCGCAAGATTGACGGCAAATATAAGCTGACGGCAGAAGACCTTTTATCCAACCGGATGTTTCCTGATGCCGTTGCCATGGGCGGCTACCCTATCGATGTCCATTCGCCGGACGGCGCCGAGACGAACCATCGTTATCTGAAGCCGGGAAGCTGGTACTCTATCCCCTACGGCTGTCTGGTGACGGATAAGGTGCCGAATCTTCTGGTAGCCGGCCGATGCGTAAGTGCCACGCATGAGGCCTGCGCGGCGATCCGGGTGACACCCATCATCATGGCGACTGCCCAGGGAGCGGGCACGGCGGCGGCGCAGAGCGTGAGAACCGGTCAGCCGGCCTGCAGCCTGGATACCGATGAGCTTCGCCGGACATTAAAGGAAAGAGGAGCATTTCTGGAGGAATATCACGGCCAAAGCGCCTGATCCGGAACAGAAAATCCGCTGAAAAGGGGACGTCTGAATAGGCGTCCTCTTTTTCAGCAGTGAAAAAAGATCATTGTTGAAATGTCCATTTCGTGATAAAGTGTTCAGTGAGGCCAAAGCAGTTTTTGACCTAAAAGCGAAAAGGAGTATTTGCAATGGCAATTAAGATACCAAAACTGAGTGATTCGGCAAGGGAAGAATTTAAGGGAAAGCTTTTAAGCGAGCTGGTCAGCGAGGAATTTCTGGAGATGGCCCGGGACAATACGCAGCCCTGGCGGCAGTTAATGTCCTACTACCGCTGTGCGATGATGGAGGTGGAGACCAAATTCCGGGTGCTCAACGAGCAGTTTTCGCTGCAGTATGACCGCAATCCCATCGAGACCATCAAGACCCGCCTAAAGTCCATGGACAGTATTGTCGGCAAGATGAAGAGCAAAAATCTTCCCTTTACTCTTTCGGCTCTGGAGGAGAATATTTTTGATGTGGCGGGGATAAGGATCATCTGTTCTTTTCCGGAGGATATCTATATGCTGGCGGACTGTCTGCTCAAGCAGGATGACATTACCCTGATCGAGCGCAAGGATTATATTCAGCAGCCGAAGAAGAGCGGCTATCGGAGTCTGCACCTGATTGTGGACGTGCCGATCTTTTTGGAGAATGAGAAAAAGCTGATGAAGGTGGAGGTGCAGTTCCGCACCATAGCCATGGACTTTTGGGCCAGTCTGGAGCACAAGCTGCGATACAAGAAAGACATCCCGGAGCAGATCGCCGATGAGCTGGCGGCAGAGATGTATGAATGCGCCGAGATCAGCGCCGAGCTGGACCGCAGGATGGAGGCGGTCCGGGGACGCATCGAGCAGGAGACGGAGCAGAGGATACACGGGCAGACAAAATAGCGGCGGAAGAACAGTGTTAGGAGAGAGCAGCGGTACGGAAGGCAATAAAAACCGTGGCGTGAAGACAAATAAGGAGGATTTCTTTTGATGAGAGTGGGAGCATTGGAGGCTGGCGGTACCAAGATGGTGTGTGCTGTAGTGGAGATAGACGAAGAACAGAAGTGGAGTATTCGAGAGAAGGTATCGATCCCTACCACGACGCCGCAGGAGACTCTGCCGAGACTGGCGGATTTCTTCCGGGGCAAGGAGATCCAGGCTCTGGGAATAGCCTGCTTCGGTCCGGTGGACTTGCACCGGGATTCGCCCACCTACGGCTATATCACCACGACGCCCAAGCCCGGCTGGACGTGGTGCGATGTGGCGGGCTTTTTTGGCCGTGAGCTGGGGGTACCCATCGGTTTTGATACCGATGTCAATGGATCTCTCCTGGGTGAGGCCACCTTCGGCTGTGCCAGGGGTCTGGAAAACAGCATCTATATCACCATCGGCACCGGCATCGGGGCCGGAATCATGAGCAACGGACGGCTGCTTCACGGGATGCTCCACCCGGAAGCCGGTCATTTGACTCTAAAAAGGAGGGCCGGCGATGAAGACTTTGTCTGCGTCTGCCCTTATCATGACAGCTGCTTTGAAGGACTGGCTGCCGGGCCTGCCATCGAGAAACGCTACGGCAGACCGGGGGCGGAGCTTTCGGACTGCCCGGAGGTGTGGGAGCTGGAGGCCTACTATATTGCTCAGGCGCTGGTGGCCTATATTATGATCCTGTCGCCGGAGAAGATTATCCTGGGCGGCGGAGTTATGCACCAGCAGAGCCTCCTGCCGCTGATCCGCAGGGAGGTGCACAGGCAGCTGGGCGGCTATTTAAATACCAGAGAGCTGGAACATCTGGATGAATATATTGTCGGGGCCAGTCTGGGAGACGATCAGGGGATTCTGGGAGCCTGCTGTCTGGCCATGGAGGTGTGCTGATGGGGCTTACTCTTCTTCTCGGTCCTGCCGGCTCCGGCAAGACTACCAGTCTCTATAGGGAACTGTTGAAAAAGGCGGAACATAGTTCCGCCTTTCGGGCTATGGTCATTGTGCCGGAGCAGTTTACGATGCAGACCCAGAGAGATCTGGTAAACCTTCATCAAAGGCACAGCTTTACCAACATTGATATTCTGAGCTTTGACCGGCTGGCTTACCGTGTTCTGGAGGAGCAGGGAAAGGACGGCCTCAAGGTGCTGGATGACATGGGCAAGCTTCTGGTTCTGCGCCGGGCGGCGGCAAAAAGCAGGGATGAGCTTCCCTATTTCGGCAAAAACCTGGACAAGGCAGGTTTCATCGGACGAGTCAAATCCATGCTCAGTGAGCTCTATCAGTACCGGATCGACGAGGAGGCGCTGGGGATTCTGGTGGAGGAGACAAAGGATGAACCCCTGCTTTGCCGAAAGCTTCAGGAGATTTTGACAATCTATCGGGCCTTCGACGCCAGCATGAAGGAGGATACCATTCCCTCGGAGAAGCTTCTGGATGTGCTCTGCCGCCTGGTTCCTCTGTCGAAAAAGGTGAAGGACAGCGTGGTATTCTGCGACGGCTTTGCCGGATTTACCCCGGTGCAGTTTTCTGTGCTGGAGGTGTTGATGGCCCATGCAAAAGAGGTGGTAGTGACCGTCACCGTAGACGGGGAGCTGGCGGAGGAGATTTCCGGGCAGACCTCCGGGTCGGAGCAGTCCGGCGAGAGGACTCCTTTTGAGAAGGCCAGGCTGGCTTCGGACAGACAGCTCTTTGAGCAGAGCCTGACTACGGTGCGCACTCTGTGCGGCCTGGCGGAGGGCCAGGGCGTACCGGTGCGAAAAATCGGGGACTTCACTCCCGGCCTGCGCTATGGCACACGGGGAGCGCTGGCGGCTTTGGAGCGGCAGTTTCTGCGCTGTCCGACGGTCCCCTTTGTCACGGAAAAGGACTGCGGCGAAATCCATCTGTGGGAGGCGAAGGATCGGAGAGGAGAGCTTCGGTCGGTGGCCCGTGAGATTTTTCGCCTGGTGAGCGAGGAGGGCTTTCGCTACCGGGAGATTGCCCTGGTGGGCGGCGACGTGGCGGGCTATGAGCCGGTGATCCGTCAGGTCTTTGATCGGGCGGGAATTCCGTTCTTCATCGATGCCAAGGGAGATATGATGGGTCATCCCCTGGTGGCTTTTCTGCGGGGAGCTTTGGAGGCGGTGGAGAAGGACTACTCTTATGATACGCTCTTTGCCTGTTTAAAGAGCGGCCTGGGCCCTTTAGCCGGGGAGGATCTCTATGAGCTGGAAAATTATGTCCTGGCCACCGGCATCCGCGGCCGAAAAGCCTGGAGCGGTCCCTGGGAGGCTTGTCCGGGCCGGGAAGAGTGGGACATGGAGCGTCTTGAGGGCCTGCGCCAGGCGGTTGTGGAGCCTCTTTTTGCTTTTGCGGAAGTGCTGAAGGATGAGGCCAGCACTGTGCGGGACTACGCGGAGGCCACGGTAGCCCTGATGCAGAGTCAGCAGATCGAACAGAAGCTCAAAACCATGGCGATGGAGCTGTCTGCCTCCGGCGAGGCCACCCTGTCGCAGGAGTATGAGCAGTCTTATGACAAAGTGCTGGCTCTGCTGGACCGGGTGGTGGAGCTTTTTGGCGACGGTCAGGTCTCCCTGCGGGAGTGGAGGGAGATTCTGGACACCGGCTTTTCCGAGATACGGGTGGGTGTGATTCCGGCCTGCGCCGACTGGGTGGTGGTGGGCGACATGCGCCGGACCAGACTGAAGGATCCCCGAGCGGTTTTCTTCATCGGAGCCAATGACGGCATCGTGCCCTCGTCAGGGGAGAGCGGAAGCCTGTTGTCGGACATGGACAGGCGCAGTCTGGAAAAACGCGGCGTCCATCTGGCCCCCACCAGGCAGGAGGCCGGCTTTGCCGAGCGGTTTTATCTGTATCTGGCGCTGACCAAGCCCTCGGAGAAGCTTTATATCTCCTGGTGCTGTCAGGGAGCCGACGGCAGCTCTCTGAATCCCTCCTATCTGGTAGGGGAGGTGGAGGAGATTTTCCCTGCCCTGGAGGTGAAAAGGCCTGACGAGGAGGCAGACCTGGCGGAGCAGATTGTCAATGCGGATACAGCCAGGGAGGCTTTGCTGCGCGGTCTGCCCCGATACCGGGACGGCGAGGAGGAGCCGGAGTGGGAGGAGCTGTATCGGCTTTTTGCCCAGGACCCGGCCAATGAGGAGGAGCGAAAGAGACTGCTGGATGCCGCCTACTATGTATATCGGGAGGAATCCATCGAGCCGGCGGTGGCAAAGGCTCTCTACGGCGATGTGCTGACCGGCACCGTCACCAGACTGGAGCAGTACGCCGCCTGTGCCTACGCTCAGTTTCTGTCCTTCGGCCTGGGCCTCGCAGAGAGGAAACTCCATCGCTTCGCCCCGGCGGATATGGGAACCCTGTTTCATGAGGTGCTGCGCCGCTTTTTTGCCAAGGTCTATGGTCAGGAGGGAGGCGGCAGGCTGCCGGCGGAGGAAGAGAGAAAGCAGATGGTCCGCGATTGTCTCGGCGAGGCTGTGGAGGCTGGGGCAGGCCGGGGACTTGCCGACACGGCCAGAGGGAAATATCTGCTCAGGCGCGTGGAGCGCATCGCAGACCGTACGCTCTGGGCCCTGTGCGAGCAGTTAAAGAGAGGGGATTTCCGCCCTGAGGAGGTGGAGGTGGAATTCGACGGCAGAGACAGCCGGGCCATGAATCTGGTGCTGGGGGAGGATGCTCTGATGCGTCTCTACGGCCGGATTGACCGGGTGGACACCTGCGAGGATGGCGACCAGGTCTATGTAAAGGTCATCGATTACAAGACCGGCTCTACCTCCATCGATCTGACCGGCATCTATTACGGCACCAGCCTGCAGCTGGTGGTCTATCTGGATGCGGCCATGGAAAGGGAAGAAAAGAAGAAGCGGGGCAAGAAGGTGATCCCTGCCGGCATTCTCTATTATAATATCCGCGATCCCTTTATCGCGGTGGAGCCGGGACAGGAGCCGGATGAGGCAGAGATCGAGGCGGCGATTCTGGGCGAACTCCGGATGAATGGCATCGTAAACCGCGACCGGAAGATTTACAGCCGTCTGGATCATCTGGTGGGTACAGGAGCCGCGCCGGTGATTCCCGTGGTGGAAAAGAACGGTGAGCCGGTGGAAAAGAGATCTTCCTTAGCCGATACAGAGCAGTTTGCTCTGCTAAAAAGAGCCGTGCGGGAGAGGATGCGCTGCTTTGGCCGTGAGATTATGGACGGAAGGCTGACGGTAAACCCCTATATTCAGGGCGCCAGGACCAGCTGCGATTACTGCCGCTTCGGAGCGGTCTGCGGTTTTGACCGCAAGATGCCCGGTTTTGCCTACCGCAGGCTGCGGGAGATAACGGCTCCTGAGCTGTGGGAACGATTGAGAGAAGAGGAGAAAGAGAAGGAAAAAGAACGGGAAGGAGGGGCGTCCGATGGCGGTGACCTGGACTGAGGAACAGAAAAAGGTGATCGAGCTGCGGAACCGCAATATTCTGGTGTCGGCGGCGGCGGGCAGCGGCAAGACGGCTGTCCTGGTGGAGAGGATTCTCTCCCGGATCACGGATCCGCAGGATGCTGTGGATGTGGACGAGCTTCTGGTGGTGACCTTTACCCGGGCGGCGGCAGCCCAGATGCGGGAGAGAATCGGACAGGCCCTGAAAAACCGGCTGCGGGAAAATCCGGAGAATATCCATCTGCAGAGGCAGACGGCTCTGCTTCACTGTGCCCAGATCACTACCATAGACAGTTTTTGTCTCCACGTGCTGCGCAGCCATTTCGACGAGCTCAATCTGGACCCGGATTTTCGCATCGGCGACGAGGGCGAGCTGAAAATGATGCGGGGGGATCTGATCGAAGAACTGATGGAGGATTTCTATCAGAGCGGAGATGAGGAGTACGCTCGGTTTATCGAGACGGTGGCCGTGGGCAAGGAGGATGCAGGAGTGAAAGAGCAGATTGAAAGGCTCTACTCCTTTGTGATTTCCCATCCCTTTCCGGAGGATACGCTGCAGGCCTGGGCTGTCGGGGAGGGGGACGACTGGCTTGAGGACCTTTTGTCCCAGATACGCACGGAGGCGGCCAGCCTGGCAGAGGGCTATGACCAGGCCCTGGCTTTCTGCATGACCGAGCCTGGACTGTCGCCCTACGCACAGATGTTTTTAAGCGACAGAGATCTGGCCCGGCGCGTGGCCGGTGCCGGGGACTACGAGCAGATGCGGGAGGCCCTGGAGGAGATGACTTTTGTGCGCAAGCCGGTAATCCGGGATAAGTCGGCGGATCCGGTGAGCAAGGAGGAGATGTCTGCCCTGCGGGACCGCTACAAAAAAGTCATGCAGAAGTGGAAGGAATATGACTTCAGCGAGCCGGAGAAGCTCAGAGAGGAGCTTTCCCAGGCGCAGAAACCAGTGCGGATGCTGTGCCGTCTGACCGAAGAGTTTATGGAGCGCTACAGGGCCAGAAAAAAGGAAAAGCATATGCTGGATTTCAGTGATCTGGAGCATCTGGCCCTGCAGATTCTGGTGACGCGGGAGGATGGGGAGCTTCGCCCCACGGAGGCGGCCAGGCTGATGTCCGGCGCCTACCGGGAGATCATGATCGACGAGTATCAGGACAGCAACCAGGTCCAGGAGCTGATTCTCTCCAGTATAGACGGAAGCCTCTCCGGCCGCCCCAACCGCTTTATGGTGGGGGATGTAAAGCAGAGCATATATAAGTTCCGGATGGCCAGACCGGAAATCTTCATGGAGAAATATGAGACCTATACCCTGACGGACAGCGTTAATCAGAGGGTTGATCTGCACAAAAATTTTCGCAGCCGCAGCGAGGTTCTGGACTCAGCCAACTTTATTTTCCGCCGTCTGATGGACCGGCCCATCGGCGGCATCATCTACGATGACGCCAACGCCCTGTACCCAGGCGCCGACTACCCGGAAGCACCCGGTAAAGAGGGGGATGAAGGCCAAAACGGCAGGGGAGACATCGGAGGCTGCGGCGGTGTGAGTCATGAGGACTATGTCACCGAGCTTCTCCTGGTGGATCTGGCCGACGAGGAAGGAACGGTGAAGGAGATCGAGCCCCGGGAGGCGGAGGCCAGAGCCATAGCCGGGCGCATCCGGGAGCTGACCGATGAGGAGACCGGCTTGGATATCTGGGATAAGGAAGAAAAGTGCTACCGCAAAGCCCGATGGGGAGATATTGTCGTTTTGCTCCGCACCTTCTCCGGCTGGGCGGAGACCTTTGTGAATGTGCTGCAGAATGAAGGGATTGCGGCCTACGCCCAGTCGGCGTCAGGATATTTTACCGCCATGGAGGTGCAGACGGTGCTCAACTATCTGCGGATCCTGGACAATCCGGAGCAAGATATTCCGCTGGCGGCGGTGATGCACTCCCCCATCGGCGGCTTTACCTCGCAGGAGCTGGCTAAGATCAAGGCGAATTTTCGCCGGGCCGATCATCCCGGAAAAACAGGAGGATTGTATGGAGCCTGCCTGTACGTTGCCGGGCAGGACGGTGAGCTGGGGCAAAAGGTGAGAAACTTTTTAAACCAGCTGTCGTTTTTCAGAAAGAAGGCGGTCTACCTGCCTCTCTATGAGCTTCTCGATGCCATTTACCGGGAGACCGGATATCTGGATCTGGTGTCAGTGATGCCGGACGGAGATGTGCGCCGGGCTAATCTGGAGATGCTCTCGGAGAAGGCCGTGGCCTACGGCAGGACCAGCTATTATGGACTTTTCGATTTTGTCCGCTATATCGAGAACCTTCACAAATATGAGGTGGATTTCGGGGAGGCTTCGCCGGAGGGGGAAAACGGCGGGACTGTACGCATCACGACGATTCACAAGAGCAAGGGTCTGGAGTATCCGATTGTATTTGTGGCTGGTACAGGCAAAACTTTTAACCGCCAGGACAGCCGCAGCCGGATCCTGATGCATCCGGATCTGGGACTGGCGGCGGACTGGGCGGACCCGGAGCGCAGGCTTAAGGGGACTACCTTAAAAAAGCAGGCGCTGGCAAGGCGCCTTGATCTGGACAGCCTGGGCGAGGAACTCCGGGTTTTGTACGTGGCCATGACCAGGGCCGAACAAAAGCTGATCCTCACCGGGACGGACCGTTCCCTGCTAAAGAAACTGAGCCAGAAATGGAAAACCGGCGGAAAAGAGGGTGCGCTTCCCTTCTTTATGACAGCGGGTGCGTCCTCCTATCTGGACTGGCTTTTGCTGTGTCTAAAGACCAGTGAAAAAGCGCCCATACGCTGCAGAACAATCCACTTTACGGAGCTTTTGCGCGAAGCGGTGGTATCCCGGCTGATGCAGGCGGGCAGCAGAGAAAAGCTGGAGCGGCTGGCCGCCGCCGAAAGCGGCCGGCCTGAGATCCGGCAGCGGATTGTGGAGCGGCTGACCTACCGTTATCCCTACGAGGAGGATGAGACGCTGCCGGTAAAGGTCTCTGTCTCGGAGCTGAAGCACGCCGCCATGGAGGAGGAGCCGGAGGCCGTGCAGGTCTATGAGGGAGAGAGGGAAGAGAGTCTGCCGCATTTCCTGCAGGAGAGCCGTCCCGTGACCGGAGCCCTGCGGGGGACGGCCTATCACCGTATCCTGGAGCGAATCGACATGGTTTCCCTGGTGGAGTGGAGTGCAGAAGAGACGGTGCAGGGAGAAGAAAACGGGGAGCAGAATCTTATGCGCTTCCTGGACGGACTCTGCGCGCAGGGGATTTTAAGCGCTGGACAGAGGGAGGCTGTGGATACCGGGGATCTGATCCGGTTCGGCCGATCTCCGGAAGCTCACCGGCTGGCAGCCGCGGCGGCAAGAGGGCAGCTTGACCGGGAGCAGCCTTTCTCCATGGGCATTCCGGCCCGGGAGGTCTACCCTGCGCGCAAAAGCGGGGAGCTGGTGGTGATCCAGGGCATCATCGATGTATGCTGGCAGGAGAATGGGCGCCTGTATATCCTGGATTACAAGACGGACCGGGTGCGAAGAGCGGACGGGCAGCAGGTGCTCTGCGATCGTTACGGCGCACAGCTCTGCTACTATGCCAGGGCGCTGTCGGCGGCCAGCGGTCTGCCGGTGGGAGAGTGCTTCATCTACTCCTTTGCCCTGGGGAGGGCTTTTTCCGTGCCGGTAACAGTTGTGAAATGATTTTGTAACATTAATTTCGGTTTTCAAATAGGCAGAAACAGGTTATACTTGGTAGAGACGGCCTGTCAGGCCAAAAAGGAGCGGTATAGATTGACACAGAAGGAATGGACAGAAAGGGATAATCAGATGTCAGAAAATCATATTTTGGATGAGCAGCCTGTAAAGGGGCAGCCTGCAGCTAATCAGTCTGCGGACAATCAGTCTTCCGGGAAACAGCCGGAGGAGAGACAGAGAAAAACGGTCCGGGAAACCGTGGATGCGGTGCAGGCCCTGGATGCCTATGAGGTGACGGAGACCAGATGGATTGAGGAGCTGCATTCCCAGGCTCTGATCTGCCGCCACAAAAAGAGCGGAGCCAGACTTTTTCTGCTGTCCAATGATGACGACAATAAGGTGTTTGCCATTGGCTTTCGCACGCCGCCTATGGACAGCACCGGCGTACCTCATATATTGGAGCACAGCGTGCTGTGCGGCTCCCGCAAGTTCCCAGCCAAGGACCCCTTCGTGGAGCTGGTCAAGGGCTCGCTAAACACATTCTTAAACGCCATGACCTATCCGGACAAGACGCTGTATCCTATCGCCAGCTGCAACGATAAGGATTTTCAGAATCTGATGGATGTGTATATGGATGCCGTGCTTCATCCCAATATCTGCGAGAACGAAAAGATTTTCCGTCAGGAGGGATGGCACTATGAGATCGCCGGGAGGGATGAGCCCATCACCATCAACGGCGTGGTCTACAACGAGATGATCGGGGAGTATTCGCAGCCGGAGAATATGCTGGATGCGCAGATTCACCGGGCTTTGTTTCCCGACACCTGCTACGGCTATGATTCCGGGGGAGATCCGGATGTGATTCCGCAGCTCAGCTACGAGGCCTTTCAGAATTTCTACCATCGCTACTATCATCCGTCCAACAGTTATATCTATCTCTACGGAGACATGGATATGGCCCAGAAGCTTCGCTGGCTGGACGAGGAATATTTGTGCGAATACGACAGGCAGCCGGTGGATTCCCGGATTGCCATGCAGAAGCCTTTTGCGGCCATGGCGGACCGTACCTTCTATTATCCGCTGACCGACGATGAGGATGAGGAAAATCAGACTTATCTGTCGATCAACTGGGTGGTGGGCACGGATCTGGACAGGGAGCTCTATGTGGCATTCCAGATTCTGGAGTACGCGCTGCTGACCGCCCCGGGGGCTCCTTTAAAGCAGGCTGTGCTGGACGCCGGCATCGGAAAGGATGTGCTGGGGGGCTATGAGAGCGGTATTCTGCAGCCCTATTTCAGCGTGGTAGCCAAAAATGCCAGCCCTGAGCAGAAGGAGGAGTTCCTGCAGACAGTGGACGGTGAGCTTCGCCGCCTGGCGGAGGAGGGGCTGGATCGCAAATCCCTGCTTGCCGCTCTCAATTACTATGAGTTTAAGTATCGGGAGGCGGATTACGGCCAGTTTCCCAAAGGACTGATGTACGGGCTCCAGTGCTTTGACAGCTGGCTCTACGACGAGTCCGACCCGCTGATGCACTTGGCCTACGCCGAGACCTTTGCCGAACTGCGCCGCAAGGTGGATACGGGGTATTTTGAAGGACTGATCAGGGAATATCTGCTGGACAATCCCCACAGTGCCCTGGTGACGGCCGAGCCGAAGAAGGGCCTTTCGGCAAAGCGGGAGGCAGAGCTTGCCCGAAAGCTGGCCGAGTTTAAGGCTTCCTTGGGCGAAGAGGAAATCGACCGTCTGGTTCGGGAGACTGCCGAACTCAAGGCATACCAGGAGGAGCCTACGGATCCGGAGATTTTAAAGAAGATTCCCATGCTGACCCGGGAGGATATCGGCAGGAAGGTGCTGCCCTTCACCTGGAAGGAATATGCTCTGGGCGGGGCTACGGTACTGCACCACGACATTTTTACTTCCGGCATAGCTTACCTGAGGCTTCTGTTTGACACAGCCTCAGTGGAGGATGAGGATCTTCCTTATTTGGGACTCCTTCGATCTGTTCTGGGCTACATGAACACGCAGAGCTATGATTATCGGGAGCTGTTCAATGAGATCCATATCCACAGCGGCGGAATTGCGACGAATCTCAACACTTATGCGGATTCGGCGGACCCGGACAGCTACCGGGCCATGTTTGAATTTTCGGCCAAGGCTTTTTACGGCAAGCTGGATTTTGTCTTTGACATGATTGCCGAGATGGCCACAAAGACAATTTTTGATGATAAAAAGAGACTGCGGGAGCTGATCGCCGAGAACAAGTCCCGGGCGCAGATGCGTCTTCTCTCCTCCGGCCACTCAGCGGCGGTGTCCAGAGCCAGCTCCTACTACTCGCAGGCGGCCTGTTTCGGGGATATCACCGGCGGCATCAGCTACTACAAGTTTATCGAAGATCTGGACGCCCATTTTGACGAGCGGGCCGACGAGGTTATCACCCGGCTGAAAAAGCTGGCGGCGCAGATCTTTACGCCGGACCGGCTGCTAATCAGTCTGACGGCGGATGAGGAGGGATACGCCGGCCTCAAGGAGCCGCTGTCGGCCTTTATCGAGAGGCTCTATCCCGGCGGTCAGGCGGCGGTGCGGTGTCTGGTGCCCGTCAGGAAAAACGAAGGCTTTATGACCTCCGCCGGCGTTCAGTACGTAGCTCAGTGCGGAAGCTTCCGCCGGGATGGCTACGCTTATACCGGCGCGCTCAAGATTCTGAAGATGATTCTTTCCTATGACTATCTGTGGATCGAGCTGAGAGTGAAGGGCGGAGCCTACGGCTGCATGAGCGGTTTCTCCCGCTCCGGCGACGGCTATTTTGCCTCCTACCGGGATCCTCATTTGAAGAGCACGCTGGAGGTATACCGGAAAATCCCGGATTACCTGAGAAACTTTGACGCGGACGAGAGGGAGATGACCAAGTATATCATCGGCACCATCAGCGATATGGATGTGCCGCTCAATCCCTCCGCCAAGGGTGCCAGATCTCTGGCTGCCTATCTCTGCCATGTGACGGAGGAGATGGTGCAAAAGGAGAGGGATCAGGTGATCACGGCGCAGCCGGAAGATATCCGTGCTTTAGCGCCGCTGGTGGAGTCTGTCCTGGCGGACGACTGCATCTGCGTCATCGGAGGAGCCGGCAAGTGCAGGGAGGACGGCGACGAACTGATGGAGCTGTGCAATCTGTTTGAGTAGAGAGCAAGAAATAGAAAGAGAGCGGAAAAAATGGAAAAATTTCATTCCGGCTTTGCGGCCCTGATCGGACGGCCCAATGTGGGGAAATCCACGCTGATGAATCGGATGATCGGCCAGAAGATCGCCATCACCAGCAGCAAGCCCCAGACCACGAGAAATCGTATTCAGACTGTCTACACGGACTCCCGCTGTCAGGTTATCTTTTTAGATACGCCGGGTATTCACCGGGCCAAGAACAAACTGGGGGAATATATGGTAAATGTGGCCGAGAGGACGCTCTCGGAGGTGGACGTGATCCTGTGGCTGGTGGAACCGTCCACCTACATAGGGGCCGGCGAACAGCATATCATCGGCCGGCTGAAAGGCGTGAAAACCCCGGTGGTGCTGGTTATCAACAAGGTGGATACGGTAAAGAAGGAGGATGTGCTGACCGCCATCGAGACCTACCGAAAGGAACTGGATTTCGCCGACATCGTGCCGGTCTCTGCGCTGAAGGGAGAAAACACGGCCGAGCTTCTGCGGGTGATACAGAAGTACCTGCCCGAGGGGCCGATGTACTACGATGAGGATACGGTGACGGATCAGCCTATGCGCCAGATTGCGGCGGAGCTCATTCGGGAAAAGGCCCTTCGTTCCCTGAGCGATGAGATTCCCCATGGGATCGCCGTGCTGATCGATTCCATGAAGGAGAGGGAAAACGGTCTTTTTGACATCGAGGCAACCATTGTCTGCGAGAGGGATTCCCACAAGGGAATCATCATCGGGAAACAGGGAGCCATGCTGAAAAAGATCGGCAGCGCAGCCCGGTATGAGATCGAAGCTCTTCTGGGCGCGCGGGTCAACCTAAAGCTGTGGGTCAAAGTCAGAAAGGAATGGCGCGACAGCGAGCTGTACGTCAGAAATTACGGATATCGGGATGAAAAATGAGTGATGGAATTACCCTCACGGGCATGGTGCTTTCTGCCATGCCTATCGGGGATTATGACAAGAGGATTGTGCTGCTGACGAGAGAGCGGGGAAAGATCGCTGCCTTTGCCAGGGGGGCCAGACGGCAGAAAAGCGTGCTTTTGGGGCCCACCCGGCCTATGGCCTTCGGCTCCTTCGATCTGTATGTGGGACGGGACAGCTACACTCTGCGCAGCGCCCGGATTCAGGACTATTTTGACGAGCTGTCCAGGGATCTGGAGCAGATCGGCTACGGTTCCTATTTCCTGGAGGTGGCGGCGGCCTATACCGTTGAAGGTGTGGAGGCCTCGGCGATACTGACGCTTTTGTATCTGTCTCTGAAGGCCCTGCAAAAGCCCAGTATTCCCAAACTTCTGGTGCGGTATGTCTTTGAGCTTCGCCTGATGGTGGAGAACGGCGTCTATGATCTCAAACCGCCCATGGCGGTCTGCGATTCTACCGCTTATGCCATCTATTATATAGGAACTGCCCCGCTGGCAAAGCTCTACACCTTCTCCGTCTCTGACCAGGTCCTGGACGAACTGGGCAAATGCCTGGAGATTTACCGCCCGCGCTATCTGGAAGGACATTTTACTTCCCTTGACATTCTAAAAAGCCTAGAGTAAACTATGCTTACGGGTTTTGCGCCTGTATGGTGAAGAAATTCCGAATTGGACATAGTTTCCATAAATAGATGATATCATCTAACTACAAATTGAAAAAAGTGGAGGAAAAAAAGAATGAAACGAAGTATAAGAACCTGTGCCGTCTTTTTGGCGCTTGTCCTGCTTTTGTCCGCGCTGACCGGGTGCCGATCGGGCCGGGCCTTCGAGCCTACGGGGGACAGCCTTTACATTTCGGATGAGGGAGTGATCAGCACAGCCTTCATCGTGGATGTGGATGCTTCCTATTATACGGAGGATGATATGCGCTCCTTCTGCGAGACCGAGGTGTCGGAATACAACGCGTCCAAGGGCGCCAGCGCTGTGGCCTATCAGGATGATGCGGCCGATAACGAGACTCTGCCGGTGGCTATCGAGAGCTTTACCTACGGCGATCAGGCGCAGCTGATCCTGACCTACGCCTCGGCGGATGACTATGTGGCGTTCAATGAGGCTGACCCGGACAGCGCCACCTCCATCATGTATGCCGAGGCCAGGAACACGGTAGGCATGCCGGAGATTTCCCTGGTGTCCGTGGAGGACGGCTCCCGGGTGGCAGCCGGTTCTGTGGTGGGAGACGACAGGCTGAAGATCGTGATGATCGAGGGCGACGTGAACGTACAGGTTCAGGGGCGGCTGGTATATACCTCTGAAAATGTGACAGTGACAGGAGAGGATACGGCCACCACCGGAGCAGAGGGATCATCCTATCTGATCTTCCGTTAAACATACGCCGCCCCAAAGCGGACATCATCAGTAAAGCGAGGAGAGGTCTATTATGGAAAAGACAATGGAAAAAATCGTAGCCTTGGCAAAATCCAGAGGCTTTGTATACCCCGGGTCAGAGATTTACGGCGGCCTGGCCAACACCTGGGACTACGGCAATCTGGGTGTGGAACTTAAAAATAACGTAAAGAAGGCCTGGTGGCAGAAGTTCGTGCAGGAAAGCCCTTACAATGTAGGGGTGGACTGCGCGATTCTGATGAATCCGCAGACATGGGTGGCCTCCGGTCATCTGGGCGGCTTCTCGGATCCCCTGATGGACTGCCGTGAGTGCCATGAGCGGTTCCGCGCCGACCAGCTTATCGAAAATTATGCCAAAGAGAAGGGCATCACGCTGGAATCCAGCGTGGACGGCTGGTCTCAGGAGGAGATGAAGGACTTCATCGAGAAGAACAATATTCCCTGTCCCAGCTGCGGCAAGCACAATTTCACGGATATTCGTCAGTTCAATCTGATGTTCAAAACCTTCCAGGGAGTTACGGAGGATGCGAAGAACACGGTTTATCTGCGTCCGGAGACCGCCCAGGGCATCTTTGTCAACTTTAAGAATGTACAGAGGACTTCCCGCAAGAAGATTCCCTTTGGTATCGCCCAGATCGGCAAATCCTTCCGCAACGAGATTACCCCCGGCAACTTTACCTTCCGCACCAGAGAATTCGAGCAGATGGAGCTGGAATTCTTCTGCGAGCCCGGCACGGATCTGGAGTGGTTTCAGTACTGGAGAGGCTTCTGCCGCGACTGGCTGATTTCCCTGGGGATCAAGGAGGATGAGATGCGGCTGCGGGATCACGACCCGGCGGAGCTTGCTTTCTATTCCAAGGGAACGACGGACATCGAATTCCTCTTCCCCTTCGGCTGGGGAGAGCTGTGGGGGATTGCCGACCGCACCGACTATGATCTGACCCGCCATCAGGAGACTTCCGGTCAGGATCTGTCCTATTTTGACGATGAGAAAGGCGAGCGCTACGTGCCCTATGTCATCGAGCCCTCACTGGGAGCGGACCGCGTGACTCTGGCCTTCCTGTGCGCCGCTTACGACGAGGAAGAGCTGGAGGGCGGAGATATGCGCACGGTGCTTCATTTCCATCCGGCCATCGCTCCGGTGAAGATCGGCGTGCTGCCGTTGTCCAAAAAGCTCTCCGACGGGGCTTATCGGATCTATACGGAGCTGTGCAAGTATTATAACTGCGAATATGACGACCGGGGCAACATCGGCAAGCGCTATCGCCGTCAGGATGAGATCGGTACGCCTTTCTGCATCACCTATGATTTTGACTCGGAGAATGATCAGGCGGTGACGGTGCGCGACCGCGATTCCATGGAGCAGGTCAGGGTCCCGATCGCTGAGCTCAAGTCCTACTTTGAGGATAAGATGCGCTTTTAAAGAGACCGGTCTGCCATGCGGACATTGTCAGCTATCGTCAACCATGAAAAGCAGAGGAGGAAAGTGCCTTGGGCAAGATCGTTCAGCTTATTCCTGCATCGCCCCGGACTGAGGATTCTCTGGAGGATGGAAGCAGAAAGGCGGACTCCTGGTTTGCAGACGGACGCTATCGAATTCTTCAGCTTGACGGCAGTCGGATCACGGTCTGTGCTGCAGGGGAAAATAGGGAGAGGAGACAGGGACAGCTCTTCATCACGGAAATGACGGAATTCTCTGTCTGCAATCTGGAACCGGAGGTGATTATGCCGGTGGCCTGTACCTTCTCCGAATTTTGCGGGCACTGGAGCCCGGAGCGGGCTTATGATCTGTGCTGCCTGATCGGCGAGGACGGCACGCCCCAGCTGTACAGCATCAGGGAATACAGCGACGAGGACCAGACCTTCCGGCAGCTGGAACCGGGGAGACTGGGCTGGCTGTACTACAATGTGTCTTATACTTCCGTCAGAGATTGGCTGCGGCTGGTGCCGGTGGAGATTATGACGGCTGAGAGATACGGCTCATACGCAGATAAAGAGGATGTGACTGTCCTGCGCAGAGTCGGCGACTGGCTTTTGCTTCGTCATACCAAGCTGGAGAGACTTGTCGCTCTGCAGCCGGATACCAGATACTATGTGATGACGGCGGAGGGGGGACTGCAGCTGACCCGGGACAATGTGGACGGTTATTTTGACGATGACACGGTATTTCGAGTCATTGCGCGGGAAAATCGGGCAGTCTGCGTGATCTGCTATCAGGTGGTCGTCTCCTGATCCGGATATCATAAAAATGAAAGGTGCTTCTCTCGGCAGCGGAGCCAGGGGAAGCACCTTTTTTGCGGCAGCGGTAAAATATAATTGAAAAGCAGTGCCTGGGGCAAAGATCAGCCGGCCGAGACGGATTCCTGGTAGGCAGAGTAACTGTCCATCAGCTCTTCCGGCACAATCTCTTCGCGGATACGGGACCAGTCGATGTCGCTCTCCGCCACGATACTTACATAGACTACATTGGGCATGCAGACGATGGGGATGATCGTGCCCGGCTCGATGACGCCCTGGTAGACGCAGACCTGATCGGGGCAGTTGGCGGACTGCATGGAGACACCGCCGTTTTCAATGTGAAGCACATTCTCTCCGTGCTCGCCGCTGCCTCTGTCGGCATAGATGTTTTCAAAGGTGTAGTCACCGTCGGCGTCAATGGAGATCAGCTGCTCCACCCGATTGTTGACTTCCACTTGGACGTAGTAGGCAGCTGCACCGGATTCATTGCCGGAGCTGTTGCGGAGAGTGAGATAGAGAAAAATGCCGATAACGATGACGGCCAGAACCGCCAGCAGGATCAGATCATATTTCCAGTTGTGCTTCTTTTGGGTTTCTGTAGTTTCCGTGTTTTTTGCAGTCATTTTCGTGAATCCTTCCTTTTCTAAAAGATGTTGCCGCCCGGAGCTGCCTTGTCCCTAACGTCACGTAAAATAAGCAGACAAAGAGACAAAACTGTGATAGAATGATGTAGACATAAGGGAATCGACGGCGCCTACAGATTCTTTTGGTAGATGATCCACAGCCCCCGCAGGAGCAGTCCGTCATCCAGGGTGATGGCACGGCGGCAGTGGGGAATGACAAAGCGGGCAAGTCCGCCGGTGGCCACGACTGTGGCGCTTTGCCCCAGCTCCTCCTCCATCCGGTCGATCATACCGTCGATCATGGCGGCATTTCCATAGATTGCGCCGCTCTTCATGCAGTCGATGGTATTTTTGCCGATGACCTGCTTGGGATTATCCAGGCCGATCCGTGTCAGCTGGGCAGTCCGGCTGACCAGCGAGTCCAGAGAAACCTGCAGGCCGGGAATGATGACGCCGCCGATGTAGCTGCCCACATTGTCCACCACGGTCATGGTGGTGGCCGTGCCCATGTCGATGATAATCAATGGCGTGGGATAATCTCTGACAGCGGCTACGGCTGCGGCGATGAGATCGGCTCCCACGGAGGCGGGATTGTCCATCTTAATATTGAGACCGGTGCGGACGCCGGGGCCCACGGACAGCACATGTCTGCCCAGTACCTTTTCGAGGGCCAGCTTTACTGTGGTGGACAGGGGAGGAACAACGGAGGAGATGATTCCGCCGTTCAGATCCTCGCGGGTAACGCCGTAGAGCTCCAGAACATTTTTGAGATCCAGAGCGTATTCCAGCTCTGTCTTCAGCGGATCGGTACGCAGTCTCTCCACAAAGAGGGTATGCTGTTCGTCGATGCAGCCGATCACGATATTGGTATTGCCTATGTCAAGCGCAAGAATCATGGATTTTCATTCCTTTCCCCGGCGGGCCGGTCATGATTTCTCAGCGATTATAACATACTATTTTCGGAAGTACAATCCAAAAAACCGGTGAGCAAAACCAATGTCACAAAATTATCACAAATAAAATGTCATGGAAGGGCAGCAGGCTGTCGCCCTATAAATGGAGGAAGAATTTATGTTGGAAGGAAAAACCGTTGTTTTAGCCGTCAGCGGCAGCATTGCCGCCTACAAGAGCGCCGGGCTGGCGCGCCGCTTTAAGAAGCTGGGGGCTGATGTTCAGGTACTGATGACGAAAAATGCCACTTATTTTATCAATCCCATCACTTTTGAGTCGCTGACCGGAACCAAATGCCTGATCGATACCTTTGACCGGAATTTTGAATTCAGTGTGGAGCACGTGGCGCTGGCAAAGAGGGCGGATCTGGTGCTTTTGGCTCCTGCTTCGGCCAACGTGATCGGAAAGATCTGTGCCGGTATCGCCGACGATATGCTGACCACGACGATTATGGCCTGCACCTGTCCCAAGATCATCGCGCCTGCCATGAACCACAATATGTATCACAATCCCATCGTGCAGGACAATCTGCGCCGCCTGGCCGGATACGGCTATGAGATCATTGCGCCCGGCCATGGAATGCTGGCCAACGGGGACGAGGGGGACGGAAGGATGCCGGATGAGGATCTCCTGCTGGAGGCATCGCTGCGCCAGCTGACTGTGCCTAGGGATCTGGCGGGCAAAAAAGTCCTGGTGACGGCGGGCCCCACCCAGGAGGCCATTGATCCGGTGCGCTTTATCACCAACCATTCCACCGGCAGAATGGGATACGCCGTGGCGGCGGCTGCCATGCGCCGGGGAGCCCAGGTGACTCTGGTGAGCGGGCCGACAGCCCTCAGACCTCCTTATTTTGTGGAAACCGTACCGGTGGTATCGGCCGAAGATATGTATCAGGCGGTGACGGAGCGGGCTCCAGAGTCTGATTATATCATCATGACGGCGGCGGTGGCGGATTACCGGCCCCAGGAGGCAGCCCAGGAAAAAATCAAGAAGGGGGAGGGACCGGCCGTTCTGCCCCTCGTCCGCACGAAGGACATTTTGGCTGCTCTGGGACAGAACCGCCGTCCGGGCCAGGTGATCTGCGGTTTTTCCATGGAGACGGAGGAATTGATCGCTCATTCCCGGGATAAGCTGGCGCGCAAAAATGTGGACATGATCGCAGCCAACAGTCTCCGGGAGGAGGGGGCAGGATTTGGCGTGGAGACCAATCGGCTGACTCTGATCACGAAAGAGAAAACGGAGGAGCTGCCTCTGATGACGAAGGAGGAGGCGGCCGGCATTATCCTTGATCGGCTGATCGGGCTTGGCGAGGAGAGATAGGTCCGGGTTTGCAGATTGAACTTATATTTGCAGGCTGAGCTTGTATTTGCAGGCCAAATGTGATACATTTTTACAGGTGAAATTCGGATAGGAGGAAGAAAGCTTTGCCAGGCAATACGCTTACGGAAGAAATAAAGAAGAGAAGAACCTTTGCCATCATATCTCACCCGGATGCGGGCAAGACGACTCTGACGGAAAAGTTCCTTCTCTATGGAGGAGCCATCAATCTGGCCGGCTCGGTCAAGGGGCGCAAGGCGGCTCGTCATGCCGTGTCGGACTGGATGGAGATCGAGAAGGAGAGAGGTATCTCCGTCACCTCCTCGGTCATGCAGTTTAATTATGGAGGATACTGCATCAATATCCTGGATACGCCGGGACATCAGGATTTCTCGGAGGATACCTATCGGACGCTGATGGCGGCGGATTCGGCGGTGATGGTGATCGATGCCTCCAAGGGTGTGGAGGCGCAGACCATCAAGCTCTTCAAGGTCTGCGTCATGAGGGGAATCCCGATCTTTACCTTTATCAATAAGATGGATCGGGAGGCCAACGATCCTTTTGAACTGATGGATGATATTGAGAACGTGCTGGGGATCACCACCTGCCCCATCAACTGGCCCATCGGCTGCGGCAAAAATTTCAAGGGTGTCTACAACCGGGATACCAAGACCATCACTACCTTTACGGCGGCCATGAACGGACAGAAGGAGATCGCCTCCAGAGAGGTGCCCGTGGACAGCGAGGAGGCCGTGGGCTTGGTGGGACAGGATTACTATGATCAGCTACGGGAGGAGATCGAGCTGTTGGACGGGGCCGGGGAGTCCTTTGACATGGAGGAAGTCAGGGCCGGTCAGATTTCGCCGGTGTTTTTCGGCTCAGCCCTCACCAATTTCGGTGTGGAGACATTCCTGAAGCACTTTTTAAAGATGACGACTTCACCCCTTCCCCGCAAGTCGGATATAGGTCTTATCGACCCCTTCCGGCCTGATTTTTCCGCCTTTGTGTTCAAGATTCAGGCCAATATGAACAAGGCGCACCGGGACAGGATTGCCTTTATGCGCATCACCTCCGGAAGATTTGAGGCCGGGATGGAGGTCACCCATGTGCAGGGCGGCAAGAAGATTCGTCTGAGCCAGCCCCAGCAGATGATGGCCCAGGACCGCAAGATCGTGGAGGAGGCCTACGCGGGGGACATCATCGGCGTCTTTGATCCGGGGATTTTTTCCATCGGGGACACGCTGTGTACGGGCAGTGAAAAATTCCGCTTTGAGGGGATCCCCACCTTTGCGCCGGAGCATTTTGCCCGGGTGCGGCAGATGGACACGATGAAGCGCAAGCAGTTTGTCAAAGGGATCACCCAGATCGCCCAGGAAGGAGCGATCCAGATTTTCCAGGAGTTTAACACCGGCATGGAGGAGATCATCGTCGGTGTGGTGGGCGTTTTGCAGTTTGATGTGCTTTTGTATCGGCTGAAGAACGAATACAATGTGGAAGTAAAGCTGGAGAATCTGCCCTATGAATATATTCGCTGGATCGAAAACAAGGATGAAGTCGATGTGAACAAGATCCAGGGAACCTCCGACATGAAGAAGATCAAAGATCTGAAGGATAATCCTCTGCTTTTGTTTGTCAACAGCTGGAGCGTGGGCATGGTGTTGGAGAGAAATCCGGGACTGAAGCTGTCCGAGTTCGGAAGAGAATAAGAGGGCAGGCCAGAAAAAACAGGATGGAAGAGACAAAAACGGAAGAGACAGGGAAAAGAGAGTGAGAAGAGACTATGGCGGAACTGATATTTTTGGAACCAGTGTTTAAAGAAGTGATCTGGGGCGGCGATGCGCTGCACACCCGTTTTGGCTACGCGATTCCCAGTGATCATACCGGGGAGTGCTGGGCAGTCAGCGGACATAAAAACGGCGACTGCCGTATCCGGGGAGGGGCCTGGGACGGGTATACTCTGGGACAGCTGTGGAAGGAGCACAGAGAGCTGTTCGGTGGACAGGAAGGCGATCAGTTCCCGATTCTGATCAAGCTGATCGATGCGAGACAGGATCTGAGCATTCAGGTCCATCCCGATGATGTCTATGCAAAGGAGCATGAGAACGGCTCTCTGGGAAAGACCGAGTGCTGGTATATTCTGGACTGCGAGCCGGGGACAGAGATTGTCATCGGACATAATGCCTCCACCAGGGAGGAATTAAAGCAGATGATTGATGAAGGACGCTGGAAGGAATTATTGCGGACCTATCCCATCCGCCGGGGCGATTTTTTCCAGATTGAGCCGGGCACCATCCATGCCATCAAGGGAGGCACCCTGCTTATTGAGACGCAGCAGAGCAGCGATGTGACCTATCGGGTATATGATTATGGAAGACTGCAGGATGGCAAACCCAGGCAGCTGCATCTGAGACAGAGCCTGGATGTGATCACCTGCCCTTCCCCGGAGCAAAACCTGGGCCGTACGGTGGAGGAGACGAAAGAAGGCTGTCTGGAGAAGCTGGTGGAATGCGCCTATTACGGCGCAGAGCATCTGAAGCTGCACGGACAGATGCAGCGGAATACGCCTGCCCTCTATGAGATTGCCGGAGTGCTGGACGGAAAGGGCACGGTCAATGGGACAGCGGTGAAAAAAGGGGATTTTTTCCTGATCCCCCATGGATATGGAGACTATGAGCTGCAGGGGCAGATGGAATTGATGCTTGTCTGTCCAGGCCGGTCTGCCGAAGACAGATAACATAGAATGATGTCACAATGAGACGGAAGAAAGTGACCGCCAGCGGGAGAGCCGATTTCCCGTCTGGCGGTATTTCATTCATGGGGTCAGGGACAATATGGATTTTGTTCCCGGCACGATTTGCCCCAGTCACAGCAGGAGGAAAAAGAATGAACTACAGAAAAGAATTAGAGTGCTATCGCCCCAAAAACGAGCAGGAGGAGACGGATAAGGAGACGATACTGCTGTATATAAAAACCTTTCCCGATACCATTCTGACGCGGTCCAATGTTTTTGCCCACATCACTTCCTCCTCGATGATCTTTAATGAGACGGGGGACAAGGTGCTGATGGCCTACCACAATATTTTTCATTCTTGGTCCTGGACAGGAGGTCACGCCGATGGGCAGGAGGACATGCTGGAGGTGGCGCTCAGGGAGGCCAGGGAGGAGACCGGCGCAGAGAGGATAACGCCTCTGTCGCGCGAATTGGCGGCTGTGGATGTGCTGCCGGTGTGGGGACACATAAAACACGGAAAATATGTGAGCGCTCATCAGCATCTTAATTTCAGCTATCTGCTGCAGGCCTCGCAGGAGGAAAAGCTGCGGATAAAGGAAGATGAAAACAGTCAGGTGGGCTGGATATCGGTGGATCGGATCCGCGAGCTGGTCTCCGAGCCGGATATGGTGCCGGTATATGAAAAGCTGATTCGGGCAGGACGGGAGATCATTGGAGGAAGAGGATGAAAACAGCGGTATATCTGAATGCCAGGTGTAAAGAGATTCTGCAGCTTCTGACCACGGCGGGCCGTCATATGACCGTGGATGAAATCGCCAAGGTCAAGATGGTGTCCCGCCGCAGTATCTATTATGATCTGTGCAAAATCAACGAGTGGATGGAGTATCACGGCATTCCTGCAATCGAGGTGGAGAGGGGAAAGGGAATCTGTCTGACGGCGGCGCAGAGCAACGCAATAACGGCCTTGAGCGATCATCCGGAGGAACTAAACGGCTATGTCTTTTCGCCGGTGGAGAGGGTCAAGGGGATAGTCTGCCTGATCGGACTGTCCCTGGAAGTGATACGTATTGAAGACTTGATGCGTTACTGCCAGGTAAGCCGCAATACAATTTTCAATGATCTGAAGGTGGTCACGGCTCAGCTGGTCAGGTACGATCTGCATCTGGTCTATGAGACCAAAAAGGGGTATCGCATCGAGGGGGACGCGGTGCGGGTGCGCACGGTGTGCCTGTATTATCTCTATTCGATGCTCCCTCTGTATACCAGCGGAGTCCTGCGCCTTCACGGGCGGGAGAGGGTGCAGGAGCAGATAGAACGGCTGAGAGCCGTGGAGGCCAGATTGAACACCAGTTTCCCGGGGGAGATGGTGATGGCCCTCTCGGCCCTGCTGCCTGTGATGGAGCAGGGGAGGGATATCCTGGATTTGCGGGATGTGAAGATACGCGATGTGGTCAATACCCGGGAGTTTGGCCTGGTGGCGGAGTATTTTCCTCAGCTGGTGGAGAGCGAGCAGATCTATCTGTCAGTCCATCTTCTGGGCAACCGTATTCAGATGGGGACCGGCAGCCGGGATGCAGATCTGTATACGGCGGCTCGTTCGGTGGTGGCAGAGTTTGAGCGGGCATCGGGCATAAGCTTTTCCGCCGGTGAGGAGGTGGAAAGGGCCCTATTTATGCACCTGAAGAGCTCCTGGTATCGTCTGCGCTATGGAATTTTGATGGATGGGGCCGTACTGATTCAGGAATTGGTAAGTCAGGACAAGGAGCTGTACGAGAGCACAAGAAAAGCCTGTGTTTATCTGGAGGACGAGCTGGCTCTGCCTATACCCGAGAGTGAGATTGCCTATATGGCGCTGAATTTTGCCGGTTATCTGAAGCGTTCCTGCCAGACCGAACAGCAGCTGAGGATTTTGATTGTCTGCTGTCAGGGGATGACGACGGGACATATGCTGCGCTGGGAGATCGGCACCCTCTTGCCCAAGGCCAAGGTGGTGGGCGTGGTGGCCCAGCAGGATGTGTTTTACGTAAAGGATATCTGTGATCTGGTGCTCTCCACGGTATCGGTGCACAGCGATGTGCCGGTGGAAGTGGTGCATCCGATGATGACGGACAAGGAGCGGATAGCGGTGCTGCGCCGCAGCGCGGAACTGATGGGGACGGCTCGTTTTGGAGGACCGGCAGTCAGCGCGGCCGGGATCATGAATATCGTGGGAGAATATGTGCCTGATGAGGAAAAGCTCCGGGTGATGGATAAGCTGGAGGCTTATCTGAACGGCCGAAGCGATCTTCTGCCGGCGGCAGAAAACGGACTTCTCGCATATCTGACGCGGGAGAAAATTTGTCTGACAGACAGAGAAATGTCCTGGCAGGAGGCTCTCCGAATGGTGGGAGCACCTCTGCTGCAGGCCGGCAGCATTGAGCCTTCCTATGTGGAACATATGATTTCTGTGACCGAGACCATGGGTACCTATATGTTTTTCGTCCCTTGGCTGGTCCTGGCCCATGCCGGCCCCCAAAACGGAGTAAATCGTCTGGATGTATCTATGGGGATATTCCGTACGCCGGTGCAGTTTTCCCGTTACCGCCATGCAAAGATCGTCATTATGCTGGCTCCTGTGGACAAGGAGAGCCATCTGGAGATTATCCGGGATCTGATGAGGATTTTTGCTGTCCAGACGAGGATTGATGAGCTGCAGCATCAGGATAGTCCGGCACAGGTCCTGGAAATGCTGGCATCCTATTGATGAGGCATAGGACTTTCCGCTGACAGGATTCTGCCGGCAGAGTATAAGGCATTGAAAATATCTGGAAAGATAGTACAAAAAGGTGCACAGTCATATTGCACAAATTGGGCTGGACTTTGGCATGCTTCGTGTTAAAATTATATAGTAAATATTAAAAAAATATAAAACTTATAAAAAGGGGATTAAGGAAATGATTACGGATATGCTAAAAAAAGAAAATATTCAAATCATCGACAGCATTCCGGACTGGCGCGAAGCCATCCGAATCAGCGTACAGCCCCTGGTGGATACCGGCTATGTGGAGCCCCGTTATATCGACGGCATCATCGCCAACACGGAGGAGCTGGGTCCCTATTATGTTCTGGTGGACGATGTGGCGCTGATCCACGGCAGACCGGAGCAGGGCGTGCTGGAAAAACAGCTGGCGGTGACCGTCGTGAAGGAGCCTGTGGCCTTTGCCGAGGACGGCAGCCATAAGGCGAGACTTCTGGTGACCCTGGCAGCCACCGACGGCGAGGCGCATATCGATGTGATGCGGGCTCTGGCCGAGCTCTTCATGGATGCGGATAAGATCGAGCAGCTGGTAAACAGCACCGATGTAGACACAATCTATCAGATTTTCTCTGATGCTGATACTGCCGAGGCAGAATAAGCATAAATAATCATTACAACTCTACAAACCAAGGAGGTTGTCATGCAAGTATTACTTATTATCCAAGAAATCCTTTCGACGCCGGCTATTCTGGTAGGCCTGATGGCTCTGCTGGGTCTGGCCCTTCAGAAGAAGGCAGCCACGGACGTTGTAAAGGGAACCATTAAGACCATCGTCGGCTTTCTGGTGCTGTCCGCAGGTTCTGCTTTCCTGCAGAGCGGCTCCCTGAATGATTTCGGCGTGATCTTCAACTATGCGTTCAGCGTAAACGGCGTTGTGCCCAACAACGAGGCCATCGTTACCGCCGCTCTTACGCAGTACGCTTCCGACACGGCCTGGATCATGATGTTCGGTATGGTCGCCAACATCGTAATCGCCCGTTTCTCCCGGATGAACTACATCTTCCTGACCGGCCATCACACCCTGTACATGGCCTGCATGATCGCTATCGTGCTGACTGTGGGCGGACTTTCCGGCTGGCAGCTGATCCTGGGCGGCTCCCTGATTCTGGGCCTGGTGATGGTGATCTTCCCCGCTCTGGCTCAGCCTACAATGAAGAAGCTGACCGGCACCGACGATGTGGGCTTCGGCCACTTCTCCACCATCGGCTACTGGTTTGCCGCGCAGATCGGCAAGCTGGTGGGCGGCAAGGCCATGAAAGAGGGCAAGGGCAAGAGCACCGAGGATATCAACTTCCCCAAATGGCTGTCCTTCATGAGAGATACCACCGTTGCCATCTCCATCACCATGATGGTGATCTTCATCGTTGTCTGCGCGGTGGCTTCCACCAGACCGGACTATGCTGCGGCCGTAGCTGAGGGCGCTCTGTCTTCCACGGCTCTGGGCGGCTATACCAACTGGATTGTATACGCTCTGGTCTGCGGCATGAATTTCGCTGGCGGCATCTACATCATCCTGTCCGGCGTGCGTCTGATTCTGGCTGAGATCGTTCCGGCCTTCAAGGGTATTGCTGACAAGCTGGTTCCCAACGCCAAGCCCGCCATCGACTGCCCCGTTGTGTTCCCTTACGCACCCAACGCGGTTCTGATCGGCTTCCTGGTATCCTTCGTGGGCGGCATCGTGGGTATGTTCATCCTGCTGGGTATCAATCCTACTTTCGGCAACACCCTGCCGATCATCCTGCCCGGCGTAGTGCCTCACTTCTTCTGCGGCGCTACAGCAGGCGTATTCGCCAACACCCACGGCGGCCTGAAGGGCTGCATTATCGGCTCCTTCCTGCATGGCCTGCTGATCACCTTCCTGCCGGTCATTACCATGCCGATCATGGGCGATCTGGGTTATGCCTCCACCACCTTCTCCGATGCCGACTTCTGCGGCGTTGGTATCGTGCTGGGCTATATCTCCAGATTGCTTCAGGGCACTCCTCTGCTGATCGTCTGCATCGTATTCTTCCTGCTGCCGATTATCTACAACTTTGTTGCTCCTAAGAAAAAAGCAGAGTAAGTAGTTGCGAAAAGGCGGTGAATCCGCTATAATAAAGCTACATAGGGCGTGCCCTCGTGCACGCCCTTAAATTTGATAAGGTAAAAGCGAAAGGAGATTGTATTGTTATGGCTGTTTCCAAGATTATGTGCTGCTGCGGTTCCGGTATCGGTTCTTCTCTGATGATCCGTCTGAACGTAGAAAAGGTGTTGAAGAAGATGGGCAAGACCGGCATTGAGGTGGTTCATTCCACGACCTCCGATGCGCAGCCCGGCGCAGCCGATATCTTTGTAGTGGGCGGGGATCTGGCTGATTTCGTCGAGAAGCTTCCTCACAAGATTGTGCTGCACAATATTATGTCCGCACAGGAGCTGGAGGAGAAGCTGACGGCCATGTTTGCCGAGCTGGGCGAATAATCTGTAGTTTTCAGTACCTGTTTAAGGAAGGAAAGAGAAATGGACAAGGCAGAATTATTGAAATTGAAAAAAGGCTCTGCGGCGATCCGTATCCAGACATTGAAAATGCTCAAGTGGAGAAGATACGGACATCTGGGCGGAGCTATGTCTATAGTGGAGCTGATGTCGGTGCTTTACAACAAGCACTTAAACTATGATCCGAAGAATCCTCAGTGGGAGGACCGGGACTATGTGGTTCTGTCCAAGGGACATGCCGGCCCGGCCTGGTATTCCACGCTGGCTCTTCATGGATTCTTTGATCCGGAGATGCTCTACACGCTCAATGAGGGCGGCACAAAGCTGCCGTCTCATCCGGACCGCACCAAGACCCCCGGTGTAGATGCCACCACTGGCTCTCTGGGGCAGGGAACATCGGTGGCTGCTGGTATCGGATATGCATTTCGCCTGAACAAGTCTTCACAGAAGGTTTATCTGATTGTGGGCGACGGCGAGCTGAATGAGGGACAGTGCTGGGAGGCATTCCAGTTTATTGCTCACAATAAGCTGAATGAAGTGATCGTGATTATCGATAATAATAAAAAGCAGCTGGATGGCCCTCTGGAGGAGATCATCAATCCTTTTGATATTGCCAAGAAGATGGAAGCGTTCGGATTCTATACCATCAGGGCCAACGGCCAGGATGAGGAGGCTCTTTCCGATGCCATCGATGAGGCCAAGGCGGTGAAGGATTCCGCTGTCTGCATTGTGATGGATACGATCAAGGCACAGGGTGTCCCTTACTATTATGATCGTTCCGACAGCCATTCTCCTAAGTTTGGCCCTGAGTCCGATGCTGCCATCGACTCTGTTATAGCCGAACTGCAGGCGTTTATCGACGAGAATGGAGGTATGTGATATGTGGAAATTAGCTCCCGCCGGGACCGGCAAGGAATTAAGAGCAGTATTTGTAGAAACCCTTCAGGAGATCATGAAGGACAATAAGAAGGTCGTTGCTCTGGAGGCTGATCTGGGCGGCGCTTCCGGATTTACCAAAATTCAGAAGACCAATCCCGATCAGTTTGTGCAGGTAGGCATTGCAGAGGCCAATATGGTCGGCATTGCTGCCGGTATGTCCATGAGAGGATATATTCCCTATATCCATACCTTTGCCCCCTTTGCTACCAGGCGTGTGCTGGACCAGGTATTCCTGGAAGGCGCATATGCAAAGAATACCATCAATATCTATGGCTCCGATCCCGGTGTCTGCGTGGCTGCCAACGGCGGCACGCACAACAGCTTTGAGGATATTGCCCTGATGCGCTCTATTCCTGAGGTTATGGTATTTGCTCCCGCCGATGAGGCTCAGCTTTCCTGGACCATCAGAGAGTGTGCAAAGCTGAAAGGCGTGCATTATATTCGTGCCAATAGAAAGGGCAATCCCACGATGTATGCTCCCGGCTCTACTTTTGAGATCGGCAAGGGAAATGTGATCCGTGAGGGCAGCGATGTGCTGCTGGTTTCCATGGGCGAGATGCTCTCCAAGGCATACAATGCGGCGGAGAAGCTGGCTGCCGACGGCATCAGCGTGGAAGTGGTGGATATGTTCACCCTGAAGCCTTTCGATGCGGAACTGATTCGCAGCGAGGCTGCCGGCAAGAAGCTGGTGGTCACCTTTGAAAACCACAATGTCATCGGCGGCCTGGGTAGCTGCGTGGCTGAAGTGCTGGCTGATGAAGGCGCAGGTGTTCCTCTTAAGAGAATCGGTGCAAATGATGTATTCGGACAGGTAGGCACTTACGATTATCTCTGCCAGGCCTTTGGTCTGACGGAGGAGCATATTATTGATACGATCAAGGATGCTCTGAAGTGATGAAATTTCGCAGGGATTTTAAAATTGCATTTTTTGATGTGGATGGAACCACAGTCATTACCAGCGAGGGCTTCGTCCGCCGTCCGGCGGCCGAGGCCCTGCGCCGTCTGCAGGACAGCGGCATCATGATGGCAGTGGCCAGCGGCCGTCCCCAGGTACATCTGAAAGAATTGGATAAGGTGATGGATGCCTCCTACAAGGTAACCTGCAATGGCAACTGTGTGCTGGACCGGGAGGGCAACATGATCCGCAATCGTCCTATCAGCGCCGCCTCCTTTGAAGCTCTGCGCAGATATGCCGCGGAGAGGGATGTGGGGCTGGCTTTCCATTTTCTGGAGCAGACCTATGTATATCACGGCTATGATAGGATTGCCGCCCATTACAATGCCAGGACCAAGGAAAAGACGGAAGTGTACAAGGATCTCCCTTCCCAGGATCGTCATCTGAATGGAACGCCCTATGCTTACCCCTATAATGCAGTGGTGGCTGTGGATGACGACGAGGATCTGATTCGGTTTGTGGAGACGCTGGGAGATATGAGGACGGACAGTCCCTGGCCCCATATGTTTGATGTATTCAATAAAGACGTCAGCAAGGCAAAGGGGATCGAGGCGGTATTGGCGCGAGAGCATCTGACCTGGGATGACTGCATCGTCTTTGGCGACAGCACCAACGATGTGGAGATGCTGTCCAGAGCCGGCCTCGGCGTCTGCATGGGCAATGGCTGCGACGCGGCCAAGGCAGCTGCCGACTATGTGTGCGGACGTATCGAGGAGAATGGGCTGGCCGAGGCTATCTATGATATCTTTGGCGTCTGAGTCAAAGACGGAGAGAAGAAAAGCCGGCAAAGAGCAGAAGACCGGAAAGCAAACGATGTGACAGCTTGCTTTTCCGGTCATTTTAGCATTTGCTTTTCTTACCGCTTTTCCCGCTGCTTAATTTCCTTTGCTGCTGAGCGGATTGCTTCTTTCTTCGAAAAAAATATTGTTGTCCGGGGCGGCTTTGTTGTCATCATCGTAGTCTGAATTTTGCCGTACGGAATCAACCAATTCGATGCGGTCTACCGCAACAAACTCCTGCGTATATTTTTCAGGGATATTGGGATACTCATATTCCCGGGGAAATTTCCGGGGTGTCTTTTTATCGGACTTTTCTGGTTTTGCCATACAGTGTTTTTCATCTTCCTTTCTGCATATTGGTCAGCGGCTTGCTTTCTCGTATCTAGTGTAACCTTTGGCGCGGGAAATATGCTGGAAGTCGATGGCGTATGGCTGACGAAATGCGTTCCGACAAAGTATCTGAAAAAAATGTTTACTGATGATGAAAAGTAGAAATATAAGGAGGCTGGCGTTTTTCACGTCAGCCCCTTTGTATTTAAGTGTCCTTTTTGACTTTTGCTGCGGATTAAACTGAAGCTTAGAAATCTACCTCCGTGCCGTAGTAGGTGCAGGTGAGAAGTCTTTCCATCTGCTCAGGCGTGATGGTTCTGGGATTGGAACCGGTGCAGGCATCGCCCACGGTGTTGACAGCGATCTCGGCTACCTTCTCTTTGAACTCTGCCTCGTCAATGCCGAATTCTTTCAGCGTACTGGGAATATTCAGCTTGACGTTGTAGGATTTGATCAGGTCGCACAGCGCATTGACCTGAGACTCTTCGGAAGTTCCGCCGATGCCGATGCGTCTGGCAATATCCGCATAGCGGCGCTTGGCTTCGGGCTCATGGGCATTGTATTTGATTACATAAGGCAGATAGATGGCGTTGGCACAGCCGTGAGGGATATGTCCCGTGGAGAAGGCAGCGCCGGTCTTGTGCGCCATGGAGTGTACGATACCCAAAAGGGCGTTGGAGAAAGCCTGTCCGGCCAGGCACTGGGCATAGTGCATCTGCTCTCTGGCATCCATGTTGCCATTGTAGGAGGCAGGCAGATAATCCACTACCATCTCGATTGCCTTGATAGCCAGAGGATCGGTGAAAGGCGTATGCATCGTGGACACATAAGCTTCGATGGCATGAGTCAGGGCGTCCATACCGGTGTAGGCGACCTGCTTTACAGGCAGAGAGGCAACCAGATCGGGGTCGAGGATGGCAACATCGGGAGTGATCTCAAAGTCAGCCAGCGGATACTTGATTCCCTTGGCGTAATCCGTGATAACGGAGAAAGCCGTCACCTCGGTAGCCGTGCCGGAAGTAGAAGGAATCGCACAGAAATGAGCCTTGGTTCTCAGCTTCGGGAAATTGAAGGGAACAATCAGATCCTCAAAGGTGGTCTCAGGATGCTCATAAAATGCCCACATAGCCTTGGCGGCATCGATGGGTGACCCTCCGCCGATGGCGACGATCCAGTCGGGCTGGAATTCGGTCATGGCTGCGGCGCCTTTCATCACAGTCTCTACGGAGGGATCGGGCTCCACTCCCTCGAAGAAGCGGACCTCCATGCCGGCTTCCTTCAGGTAGCCTTCTACTTTGTCGAGGAATCCGCCCTTGCGCATGGAGCTGCCGCCGGAGACGACGATGGCTCTTTTGCCGGACAAATTTTTCAAATCTTCCAGTGCGCCCTTCCCATAGTACATGTCTCTGGGCAAAGTAAATCTCATCATGGTTACTAATCCTCCTGTAATCAGGGCCTGTAAGACAGGCTGTATTTCAAATCGTTATCATTATAACGCTCTCGCCTCTGCGTGTCAACAATTTAACAATAATTTCACATTTGGTTTACGCTGTTTTTATGTCGAGATTTTTAACTTTTATTTTGTGTAGTTTTTTCTTTCCTTTTACCGAAAAAATATTGTAAAATACCGCGAAAGATAATATGATGAAGAGGATCAGCCTCTCCCCGCCCTGCGGCAGGAGGAGCAGGCGGGAGAGAAGACAGGAGCCGTATCGGTAATGGAGCTATACATTCACATTCCTTTCTGCGTGCAAAAATGCTTATATTGTGATTTTTTATCGGGATCTGCATCCGTGACCGTCCAAAAAAAGTATATTGATGCTTTGATACAGGAGATCCGCTGGAGGGGCGAGGCAGTGCGCGGGGAGGGGAGGGCGCAGACGGTGTCCTCTGTCTATATTGGCGGAGGAACGCCTACGGTCGTCGAACCGGAGGCAATCTGCCGGGTGATGCGAACGGTGAGGGAGTGCTTTCAAATCGATGACGGTGCAGAGGTGTCGATGGAGGCCAATCCAGGGACATTGACGCAGGAGAAGCTTTTCGCTTACGGACAAGCGGGAATCAATCGCCTCAGCATTGGTCTTCAGTCGGCTGACGACGAAGAGCTTGCGCGGCTGGGGCGGATTCACAGCTGGGCGGATTTCCTGGTCAGCTACCGTCTGGCCAGGGAGGCGGGTTTTGATAACATCAATATCGATTTGATGTCTTCGCTGCCGGGACAAACGGCGGAGTCCTATGGGCGGACCCTTCGTCTGGTCACAGAACTTTTGCCGGAGCACATTTCGGCATACAGTTTGATTGTGGAGGAGGGCACTCCCTTTTACCGGAAGTACAGGGATCACCCTGAACTTTTGCCGGATGAGGATGAAGATCGCCGGATGTATGCAATGACGGAGGAAATCCTGGGGCATGCCGGTTATCGGCGTTACGAAATCAGCAATTATGCAAAGCCCGGCAGGGAGTGCCGGCATAATATCGGCTATTGGATTCGCACGCCTTATCTGGGTCTGGGCCTGGGGGCGTCCTCCCTGTACGGGGAAAAGCGCTTTTCCAACACGGCGGATATGAAGCGATATCTGACGGCATTGTCGGCGGAAAACGCAGACAGAAAAGAGGGCCTCTGCAAAATTCTGGAGACGGAGGAGACCGTCGGCAGGAACGAGGCCATGGAGGAGTTTATGTTTCTGGGCCTGCGTCTGACAGCCGGTATCCGCGAGGAGGATTTTCTGCACCGATTCGGCCAAAGTCTGGAGAGTGTCTATGGCGGCACTCTCGCCCGTCTGACACAGGAGGGGTTTTTGCGGAAAACGGATGGCGGATATCGTTTAAGCCACAGAGGCATTGATGTGAGCAACCGCATTCTGGCGGAATTTCTATTATAAAACCGTGTTGTAAAGGTTCGGCGTAAAAGGCCGAACAGTTTTCGCGGATACAGATATTTGGGAGGAAAAAAAGAAATGATTACCTTTGAAGAAATCAAAAAAAACGAGGAGATTAAGACCTATATCCGCAAAGCGGACGAATCGCTGATTGCTCTGGGATATACGGAGCACAGCTTCGCCCATGTCAATAAGGTGGCGGAGACGGCGAAGTACATCCTGCTGACCATGGGATATTCGGAGCGGGAGGCTGAGCTGGCCCAGATCGCCGGGTATCTTCATGACATTGGAAATGTGATCAACAGAATAGACCATGCGCAGAGCGGAGCCGTCATGGCTTTCCGTATCCTGGACCGTCTGGGGGCGGATGCGGAGGACACGGCTACGATCATTACGGCCATCGGCAACCATGACGAGGGGACGGCCCAGGCGGTCAATCCCATCGCGGCGGCGCTGATCCTGGCGGATAAGACCGATGTACGCCAGAGCCGGGTGCGCAACCAGGCAATCACGGACTTTGATATCCATGACCGCGTCAACTATTCGGTGAAGGAGTCCTCCACCCGGATCAATGAGGAGAAGACAGAAATCACGCTGACCCTTTCTATAGATACGACAATCTGCTCGGTGATGGATTATTTCGAGATTTTCATGGGACGAATGATCCTCTGCCGCAAGGCTGCTGCAAAGCTGGGGCTGGCTTTCCGCCTGATGATCAACGGCCAGAGCATGCTGTGAAAAAACGGCTGCAGCAGGGATGAGATGACGGATAAAGCTCTTGTATTCAGTCAAGGTTTGTGATATGGTATAGGTGCTTGAAAAAAGGTACTGATCCCGATGGGGCTGCTCCCGGAGGGCTAAGGCGGCATTTCAATCATGGGAAAAGAAAATAGAACAGAGGTGGCTAAGCGGCTGAGGAGAGATTCTTATGGCGCTTTGGTTTGCTCTGTCTGTTTACAGCCTGGCCGCCGCCAGGCTTTTTGTCTGTGATGCCGGCAGGAAATGCGGGCAGGCTGACCAGCCGTCGATCCCGCGATGCGCCTGCAGTTGCGGCGCTTGTACAACAAAAAAGGAGAAGCGGGATGAATACGAGAGTAGCGCTGATCGGTATTATCGTGGAAGACACGGATTCGGTGGAGCAGCTTAACAGGCTGCTGCATGAGTATGGACACTATATTATCGGACGGATGGGCATTCCATATCGGGAGAGGCAGGTTTCCATCATCAGTGTGGTGATCGATGGACCGGCCGAAATCATCAGCGCTCTTTCCGGCCGACTGGGAATGCTCCCGGGGATCAGTACCAAGACTGTGTATTCCAAGCTGTGACTTCAGAAAAGAGAACGAGGAGGATAGACAATGAAAAGAAAATTGTTGGTACTGATTCTGGGACTGTGTATGATCCTGTCCTTGGCAGGCTGTGCTTCGCAGACGGAGACCACAGCCGCCCGGACAGAGGATGCGGCCGAGTCCGCTGCGACAGCCGACGAGACAATGGCTAAGGAAAGTCAGCCGGAGACAACGCAGGAGGCAGAACAAGGCCAGACGACAGATGGCCAGACCGGTACAGTGATCCGCGTGGGCTCTCTCAGCGGGCCTACTTCCATGGGATTGGTGTCTCTGATGGAGAAGAATGAGAACGGGGAGGCAGCCAACACCTATGAATTTACGATGGCGGCGGCAGCTGATGAGATCAACGCCTCTTTTCTGCGGGGAGATCTGGACATCGTATTGATTCCGGCCAATGTGGCCAGCGTCCTGTACAATCGTACCGATGGCGAAGCTGTGGTGCTGGATGTCAATACGCTGGGCGTTTTATATCTGCTGGAAAGCGGGGACAGCATCCAGTCCGCAGCGGATCTGGAAGGCCGCACCATCTATCTGCCGGGGCGGGGTACCACGCCGGATTATGCCCTGCAGTATGTTCTGGCGCAAAATGGCCTGAGCACGGAGGATGTGGATCTGCAGTATAAGGCGGAAGCCGCCGAAGTGATCTCCGCACTGGCAGAGGAGCCGGATGCAGTGGGACTGCTGCCGCAGCCTGCAGTGACGACGGCCCTGATGCAGAATGACAGTCTGCGCATCGCCCTGGATCTCACGGAGGAGTGGGACAAGGTCAGCGAGGACAGCTCTCTGGTAACGGGGGTTACGGTGGTCAATCGGACATTCCTGGAGGAAAACGAGGCCGCTGTCCAGGCGTTTATCGAGGAGCATAGGGAGTCGGCGGCTTATACCAATGAAAATACGGAGGCGGCTGCGGAGCTGGTGGCGCAGCTGGGGATCGTGCCGCAGGCGGCCATTGCGGCGCAGGCCATCCCTTACTGCAATATCACCTGTCTGACCGGAGAAGAAATGCAGACGGCTCTGTCCGGCTATCTGGAAGTGCTCTACGGCCAGAACGCCGAGTCGGTGGGGGGCGCCCTGCCGGGGGATGATTTTTACTATCTGCCGTGACAGTGATCGAGATCAGATTTTGTCATAATCAATCAGGGAGGTGAAACGATGGAGAGCAGGCGTGTCCGGCTGGTGAAAAAGGCGGCCATCCTCCTGTTCTGGCTTGTGCTGTGGCAGGGCGCATCGCTGTGGGTGGGGCGCCCCATTTTCCTGGTGGGCCCCTGGGAGACCCTTGCCGCCATACTTAGACTGTCGGGAACGGGAGCCTTTTGGCACGCTGTGCTCTCCTCCCTGGCCCGGATCGGCTTTGGCTTTGCCATGGCCTTCTGCGGGGGACTTTTCTGCGGCAGCCTGGCTTATTTTTGGCCTTTTTTTGGGGAGATTCTGTCCCCGGTGGTCACATTGATGAAAACGATTCCGGTGGCTTCCTTCGTGATCCTGGCGCTGATCTGGGCGGGGGCGGACAATCTGTCTTTGATTATCTCCTTCCTGGTGGTCTTTCCGATTATCTATCTCAACACCGCGGCAGGACTGCAGTCTGCGGACCGGCAGCTGTTGGAAATGAGCCGGGTGTACAGGGTAAAATGTTTGGACAGGATTCTTCATATTTACCGGCCTGCCCTGGCGCCCTATCTGGTCAGCGCTTGCCAGGTAGCCTTAGGGATGAGCTGGAAATCGGGCATTGCCGCTGAGGTGATCGGCACGCCCGAGTATTCCATCGGAGAGAATCTCTACATGGCCAAGGTGTTTTTTACCACGGACGAGCTTTTTGCCTGGACGGCAGTGATCATTGCGCTCAGCTTTCTTTTTGAGAAGGCAGTGCTTTTGCTGCTGAAAGCGGCAGCCAGGGAGAGGCCGTAACGGGGCTGTGATAAAAACGCATGAACAAGTGAGCGGAGGTAGCTATGGAATATCGGACGGAGAATCTGGGCAAGAGCTATGGAGAGAAACAGATTTTTTGTCATTTGAATCTGTGTCTGAAGGAGGGCGGCGTATACTGCCTGATGGCCCCCTCCGGAATGGGTAAGACAACACTTTTCCGCATCCTGATGGGATTGGAGAGGGCAGACGAGGGACGGCTGATCGGATTCGAAAAGGTCCGCTTTGCCCCGGTATTTCAGGAGGACCGGCTGTGCATGGGATTGGGCGCGGTGAAAAATGTTCGTCTGGTGAGGCCGGAACTGTCCGAGGAGACGGCAAGGCGAGAGCTCTTGCAGCTGCTGCCTGCGGACAGTCTGAACCAGCCTGTGTCGGAGTACAGCGGCGGCATGCGCCGCCGTGTAGCGCTGATGCGGGCTTTGCTCTCCGCCGGAAATTTTCTGCTGTTTGATGAGCCCTTTGAAGGTCTGGATGAGAAGACCAGGGAGGCGGCCATAAGGGTGGTGGAGCAAAAGCGGCAGGGGCGGACTCTGCTTTTTGCTTCCCATTATCCCGAGGAGGCCAGAGCTCTGGATGCCCGGATCATTGATTTTCTCTCAGCCATTCCTGAACGGCAGGATCAGTCATCTGGCTGATGCGGTGCCATTGTTTGGTGGCGTCATCCCGTACTGTTTCGCTGCGATTGCGGCTTAAAAAACGGATCAGCTCGTAGCAGTCGATCCAGATCTCTCCATTCCCTTCTTTCTGCGATTCATCAAAGATCAGCTGTATGCCGAAGTGAAGGTGAGGCGTGTCGATGTTGTTGGTATTTTCTGTGGTGCTGTAGCCAGTGCGTCCCAGATAGCCGATGACATCTCCGGCGGTGACTGTGCTTCCTACCTGCAGGCCATCCTGATAGGGGTAGTTCTGCCGCAGATGGGCATAGTAATAATAGCGTTTGCCGTCAAAGCTGCGTATGCCCAGCCGCCAGCCTCCGTACTGATTCCATCCCATTGCCTCCACATAGCCGGATTCGACGGCGATAATGGGGCTGCCGACCTGCCCTATCATGTCGTGGCCCAGATGGCTGCGGGTGTATCCGTAGGAGCGGGAGACGCCGAAGTCATCATAGTCGGTGTAGGGAAAGTTTTTGGCGATGGGGAGGAAGGCTTTCAGCCCGTAGCGCGATTCCCATATGGGTTCGCCGGTGACGGGATCGGTCCCTGTCTGCATCTGATATTCTCCCAGCATTCCATCCAGAATGGCGCCGTAGGCTTCCCGGTAGTAGTCATAATAATCGAGATTTTCTGTGAGGGATTCAATGGTCTCCTCGCCTGACAAAAGGACTTCGGTGAGGCTGTCCAGGTCAGAGCTGCGGTAGGCCGAGAAATCTCCCCCATTATGGCAGGCCAGCACGGCCAGCAATTCCACCCAATGAAGCTCGGCCGCTGTGCCGTGGGTTTCTATATCGCAGGCGCAGGCGTCCTCCAGAGCTGCGCAGGACACGTTGAAATCCACCCATCGGATGAAATCTTTTTTCTCTTCTTGGGGAGCTATTGTTTCTTCGGGTGATGGTTCATCTGCTCCCTCCTTTGTCTCCAGGAGTTCATAGTTCATATTTATGCCGATGGAGGCTTCCTGCGTTTTTGCGTCAGCGTTTTGCCAGGCAAAAATCAGGCCGGCAGCCATGAGCAGCAAAAATTCTGCCAGAACAGCCTTCTGTATGGGTGAAAGACGCATAGGTGTGTGAGATCCTCCTGCTTTGCTTGTCATGAATATTTTATGTAAAAGTGATGAATCGGATTCCTGGGACCTTCCTTTCGCCCTTCCTTTTGTCGTTTTCTCTGCCTGGATCTTCGATAAATTTTGAAAAAACGGTTGCCTTTATTTTTTGGCGTCTGTACAGATATCCCCATTGACACCGAAAATTTCTTATTTTAGAATAGAAAAATAGGAATAAGACTGAATGGATGCAGCGCGCTGAAGGTTTGATGCTGTTCCAGGGATAACGCAGATAAAATACAGGAGATAATCAATGAAGAAAAAATGGAGACGGAGACTTATGCCGCTGGCTCTGTGCTGTGCGCTTCTGGCCGGGAGTGTGCTGCATGCCGGGGCCACAGAGATGGATACGACCGGCGCGGAGGCAACAGGGCAGGGGAGCACTGCAGAATCTACCAGGAGCCCTCTGGATGAGGTAAATGACGAGATAGACCGGGTGGACGATGAGATAAATGAGCTGGAACAGAATCTGAACGAAGCCAAGGAAAACCACAGCAGTCTGGAACAGAATAAATCCGAGGTGGAGAGTTATCTGGATAATCTGAACAGCCAGTATGCGAGCCTGGCAGATCAGATTACGCAAGTGCAGGCGGATATCGAGGCCAAGGAAGCCCAGATTACAGAGAGCGAAAAGGCTATCGCGGACAAAGAGGCGGAGATTACAGAGATCGAGGCGTCCATTGAGAACACGAGAAGTGAGATCGAGAAGACGCAGACGGATCTGGATGAGCAGTATGAGGCCATGAAGCTTCGTATTCAGTTTATGTATGAGAACTCTTCGTCGGTGCAGCTTTTTGAACTTTTGCTCAGCTCCGACAGTTTGGTTTCTCTGCTGAACCGGGCAGAGTACATAGAGGAGATGGTCCGTTACGATGATCAGCTCCTGCAGGAATATAAGGAAACCAAGCAGGCTCTGGATGAGCAGGAGGCGAAACTGGAGGAAGAGGAAGCGCGCCTGAACGAGGAGAGGGAGAGCCTGCAGCAGGATCGCGATGACCTGCAGCAGGAGAAAGACGAGCTTGACAAGCTGAATGAAACTCTGGAAGACAGGCAGTCCCGTGTGGCTGCTCAGCAGAATTCTTCCGCGGCCGAGCTGCAGCGGTATGTGGATGAGCTGGTGTCTTCTTCGGATACCATCAACTCTTATGAAGAGGAGATTGCGGCCAAGCAGCAGTACTATGAGGAGCTGTTGGCGGAGAAGGAGCGTCAGGAGGAAGAGGAGGCCAAAAGACAGGCCGAGGAGGAGGCCAACAATACCGGAGGCAACATTACCGAGGGAGACTCCGGCATTGACAATGGTATGGACGTCACGGCCACCGACGATGAAATGCTGCTCTTAGCGGCCATCATCTACTGTGAGGCAGGCGGTGAGAGCTATGAGGGACAGCTGGCCGTGGGCTATGTTATCATGAACCGGGTGCGAAGCAATCAGTTTCCCAACACGATCACCGGCGTCGTCTATCAGCCCAACCAGTTTTCACCGGTAAAGAGCGGAAGACTGGCGACGATCCTGGCTATGGAGGCGGATCCTGACGTGCAGGGAAAGATTACCGATTCCTGCCGCCGCGCGGCTGCCGAGGTGATTAACGGGACCAGCAATGTGGGCGAGAGCCTGTTTTTCCGCACATATAAGCCGGTGCCGCAGCTGCTGGAAAACCTGGAGGCCAATGGAATTCCGTATTATATTATAGGCAACCACGTATTCTATCACAGATGGGTGGCGTATTAAGGGGGAGTTAAACGTGAGAAGAGCAGGAATACTGATGCCGGTGGCGGCTCTGCCGTCGCCCTGGGGGATAGGGGACTTTGGCAGATACAGCTATGAATTCGTGGATTTTTTGACGGAGTGCGGGATGAAGGTCTGGCAGATCCTCCCGTTAAATCCGCTGGGATTCGGCAATTCCCCCTATCAGCCCTATTCGTCCATGGCGGGCGATGAGCTGTATATCGATCTGGCGGATCTGAAGGCTAGGGGGCTTTTGCCGGAGGAAACCCTGCCTCGCAGGCTGTCTAAAGCTGCAGCTATTGACTATGACGGGATCCGCAGGGAGAAGGGACTGCTTCTGCGCAGAGCTTTTTCCTGCTTTACTCCGGATCAGGACTACGAAAAATTTATTCAGATGGACTGGGTTTATCCCTATGCGGTTTTTCTTACCTTCAAGAAGCACAATCATATGCAGTGCTGGACGGACTGGCCTGAGCCGCAGAAGGAGTGGCCGCAGGGGTCAGATTTTGACGAGACGGTGTGGCTGGACGATATCCGCTATGAGATGTTTGTCCAGTATACCTTCTATCGGCAGTGGATGGAGTTAAAGGCCTATGCCAACGGCAAAGGCATCGAGATCATGGGTGACATTCCCTTCTATGTGGGGCTGGATTCCCTGGATGTGTGGACCAACCGGGATAAATTCCTGCTGGGGGCGGATGGCCAGCCCTCTTTCGTGGCGGGAGTGCCGCCGGACTATTTCAGCGCGACAGGTCAGCGCTGGGGCAATCCGATCTACGATTGGGAGAGGCTGGCTGAGGAGGACTTTTCCTTCTGGGTCGACCGGATCGGCTATACGGCCCGGCTTTTTGATATCATACGGATCGATCATTTCCGAGCCTTTGACACCTACTGGAAAATACCGGCCTCCTGCGAGACGGCTATTGAGGGAGAGTGGATGGAGGCTCCGGGCTATGACTTTTTTGACCGGCTCTATGAAAAATGCCCCGACCTCAATATTGTGGCAGAGGATCTGGGCGACATGAGGCCCGAGGTCTATGTTCTGCGCGATCACTATGGGCTGCCGGGTATGGACGTGGTACAGTTTAATTTTGATCCGGACAGAGGGGACACAGTGGACTCTGCCAACATGGTTGCCTATACAGGCACCCACGACAACGAGACGATACTGCAGTGGTTCCAGGCAAAGAGCCGGGAAGAGCAGGAGAGATGCCGCCGCACTCTGCGCAGCCAGGGGATTTCCACCAGACATATCGCCCATGCCTTTGCGGCTTATGCGATGGAACGTCCGGCAGATCTTGCCATTGTTCCCGTCGCAGATGTGCTCAGCTTGGGGGCAGAGGGCCGGATCAACACGCCGGGGACGGTGGGGGAACCGGACTGGATGTGGAGACTTGCGGATTTTGCCCGCCTGCGCAGACAGAAGGATTTTCTGCGGCGGACCGTGGAGGAATCGGGAAGGGCCTAGGAGCTGAGATGAATCTGAGAATCTGAGGTAAAGCGGGATAAACGCAAGTTAAATATGGTTTCATTATCTTCTATCAGATATTCACTCTGGCGGCCAGTCTGATTTTGCTGAAGATGGATTTCGGGCAGACTTTCGGTGATGCACTTTGTCTATAATATGTGTGGCTTTTTCGTATTTAACACGGTCACATAAGGAAACGAAAAGCAGAAAGATGCGGAACAATGGCAGGGAGGAAGCATTAGAGATGAGGGATGACGATAAAAAAGAGATAAAGCAATTGTTGATGTGTATCGCAGGACTGCTGGTCGTCATATTTATTCATCTGGCGGCGCTCACTGGGTTCTTTCTGATCGATGTGCTGGCTCTTATCTGCATTGCGGGTATTCTTTATCTTCGCTACAAAAAAGCGGGGACACAAAAAGACAAAGAAGAGTAAGAAAAAGAGCGTCACAAATTGTTCACAGACAAATTAGCACTCACCTATTGACAGTGCTAACAACAAGTGCTATAACATAATCAGAACGAAAAAGAAAGCGACAGGGATCGGGAAATGAGAACACGGAAGACGAGATTATCCCTGCTCCTTGGCTGCAAGAAATAAATGGAGGTAATGATTATGTTGATGCCCGGTTTTTTTGGTGAGAGTTTGTTTGATGAGCTGATGGATTTTCCCTGGGAGAGGGAGCATTATACCGCTAATACGGATAATAATAGAAAGAATACAGCTCCGGCCAAAAATGAGAAGAATCTGATGAGAACCGATATCCGTGAGCTGGAGGGAAGCTATGAGCTGGATATGGATCTGCCGGGATTTAAGAAGGAGGAGATCAGGATCAAGCTGGAGAAGGGCTATCTGATGGTCAGCGCTGCCAAGACGGTGGACAGGGATAATGAGAATAAGGGTTCTTATCTGCGCAGAGAGCGCTATGTGGGCAGCTGCTCCAGGAGTTTCTACGTAGGCGAAGAGGTGAGACAGGATGAGATCAGGGCTAGATATGAGAATGGTATTCTTCGTCTGAGCATCCCGAAGAAGGACAGAAGACAGGTAGAGCAGAGCAAATATATCTCCATCGAGAGCTGAAAAAATCCGGTCTGCCGGTTGAAATAAGCAATACCCCGGAAGCTGCGGCGTACGGTTTGTCTTTTGGGACAAGCGCCGTGGAGTCCGGGGTATTTTTGTATCCGGGGGAAGCTTTGCCTTTACAAGGTTCTGCCCGCCTTCTATAATAGACGGGGTATAAGATAGTATATGATGCATAACAAACGGGACACAGGATAACTGGGACACATAACAAAGGAAATTGTCCGCAGAGAGGAGAAGGAGATGGCAAAAGAGGAAGAAGAGCGGCTGAAAAAGCGATTTGCCGAGTTGGCGGAGAAATCTTATCGACAGAATGTATATTGTTTTACCGGATTTCTGGGATTGCTGGAGCAGACCTTGTTTTATGAGACGGTTCCCCGATTTTCCTATGTCTCCTTTACTGCTTTTGGAGGGAGCGAAGTTTGTGAGCGGCAGATGATTCGTTTTGGCAGCGAAGAAGTGCTGGGCTATGAGGAGCCATTTCCCATCGCCTGCCTTCACATCCGGCCGTCAGCGCCCAAATTTGCGGAGAAGTTAAACCATCGGGATTATCTGGGCACTTTGATCGGACTGGGGATAGAGCGAAGCGTGCTGGGAGATATTTTTGTGACGGATCAGGATGCCTATGTATATTGCCAGGAGAATATGGCTTCCTACATCTGTACGAATCTTGACCGGGTCAGGCATACCGCCGTGATCTGCGAACAGGCGGACAAGGTGCCGGCGACTGCTCTTCCCAGGCTTGAGGAGGAAAGGGTAAATGTGGCGTCTGAGCGGTTGGATGCCGTTGTGGCGGCGGTTTACCGCCTGTCCCGCAGTCAGAGCATGGAGCTTTTCCGGGGAGGCAGGGTTTTTATAGACGGAAGACTGACCGAGAATAACAGCGTTCAGCCCAGAGAGGGAAGTATCATAAGCGTTCGCGGCTTCGGCCGTTTTGTCTACAGGGGGATTGCAGGAGAGACGCGGAAAGGGCGCCTCTATGCCCTTGTGGCTGTGTATCGTTAGATGCCGGCGGGGTGAGGGCATATTGATCACCGGTGTCACGCAGAAACTTTGTGAAAAATACCCATGTGATTATTTGGCTAAAAAATGGTATACTATTATTATAACTAATAAGGGTACGAACAAATAAAAGACGTCAGAGTTCGTCAGAGACGGGAGCTGACGCTCGTGATTATGGACGGAAAGGAGTATGCCATGCTGAAAATCGGTGAGAAGGTGTTGTACGGAGCTGTCGGCGCGTGCACAGTGACGGATATGTGTACAAAGAAGTTCGGGGATGCAGGCGAGCGGGAGTATTATGTTCTTGTTCCGGTTTATGACAGCAGGACGACTCTCTATGTGCCGGTGGACAATGAAGCGCTGAAGGCAAAAATGAGAAAGCTGCTGTCGGCGGAGGAGATTGAGGAGCTGATCACTTCGATGCCGGCTGCGGAGAGCTCATGGATTTCTGATGAAAAGGCCCGTCAGGAGCATTTCAAAAATACATTGCGCAGCGGTGATCGCCGGGCCTTGATCGGGATGACCAAGTCGCTCTATACACACAGAAAAAAGGTGCTGAGCATGGGACGCAAGCCGCATATGGCGGATGAGAGAATGTTCAAGGAAGCAGAAAAAATGCTCTGCGATGAATTTGCGGTGGTGCTGGGTATGGAGCCGGGAGAGGTAATGCCTTATATCATGGGCAAGCTGGATGGGAAAGAAGCCAAGAAAAAGGCGTAACAGCAGAATAGATTCGAACACCGTTCAAAACGTATAGGGAAACGAAACCAGATGTCATAAAATGGATGGAGGGTTTGCCGTGAAATTTAACGCGGCAGACCCTTTTTCTATTTGCTTTTTATATAAAATTGGAGTAAGATAGACCAAGAAAAACGGTGCGGCAGTCCGAATCAAAAGATTTTGTGTATGGGATCTTAATAAAATTATAAGATTCCGTTTAGAAAACAATAAATGGATTTAAAGAAACGCTTCTTTCGGGTCTGTTAAACTGATACCGTGGGAAAAGTGATGGAAAAGCCACAATGTTTTCGGGCCTGCTGTAGGCAATAGAAAGAAAGGAGCGGCCAGCGATGGCTGCAGGGGTAGATTATGATGAGAAAAAAATTGGGCATTATATTCGGAGGAAAGTCGACAGAATATGAGATATCTTTACAGTCTGCCAGCGCGGTTATTGCAGCGGTAAATGAGGAAGAATATGAAAAGGTGCTGATCGGCATCGATAGGGAAGGACGCTGGTATCGTTATTACGGTGATGTGGAGAAAATAGAAAAGGATCGCTGGTGCAACGAGACTGACTGCGTTCGGGCGATTATCTCCCCTGATCGGGAGACTCACGGCATTATGGAGTTTTTCCGCGGCCAGGTGACGATCACAGCTCTGGATATGGTTTTGCCGGTGCTGCACGGGAAAAACGGTGAAGATGGTACGGTACAGGGGCTCATCGAGCTATCCGGCATTCCGCTGATCGGCTGTGACACGCTTTGCTCCGCCCTGTGCATGGACAAGGACAGAGCGCATAAGCTGGCGGCTCTGGCAGGCGTATCGGTGCCCGCATCCGCGGTATTCAGCGAGATCGCAGGAAACGCAGGGGATGAGGAAAGCTGGAAAGAGGCTGCGGCCGGGATCGGTTACCCGGTGTTTGTCAAGCCGGTGCGCGCCGGCTCCTCCTTTGGCGTGACCAAGGTGAGTGAGGAAGGAAATCTGGTTGAAGCTGTGCGTGAAGCCTTCCGGCACGACAGCGAAGTGATCATCGAGGAAGCGATCGAAGGCTTTGAGGTGGGCTGTGCTGTCATGGGCAAGGACGAGCTGACGGTGGGCGAGGTGGATGAAATCGAGCTGACCCACGGATTTTTTGATTACACGGAGAAATATACGCTGAAGACGTCGCGGATCTATGTGCCGGCGCGGATTCGGCCGGAGACGGCTGCCCGCATCAAGGAGACCGCAAAGGTGATCTACCGGGCTCTGGGCTGCCGCGGCTTTGCCAGGGTGGATATGTTTCTTACTCCCGAGGAGAGGATTGTGTTCAATGAAGTTAATACCATTCCCGGCTTTACTTCACACAGCCGTTTCCCCAGCATGATGAAGGCGGCTGGGATATCCTTTGCAGAGGTGGTGGATCGTCTGATTAAAGAGGGGGCGGGGGAAGAATGACCGTGCTCACTTTGTCAGCGGAGGACCGTCACCACGGCGATCTGATCCTGGTCAATCGCAGCTATCCCCTGCACGGTACGGCCCTGGTCAGGCGGGGAGATCTGGAGACGCAGCTGATGGCGGCAGATCCTGCCTGGCCGGAGGTCCTTCTGGCCCGCCCGGCGGCTCTGGCTCTCCAAAGGGCGATGCGTGATCTGGGGGCCGAGGGAAAAATCGTACCGGTCAGCGGTTATCGCAGCCGCGAAGAACAGGAAAAAATCTACCGGGACAGCCTGGAAGAAAATGGCCCGGAATTTACGAAAAAGTATGTGGCTCTTCCCGACCGCAGCGAGCATCAGACCGGTCTGGCTATCGATCTGGGCGAGGGAGGAGCGGAGCTGGATTTTATCCGCCCCTCTTTTCCGGACGACGGGATCTGCGGTCTTTTTAAAAAAGAAGCAGCCCGTTATGGTTTTGTGCTCCGCTATCCGAAAGGACGGGAGGCGGTGATGGGGATTGCTTATGAACCCTGGCACTTCCGCTATGTGGGGTGTCCCCATGCCTCCATTATGGCGGAAAAGGGGATGGTTCTGGAGGAATATCTGGAATATCTGGAAAACTGCGCCGATGGCCTTACTTGGGCGGAAGGAGAAAATTTGGCGGAGATTCGCTACATACATGGCGGAGAAAACGGGACAGAGATCGCTGTGCCGGAGAATTGCCCATATCAGGTGTCGGGAGATAACCGGGAGGGCTTTATCATAACGGTCTGGAGGAGACGCTGATGGGAGCTTTGGATTGGTTTCGACTCATTGCAGCTTTTCTGGTGACAGCGATTCATATATCGCCCCTGGAGGACCTGAGTCTGTGGGGGGATCTGACGCTGACCCGCATCGTGGGAAGAGTAGCCGTACCTTTTTTCTTTATGGTGACAGGCTATTTTGTCCTGGCGGGGAGCAGAGGGGATAAGATCAGACGCTCCCTGGTTAAAAATCTCAAATGGTATCTGCTTGCCATAGTGATCTATCTGCCGATCAACTGGTATGCGGGCAATCTGTCCGGACTGACTGTGCCTGCCGTATTGGAAGAACTGCTGATCCAGGGCACCTTTTATCATCTGTGGTATCTGCCGGCTTTGCTTACGGGGCTTCTTCTGTGCTGGGGGCTGAAACGGCTTTTGGGCACCCGCGGTGCTCTGGCCGTGTCTGCTTTTTTGTATATCATCGGGCTGATGGGAGACAGCTATTATGGGCTGGCTGCGCAGATTCCGGTGCTGAAGGCTTTTTATGACGGTATGTTTGCGGTGACGGAGAATACGCGAAACGGCCTTTTCCTGGCGCCGATATTTCTGATGATGGGAGCCTGGTTCGGGGAGAGCAGCCAGCAAAATGAAAAGGAGAGGCGCCGATTTGCTCCGCCGAAGGATTTTCTGTTCTGGGGGCTGGGCCTTGCGTTCAGCCTGGCGGCTATGACGGCGGAGGGGCTGTATGTCCATTTGGCTGGATGGCCTCATCATGACAGCATGTATCTGCTGCTGCCGGTGACGATGACTTTCCTGTTTGGCTCGCTGATTCGTCTTCCTGCAAGAGAAAGACCCCTGTTTCGCAGCGTTTCCCTGTGGATCTATCTGCTGCATCCCTTCTTTATCGTGGTAGTGCGGGCTTTTGCTCGGGTCACACGGACGACGGACATCCTGGTGGACAACAATCTGGTCCACTATATCTGTGTTGCCCTTGCCTCTGCGGTGACCGCTTATCTTCTGGCTCTGTTTACCAGACTCTGGTCGCAGAGACGGCAGGCAGCGGCGGTTCGGCGCAGCCTATACCAAAATCGGGAGCTTGGCCGAAAAAAAGCGACGGAAGAAAACACGGATCACGGCGATTCCGATATGAAAGATCCGGGCGGAGAGGGTTTGCGCGAAGACAATTTTGCTGCGGACGATCTGGAAACTGCCGGGGAACTCGCCCCGGATGCGGACAGAACGGGGGATGGCAGCAAATCGTTTTTTTCGCCTGTTTATGAAGAAAAAACGTCTGAGGAGCAGACTATGGAAAGTGAAAATATTGGAAAGGTCCGGGACGATGATGCTTGGGCAGTGATGAGGGCGCAGGAGAGGAGGAACGGGACAGAGATGGCACAGGGAAAACGTGCGTGGATTGAAGTGAGCATGGATGCTCTGGCGACAAATGTCGCTCAGTTTCGTCAGCTTTTGTCGGAGGGCAGTCGGATTATGGCGGTGTTAAAGGCCGATGCCTACGGTCACGGAGCCGTGCCGGTCGGCCTGTTTTTGGAAAAACTGGGCATTACGGATTTTGCCGTGGCAACGGCGGATGAGGGAGCAGAGCTTCGCCGCGGCGGAATCTCCGGTCAGATCCTGGTCCTGGGCTATACGGACCCTGCCCAATGGGAAGAGGTGCGCAGCTATGATCTGATTCAGGCGGTGGTGGATGAGGAATATGCGGCCAAAATGAGCCGGTACGGCTGTGAGAAGGGGGTACTGCGGGCCCATCTGGCCGTGGATACGGGAATGCATCGTCTGGGAATTGATGCCGGCGATATTCGGGCCGTGCAGAGGGTTCTGCGGCTGCCCGGCATTCAGATCGAAGGCATATTCAGCCATATGAGCGTGGCAGACAGTCGGCAGCCGGACAATGTGGAATATACGGCAGATCAGATCCGCCGTTTTGACGGTCTGAAAAAATGGCTGGAGGAGAGCCGTGCCAAGACAAGAGAGCCGGGTCTTGTCTATCATCTGCAAAACAGCTATGGCTTTTTAAATTACCCGCAGCTGCGATATGATTTTGTACGGCTGGGAATTGTCCTCTATGGCGTCTGCAGCAGCGGCGAAGATCTGCCGCAGATCAATCCCGGTCTGGAGCCGATGATGAGTGTCCGAGCGCGGGTGGCGATGGTTCGTGATATGGAGGCAGGCCAGGATTTGGGATACGGCAGAGCCTTCCATGTGGAGAAGGACGGCAGGATGGCTGTGGTGTCTATCGGCTATGCCGATGGCATACCCAGGAATTACGGTCAGGGAGGAGCCCAGGTACTGATCCGCGGACGGCGCTATCCGGTGGTGGGCTTAGTCTGCATGGATCAGCTGCTGGTGGACATATCGGCGGATACAGAGAGAGCTATCGTCTCCGGCGATGTGGTGACGCTGATTGGCCGGGACGGCGGCGCGTATATCAGCGCCGAGGAATCCGCAGCCTGGTGCGGCACCATCACCAATGAACTTCTCTGCCGGATGGGTGCCAGACTGGAGCGAATACGGCTGTAAGGGAGGATATAAGGGAGGACAGAATGAGTCAGTCGCTTCTTACCACGCTCTGTTATCTTGAACAGGGCGGAAAATATCTGATGATGCACCGGGTAAAAAAGGAGAAGGATGGAAACCGGGACAAATGGATCGGGATCGGCGGACACTTTGAGAAGGGCGAGAGTCCGGAGGAGTGTCTCCTCAGGGAGGTGCGGGAGGAGACCGGTCTCATCCTGACCCGGTACCGCTTTCGGGGGCTGGTAACCTTTTCCTCCGGCGATTGGCAGGAATATATGTGTCTGTATACGGCCGATGAGTTTGCGGGAGACCTGACACCGGAGCGGATGAAGGAATGCGCTGAGGGCGAGCTGGTCTGGGTGGATAAGGCGGCCATAGGCGAGCTGAACATCTGGGAGGGCGATCGGATTTTCCTTCGTCTTCTGGCGGAGGAACGGCCGTTCTTTTCCCTGAAGCTGCGCTACGACGGCGACCGGCTCGTGGAGGCGGCGCTGGACGGAGGACCGCTCCGACTGCCGCAGGACGATATATAGGATACAGGATATAAAGCGGGATATCGATGGGCGTGAAAAATTTTCCGGCGCCGTAATCGGAACCGATCAGAATAGCAGAATAGGAGAACGATATAGGGATCTGGATTCCATGGGAGTCCGGGTCCTTTTATAGTGGGACCAATAAAAGGGAATGAACTTTGATTTTTGCAAAAAATATAGGAAAATTAAGAAATTTTATTTGACAGGCCACTGTGCTATGATGATGACAGAAGGGAGGAATGACAGATGAAGCTGCCGAAGGATTTTCTCTGGGGAGGCTCGGTTTCCGCGCACCAGACGGAGGGCGCCGTGGGGCCGGAGTACGGCAAGGGGCCGTCCATATATGATTATCTGAAGGAAAAAGGATTTTGCAACTTTGATCAGGGGATTGACACCTATCACCATTACCGGGAGGACGCCAGGCTTTTTGGCGAGCTGGGGCTTAAGTGTTATCGGTTTTCCATCTCCTGGTCCAGAGTGATTCCCGACGGAGAGGGGGAGATCAACGAGGAAGGAATGGCCTTCTACGAGGATTTTGTCGACGCTCTGCTGGAAAACGGAATTGAGCCGATGGTCTGCCTGTATCATTTTGATACGCCTCTGGCTCTGCAGAAAAAATATAATGGGTGGCTCAGCCGGGAGACGGTGAAGGCCTATGGCCGGTATGCGGCCATCGTTATGGAGCGGCTGGGAGGCAAGGTGAAATACTGGATTCCGATGAACGAGCAGAATGGCTGTCCGTTGGTGGGAATGATCTCCTCGGGGATAAAGCCGGATCATCCGGACTTTGACCGGCTGCGCAGTCAGCTGACCCATCACCTGGCTTTGGCCTCCGCCTGGGTGACGGAGCACAAAAGGACCTATGCGCCCCAGGCCACGGTGATCGGTATGATCAATGCCGGCCCGGTATATCCGGCTACCTGCCGGCCGGAGGATGTCAGAGCAGCCCAGAGTCTGAGCGAGGTCTACAATCTGGAGCTTTTGCAGCTGCTGACGGGGGGGACCTACAGCAAGTCTCTGTGGAGACGGATGGAGCGGCAGGGAATCCTGCCGGAGACAGACGAAGAGGACTGGGATTTCCTGAAGCGAAACACCGTGGATGCGGTGGGCATCAGCTATTATGCCTCCAAGACTGTCAGCGGGCAGAATAAAAATGCGGACCTGTCCAGGGACCTTCTTCGGACTTTTGCCGGCGGCAAGTCGGCCTTTGCTCCGAATCCCTATCTGGAGGCGACGCAGTGGGGCTGGACGGTGGACCCGGAGGGGCTGCGCATCGTTCTCAATATGATTTACAATCGCTTCGAGCTGCCCATCTATGTTTTGGAGAGCGGTATTGGTGTGAGAGAAAGCCTGAATGAAAACAAGACGGTGGAGGATGACTACCGCATCGATTATCTGAGGCGCCAGATCGAGGCGGTGGAGGCGGCCTGCGCACAGGACGGCGTGGATGTCCGTTCATATTTGACCTGGGCCCCCATCGACATTCTCTCCTCCCGCGGCGAGATGGCCAAGAGATACGGTTTTATCTATGTGGACCGGGATGAGGAAGGAAACGGCGACATGAAGCGGTACAAAAAGAAAAGCTTTGATTGGTACCGGCAGGTTATTGAGAGCAATGGAGAGAAATTGTGAGAGACACAGGTTTATCTTCAAGGGAGAGGTCCCTGCTGCACTATTTGATGCGGGAGGAGGCCGGAGCTACGGTGGAAGAGCTGGCGGAGCAGTTTCGGGTGTCCTCCCGCTCCATGTACGATGCGCTGCGAAAGGTGCGGACTTATCTGGAGGAGTGCGGCTGCCAGCTGCAAAAAAGCGGAAAGAGATACTTTCTGTCCCGTGAGGACGCTGTGCGCCTGGGCGAGGAGGAACGGCAGGCGGACGGCGAGGAGGGCTTTTCCTCCGGTTCCCGCAAATATCAGATCATCGAATATCTGACCGATAAAAGGACGACTACGCTGCAGGAGATCGCGGATCATCTGTATTTTTCCAAGAGCACGATCTACCATGAGATGAAGGCGGTGGAAAAGATTCTGTCCAAGTTTTCCCTGCATCTGGTCAAAAAACCCTATCACGGCATGATGTTAGACGGAACGGAGAAGGACATCCGCTTTATGCTGCAATATCTTCTGGAGGAGCAGATGTCCGACGCAGGGGCAGGGCTGGAGGAGATTACCTTTGCCCATCATTTTCTGCGGGATGAGGGCGATGAACAGCTGCGGGAAATTCTGCACCGGTATCCGGCTTTTGACAACCTGGAGAGTTATCTGTCCCTGCGGGTGATGCTGCACCGGATGCGCAAGGGATGCGGTTTTACTGCCAGCGGCGAAATTCGGGAGAACTATGAGGGATCTGCGCTGAAGCGCCAGGGCGAGCAGCTTTTGGGCGAGCTGGGCGAGCGCCTTGGCCTGGAGCCGGGGGCGGATGAGGTCTATTATCTGCTGCTTGGCACAGAGAGCGGAGAGGCAAAGGGAGCTCTCAAGGAAGATGTCTGCGCCATGGCGGAGGCAATCATGGAGACAATCCAGGAAAAGCATCCGTTTATCGACGTTCGGGAGGGGTCTTTTTATACCGGACTGATTGTCCATGTGTCGGCCATGCTTCGCCGCATTCGCTTTGGCAAGGTGGCCCGCAATCCCATTCTGGGCGAGATTAAAGAGAGCTTTCCTCTGGCCTTCAATGTGGCGGCGGATATCACGATGATGCTGGAGAACCGTTTTGCCATCACCCTCAATGAGGATGAGATCGGACTGTTTGCCATGCACATCCAGGTGATGCTGGAGGAGAGCCGCAGAGCCAGCCGGAGAAGCCGGGATGGAATCGTAGTCAGCCACATCGGCTACGGCAACGCCCGGATGATTGCAGGCAGGCTGTTCGATGCAATTCCTTCTTTGCAGTTTTCCCACATATTGTCCTTTGCTCAGATGGAGGAGCTGATCCGGGAGGATGAGCTGGGGACGGATGAGGTGATTGTCTCCACCAGATCTCTGTCCCTTCCCAAGGAGCGCTACTGCCTGGTCCAGCCGCTGATCACGCAGACAGATGTGGAGCGGGTGAAGGAATATCTCCACAGACGGGAGAAAAAGAGCGAGCGGCCAAAACGCCAGGGATTTATGGAGAAATTATCGCCGGAGCACATATATCCCGGCAGGAGATTCCGCACCAAGGAGGAGCTGCTGGCCTTTGCCTGCGGGCGGCTTGAGGAAACCGGATATGTGACGGAGGAATTTTATGAATCGACTTTGTCGAGGGAGAAGATATCCACCACATATGCCCTCAATGGAGTGGCGCTGCCCCACGGCTACAGCAGATGGGTGAAAAAGCCGGTAATTGCGGTGATTACGCTGGAGCGGCCTCTGGACTGGGACGGCTATTA
>CALWGV010000080.1 GCA_944380185.1 uncultured Lachnospiraceae bacterium
GGTTGGCCTCCTTGGGCGGATATTCCGAACCATCCGGCAAAAACAGGGAGACAGAGCCGTTCTCATCGGTCAGTCCTCCCCCTCTTTTGCGGGGACGGCGGTGCCTGGGAACGCGCCGCACCGTGTACCAGGCCTCCCCCTCCCCTCTTCCCTCCGTAAAGGTGAGCTCCACATAGGGCTCCAGAAAATGAGCGGCGTCCAGGCCGACAAACTGGCTCTGCAGCTCGGCCCCGTCCTTTCGGTTGGCCGTGGAGCTGGCCTCGCCGTAAAGGGCAAAGACAATGGCGTCAAAAATCGTGCTCTTTCCCGCCCCCGTATCTCCGGTAATCAGAAAAAGATTCTGGTTCGTCCGGTCAAAATCAATCTCCGTCCGTCTGCCGTAGGAACCAAATGCCTGCATCGTAAGCTTTCTCGGTCTCATCTGTCCTCCCCTCCCCGCACCGTATTGATCACATCCTGCAAAATCGCCTGTTCTTCCTCGTCGATCTCCCCCAAAAAGGAACAGCACAGGGCAAAGGGATCCTGCAGCTTTTCCGTTGAAGCAGAACCGCTGTAATCCGCCGTCCGCACATTTTCCCGCCGAATCTCCAGCAGGCAGGGAAAGGCCTCCCGCAGCCGGTCCCGCATATCGGCCACATTTAAGTCCGTGCGGTCGGTCAGAATCACCGTCACATAGTCGCCGCAGCGCTCTTTCAGAACATCCGCAAGCTCCCCGCGGATCACGCGCACCTGCCGAAGCGGCTGCAGGGGAAGGACGGACAGGCGGATATCGCCCTTTTTCCCCATTTCCACCATCACAACCCCTTTTTGCTGCCCCGCCTCGCTGACCGAGCAGGCCAGAGGGGTACCGCAGTAGCGCCGGTATTCGTTCCCCACCGCCATAGGCCGGTGAATATGCCCCAGAGCCGCATAGTCAAAAGGCGCCAGCACATCCGCCCCCACCTGGTCGATATTCCCCACCGTGCGGATCTCCGCATCCGTCCGCAGCCGGTCCATTTCCTCGGCCTTCATACCGGCAGGAAGGTAAAACTGGTGGCTCACCAGGACGTTTCGCTCCTGCCCATTGATTTCCTCCCGCCCAATCAGGCGTCGCAGGGAAGCGTCATAGGAGAGGTTGTTTCCATTCTCATCACAGCCCACGACATTTTTGACCACCGACGGCTTCACAAAGGGGAGCAGATAGAAATGCACCGGCCCATGCTCATCCTCCAGGACTACCCTGGCAATATGCTCTTTTTCCGTCTCCGGCGGCGTGCCGATCATATGCACATGCTGCCTGGCCAGAACGCTGCGGAAACAGTCGAGCCTCGGCCCGCTGTCATGGTTGCCGCTGATCATCATCACCTCCGCCTGCGGCAGGGCGGACGTAAGTCTAGCCACAAAGCCGTCGAAGATCTCCACCGCCTCCGCCGACGGCACCGCCCGGTCATAGATATCTCCGGCGACTAATACGGCGTCCGGCCTTTCCTTTGCCGCCAGCCGGACGATCTCTTCCAGTATATACTCCTGATCCTCCCGCAGATCCCGGTTCATCAGTTTCAATCCGATATGCAAGTCCGATAAATGGAAAAATTTCATGGATTTCCAGCCTTTCTGTGTAAAAACGATTTAGAAAGATGTTGATGAATCAACAAGACTCTTACCTTTCATATCTTTTCATCATTATACCATCTCGCCTATCGGCTCGATGAAGACATTCGCCTTATAGAGCTCTCTGTGCAAGCACGGAGCTCTGCAAGGCTCATTATACCATATCCCTCCTCTGCCCTCCAGTCCCTTCCACGCAAGTGCAGAGATTTTCAACGATGCTCAGAGACTATTCAAAAAGCTACATACGGCCAGCTTTGACCATTATCCTCAGACCGGAACAACATCGCCATATATTTCGCTCCCGAATAGATATAGGATACGCTCACATACAGGATGCCGCGTCCGTAACAATCAGGCTCATTGCATCTGCTTCATCCAGATAAAATGTCATTCCCCTGTCATCGCTGACTAACGTTCGCCCTGGCTTTTGGCATTATCGATCTCAGACTCCAGCGCCTCCTGTCCCTGGATTTTAATAGAACCGTCCAGTATGTTTTTCTGCTCATGAGATAACCTCCTAACTTCCGGTTTTTCCCAGTCAATGCCTTTATTATACAGCGAGATTGTGAAAAAAGCATCTCCGCCATACGAGAACCAATGCATGGAAGAGATGCCTTTTGCGGCAGCACTTTGAAATTCTATTTGTCTCTCTTTTTCCTCCCTTTTTCTATTCCCGCCTCCTGCGGCGAAGTCCCAGCCCGCACAGAGCACTTGCCAGAATAAAGATCAGCACTAGCGCAGACAGACTCCCCGTGGTTTCCATGCCGCCAGCCCCCTGAGCCATCAGGCGATAGCCCCAGGCGGCGGGGAACATTCTCCCCAGCAGCTGCAAAAACTCCGGCAGAAGGTCCGCCGGGAACAAGATGCCCGACAGCATGATAGACGGCAGAAAAATAAGCTGAGAAAGCATCGTCAGCTTTGCCTGATCGCCGACCCAGGCGCCCAGAGCACAGGCCACGCTCAAAGAGACAAGGAGAAACAAAGCCAAGTCTCCTATATACCGGGCCATATCCGCAGGCAGAGCTGCCCCAAAGGCAAAAGGCGCTGTCACACAGATAATCCCGCTCATAATCATCAAGTGCGTAAAAGCAGACAGAGCCGCCGCAATCAAGCCGAAAGCTGACGGAACGCCGCCCGCCTGATACATCCGGCGCACATCCGTCCCATAGATTTCTGCCAGTGTGGGCGGCACACCGATCAGCGCACCCATGGAGACGCCCATCACTGTCATGGACTGAATCAGCGTGTCGCTTACCTCCGGCATAACTGAGGTAAAGATCCCGCCCATGAGCGCATAAAACAGCAAGGGCACCAGATAACAGGTAACGAGTAAGGATTTGCTGCGCAGATCCAGCCGAAATTGAAGTCCGATTCCATACGCCAGTGCCTTCATTTGTCACGCCCCCTTTGCCATATCCATAAAATGCTGTTCCAGTGTTCCCCGGCTGACCTGGATATCCAGCACCTGCCTCTGCCTCCTGCGGCAGTCCTCCAAAATTGCAAGCATTGCATCCCCAATGTTTTCCACAACGCGTGTCTCTTCGCCTTGGTCCGTTACCACCTTGATGTTGTAGCATTTCTGCACCTTGTCCGCCAGTTCCTTCGTCGTACCCAAAAAGGCAATCCGTCCATGGCTTAAAATCAGGATGCGGGAACACAGCGACTCCACCTCTGCCATGTCGTGGCTGGCCATCACCATTGTAGTTCCTTCATCCCGCATACAGCGAATCTGCTCATGCAGAGAAAGCCGTCCCTCCACATCAAGGCCCGCCGTGGGCTCATCGAGGAAGAGGATATCCGGCCGGCCTATCATAGCCAGGGCCAAATGAAGCCTTCTCTTCTGTCCGATGGATAAATCCATATATCGCTTGGAGGCGAGTTCATTGATCCCTAAGGCTGCAAGTATCTCAGCATCCGGCTTTGCTTTCTTCCAGCCGGCAAAAAGACGTATCGCCTCCATGGGGCGGATGTAGGCCGGCAGAGAGGCGGACTGCAGCTGGATGTCGATGCTTCCCTCCACATTGATCCTGCCGCTGTCATAACGGCGAAATCCCTCGATGCACTCCAGCGCGGTGGTCTTCCCCGCCCCGTTAATTCCCAGAATGCCAAAGATTTCTCCACGTTCCACCTGGAATGTCAGCCCTTTCAGCACCTCGTTGCTTCCATAGCTTTTTTTCAAGTTTTCCACCTGTATTGCATATTTCATGACTGTCCCCCCTCCGGCGAATCGTTAAAGGGATTAATCCCTTTTGTCTGAAAATACAGGCCCAGAGCCGGCTGCAGATATTCGTTGATGCTGTTCTGCCGCTTAATCCAGGCAGATTCTGCTGCCGCAGAACCGTTCTGCACCGCGCACTCATTCGCCGGCTCCGCTTCAGGCAGATTTCCAAATTCCCTCAGCTTCGGCAGCATACTCATATCGCCGCCGGTAAATTCCTCCACCAACTGCCAGAACTGTCCGGCCAAAGCCTGTGTCCTCTCATCATCGGGGGATGCTCCCTCCTTCTGCAGCTCCAGAGCCTCGTCGCCGATCCTATTGAATCTCTCCATGAAGCGCAGACCGCTCTCCCGGTCAAAGCGGCTGCGGACATGGTCCAGCATATCCTCGTCAAAATGCTTGATCAGCCAATAATATTCATTGTGCATCTGCAGATTGACAATGATATCGGCATACTTTTTAAAATCCACCTCGCCCATCTGCACCGCCTCCGCCCGCAGCGCTTCTACCTCTTTTTCTGTTTCCTGGAGACAGGCGATTTTCTCCCGGATCGCCTGTGCCTGAGCCTCCAGGACACGGGCTACCTCCGCCGGCGTATCCAGGGAAATCAGCCGGTTCTTAATATCATCCAGAGAAAAGCCCAGAGATTTGAGCGACAGGATCTGGTGAAGCTTAACCATGTCCCTGTATGTGTACAGCCTGCGCCCGCCCTCGCTCTGAGCGCTTGGGGATAAAAGTCCCTCGCGGTCATAATACTGCAGAGTGCGTACCGTCGTCCCCATTTTCTTTGCCAACTCCCCCACCGTCATATAACCTTCCGGTATTGCTCGTTCTGTCTGCATTTGTACAGTCCTCCTTATTGCTGTCGTCGCAATTCAGTATAGCATGTGACGTAAGGTAATGAGCAAGGAGGAAATGAAACTTTTTCAGCAGACTTTACGGCATTAAAAAAGGGACAGTATAAACCATCCCTTTCCTGTCACACAATTATCCGCGGCAATGAAACCGTATATTCACCTCACCTAGCCCGATCCCGGAAAAACGCCGCTGTCCGGTACAGATACACCCACTTCATGATGGACACTACCATCATGGCAACAGAACCGCCCAGCGCAATCAGTGCACCTAAGGTTCCACTGAAGGAAGCCAGCACGCTGCCTCCCAGGATTGCGATAATGGAGCCCAGATACCATTTCCAGAGCCGGCCCCATCTCTCCGAAAGATCCCGGAAAATACCGCTCAGGATCATCTCGTGCCCCTTGTACTCGTTGTACTCTCCCGCCAGGCCGATAATCAGTCCCGGCAATGTAAAAAGAAGAGCAAACATAGCTCCGGCTAAGGCCGCATTTGTCGAAGTCAGCAGTTCCGAAGCCACGGAGAAAGCCACGCCCAGCAAGGTGCAGATTCCGGAGGTTCGGTAGAAAGTGCATTCCTCTCCCAGCTTAAAAAGAATTACCCCGTAAACTGCAGTCGAAACAAATTCCAGGATTCTTCCCGGCAAATATAGCTGGGGATAAGCCGGCAGCACCATATCGCTGGTCATCACACTGGCGATAATTCCCGGTACCAGCAGCCAAAATAAAATCCACAGCCATTTTCCATAAAAAGCATCCTTTTTCATTCCTGTCGCCCTCGTATGTTAAAAAGTAGTAGTGTTTACAGACCCTCTCCAAGGTCTCCGGCCCGCATCATCTCTGCCATGCGGTACAGATATATACCCTTGCACACACCCACTGCGGCGGCCCATATCACAGTCGCTGCAAGCCCCAGGATGCCCAGAATCAAAATATTGCGCAGGCACAAAAGGCTGAGGGCCAAAACGGAAAGCAGCTGCCCCTCTCTTCTCCACAGCCTCATCCAGTCCTCCGCAAGCTCCGGTTCCACGGCCTCCAAAAGCTCTGCATGGCCGCAGCATTCCCGGTACTGCCCCATTACCCACCCTGAAAGCATCACAAGAAACAGAAGCATCGGTATCCCTCGGGAAGGGAAAGGAAACACCCACATCAACAGTACATAAGCTGCAGCCGCAGCAAGCAGCCAGATTCCGCCGGCCCGATACATCTCGCTCCTGTCTGCCATGCGAAGCAGGATAACGCTGTGGCCTACTACAGCCGCCAGCAGTAAAATCTGACCTGGCAGCCAGAAAAACGCCAGCGCCTGAAACAGTGCTCCCCAAATCATCATAGCCCCCGCAGCAGCCTCCGCCGCAAGAGCTCCGATCCGCCAGCGATAAAGCACCGTCTGCAAATTATCAGCCTTTTTCATTCCCCACCTCCCGCAAGACTGCAGGCAAGATCATCCATTTCCCTTATCCGCGATCCAAATCACGAAAAACTGCTGCCGTGCGGTACAGATACACCCATTTCATAATGGAAACCACCAGAGCAGCGATTGCGCCCGCCAGAGCAGCCAGGATGCCCAGGAAGGCACTGAAAAGGACCAGAATAATGCTCCCCAAAAGCAGGGCAAGGGCAATCAAGTACCATTTCCAGAGAGCCATCCATTTATCGGACAGTTCATTGTCTACATTGTATAAAACAGTTTCATGCCCTTTATACTCATCATAGTCCCCTATAAGGCCGATGATTGCACCCAGCACAGCAAACAAAACCGATAAGGGATTTGCCCCGGCGGCAGATCCGGCAGCAGAAATCAGATCAGAAACAATGAGGCAGCCAAGTCCAATAAAGGTGCAGATCCCTGCCGTCCGATAACTATAGCACTCTGCAGCCATAATCAGCAGAATAATGCCGTACGCCAAATTAGAAAATACATCCAGTATACGGCCCGGCAGATACAGTAACGGCCAGAGGGAGACCACTGTCTCGTTCGTCATCACTCCGGCGATCAGTCCGGGAATCAGCAGCCAGAACAAAATCCACAGCCATTTGCCCAGAAAATGGCTTCTCCCAATGATCTCCTCCCTCTCCCGCGCCTGTGCCTCCCTTTTCATCCTTCTTTTTTCCGGCATGTTATCGCGGGAACGGAAGATACTGCAGCTGTTCTGGTTAGTACAGGTACTGCAGTCGACATGGCCCTTGTCCCGGCAGCAGTCCGCCAATTCGCATTCCCCATGCCACCGGCTGCCCGGCCCGCTCTTGCATCCAGAACAGTCCGATTCACTCCGATAGCTACAGTCTCCGCAGTTTTTGCCGCAGTAGGTTTCCCCCATAATTCTCCCCCCATTTTCTCATTTGAACTCATGCTAATCCGATCGATCCCTCGGTCGATGGTGTTTCAGAATATCAGGGTTAAATTATCGCTTCGCCTCGGCATCTTTCTGTCTTCAGTATAACATATTTTTTTCTGCTATTCTACTTCTTTTCATGCCAGAGTATATCCAGGTAAAGGGAGAAACAGTTCCATTTCGTTTTCCTTTTTTGCAAACCCCCGCCTGCCGTACAGTTCCTCCCCCTGTTCGCTGCTGTTCAGCCACAGCCTTTTGATTTGGTTGTCTTTCGCAAATGCAATTATCTCATCCAAGATCGCGTTGGCGTAGCCCTGCCTGCGAAACAAGGGAGACGTGTATATGTTCAAAATATAGCCCTCCTGTCCGCTCAGGTTTTCCGCATAGGGCAGGCGGAAAAAGAGGCAGAGAGAGCCTGCGGCAGCCAGGCTTCCCTCCTGAAATATCCCCC
>CALWGV010000081.1 GCA_944380185.1 uncultured Lachnospiraceae bacterium
ATAATCTCATCAGGCTTTACGTCAAAGACTTTACCAGTTACAACCTCTCCTGTCCGTATTTTTTTCAATGATCCTTCTAATAACTGTTCAAAACTTAAATCTGACATTCGTATGAACCTCCTCGATAATAGTATTCGGGGTTGACGCCCCCGCGGTAATACCTACGCTGTCACCGGACTGAAAATTTTGAGACTGTAAATCTTCAAACGTCTGTATATAGTAAGTATTTTCGCAAACACTTTTGCAGATCTCATACAGCTTCTGTGTATTGGAACTGTTCCTCCCACCGATCACAATCATGGAGTCCACTTTGGATGCCACGTCTCTCGCCTCCACCTGACGCTCGTGGGTAGCACTGCAGATAGTATTCACAACGATACTATTGTACCCTCTTTTTGCAAGAATTTCAACCATATCTTGAAATTTTTTGTAGTTAAATGTCGTCTGAGAGACCAGGCAGGTTTTCTCTCCCGGCTCCAGACGAAGGGATTCTGCCGCGGCAGTGTTTTCCAGCACCAGGACCTTCCCGCAGCACCAGCCCTTGATGCCCTCCACCTCCGGATGACTGTCGTTGCCCGCAATCAGGATCGTATAGCCCTCCCGGGACTTTTCCTCCACAATCCGGTGTATCTTCTTGACAAAAGGGCAGGTAGCATCCACCAGCTTGAGTCCCCGCTCCTCGATCTTTTGGCAGATTTCACGGCTGACACCGTGGGAACGGATGATTACCGTCCCTTCCGTCAGCTTATCCAGCTCTTCCTCCGATTCAATGACGCAGACTCCCTTTTTCTTCAAATCGTCCACAACAGACTCATTGTGAATGATCGGACCATAGGTATAAATAGGCCCCTCGGCCTGCTCCACCTGCTCGTATACTTTATCCACTGCCCGTTTTACGCCGAAGCAAAAGCCGGCAGTTTTTGCCACGATAATCTCCATCTGCGCTTACACCTCTTTCTTTTTCGTCTCGAGGCTTCCCGCTGTTTTCTCCCGATACAGCGTGATGATCCGGTCCACCACCTGATCGATGGTCATATCTGAAGTATCCACAAGGATTGCGTCCTCCGCCTGGCGCAGCGGGGATTCTGCACGGTGCGTGTCCCGCCAGTCCCGATCTTCAATGTCCTTCTCCACCTTCTCCATATCACAGGGCAGGCCTCTGTTCTTCAGATCCTCACAACGTCTCTCGGCCCGCACTCTAGCGCTGGCCGTCAGAAAAATCTTCACATCTGCCTCCGGCAGCACTACCGTGCCGATATCCCTCCCGTCCATAACCACGTTCTGAACAGATGCCAGCTTCTGCTGCTGGCGCACCAGCAGCCTGCGCACCTGCGGATAGACGCTGACCGCACTGGCCATATTGCCGGCCTCTTCCGCGCGAATAAGAGACGTCACATTCTCTCCGTTCAGATATACCTGCTGCTTCCCATCCTCATAGGCGATGGATACTTCCGCCTGGTCAGCCAGGCGTCCGATCCTCTCTCCTTCCCCCGGCTCGATACCCAGGCGATGGAAATACAGTCCCATAGCCCGATACATAGCTCCGGTATCTACATAAACCATACCCAGCTTTTGGGCAATTTTTTTGGCAATAGTACTCTTGCCCGCTCCCGCAGGCCCATCGATCGCGATTGCTGTGGCCATCCTCTATACAACCTCCTGGAAATTTTTATTGCTCTCACCGCAAATATTTTCACCGGACAAGCAGCTGAAAAATCATCAGCACAATGACAGCGAGAGCTACTATCTGGATCATCCGGCCAATTCCCTCTCCCGGTTCCCGATCGAAGGCACTCTCTACAAGGATATCCGGCTCTCTGCCCGACTTCTTATATTGAAAACCGTCGATCACATAATGCCAGCCGCTCTCATCGGTGTAGACCTCCACCTCAGGAGAAGCCAGTACCCGGTAAACCGGCCAGGCATAAGCCTCGCTCTGAATCCGCGAAACGGCCAATGTCTGCGGATCATAGACCTCAATGTCCAGAAAATATTCATAATAAGTATGAATCCGCCCTCTGCTGCCCCGGGATTGACACATTTGCCGGGAACAACCCACGATCCGGCCTCTGCGGGGGATGCCCGCCATGCACTGCCGGTGAAGCCTCCGATAATAGAGTGCATTCTTTATACTGCGCACTGCAGTCAGCAGCGGTAAAAGCCCCGCCACCGCAAACAAGACCACCGTCACCGGCATGTTTCCGTCGATGCCGCGAAAGCTCCGAAAAAGAGCACTGTACCATAGCACTACAAACAAAAGCATAAAGCCGATATTTCCAAAGCTCTCCTTCTTCGTATGGATTCTTCGTTTCAGCATAGCCCTTTCTCCTCCGATTCTCCGTTTATATCACGATATGGGCTATCTGTCAATGCTATCGGCGCAAAAAAGGCCTCGCAGGCAAAAAGCTTTATCCATACGGGGCCTCGACATAATACTTTAAATCATTTCTTATCTGCGCCGGCCGATTGTCCCGCCAGCCATCCGGTGGACCAGGCAATCTGCAGATTGTAGCCGCCGGTGAGAGCATCCACATCCAGGACCTCCCCGGCGAAATACAGACCCGCGGCCTTCTTGGATTCCATGGTGGCAGCTTTCACCTCCCGAACTGACACGCCGCCCTGAGTAATAATGGCCTCATTGAAGCCGCGAAGCCCGGTCAACGTCAAGGTCAGCCTCTTAGTCGCTGTGAGCAGGCGGCGGCGCTCTGCCGCCGTCACATCGTGAACCGCCTTTTCTTCATCCAGGCCGCTCTCCCGGATCATCACCGGGATCAAGCGGGCGGGATAGAGGCCGCTCAGAGCATTTTTCAGCTGCCGGTTCTGCGCCTGGGCAAAATCCCGCAAAATCCTCCTGTCCAGCTGCTCCTCGTCCAAAGCCGGCTTTAAATCGATCTCCAGCACAGCCGGCAGCCTGCGCCCCACCACGCTGGATGCGCTTAAAAGCACGGGACCGCTGACGCCAAAGTGAGTAAAAAGCATTTCGCCAAACTCCTCCCACAGCATACGCCCGTCCTTTTTTATCCTCACCTGCACATTGCGAAGGGCAAGCCCCTGCAGCTGTCTGGCCCAGTCTTCTTTGGTCTCAAAGGGAACCAAGGCGGGACGTCTCTCCGTCACCGTATGCCCCGCCTGGGCGGCAAAGAAATAACCATCGCCGGTGGAGCCAGTGGAAGGATAGGAGCAGCCGCCGGTAGCCACAATAACCGCGTCTGCTCTCACTGCCTGTTCCCGGCCTGTCGTCTCGTCCCGCAGCTGCACTCCGGTCACTGCCCCCTCCTCTATAAGCAGCGACAGAACGCGCGTATGCAGGCACAGCTTTACCCCCAGCCTGTCCATCCGCCGCTTTAGGGCTGCGGTCACATCGGAAGCATGATCGGAGACCGGAAACACACGGCCTCCCCTCTCCACTTTCACCGGGCAGCCCTCTTCCTCCAAGAGTCTTACGATATCCTGATTGTCAAAGGCATGAAAAGCACTGTAGAGAAATTTGGGATTTGTTATCACATTGCTGCGCACCGTCTCCATGTCCGACGCATTGGTCAGATTGCAGCGCCCTTTGCCGGTAATATAAATCTTCTTGCCCGGCTTTTCATTTCTTTCCATTACCGTCACTTTTGCGCCCTGGGCGGCTGCCCCTATAGCTGCAGCCATTCCCGACGCTCCGGCGCCGATTATCACAATATCTCGCATAAATTTTCCCTCGTCTGACAGGCAATTACCTGTTTGTTTTATTGCTCTCCGCCATCTGCTTCCTGCTTATCCGGCGGCGCTTAAAGCTCCAAAGGAGAGCACCAGCGCCATCGTTCCGTTCGTCCCGGGGCACTCTACCAAAAGTTCACTGCCATCTGCAGACAGCTGCAGATGCCTGGCTCCCTCTGCGCCCACATACAAAACCTGCTTGCGCCACTCTCCATTTCCATCGGCTACATAGAGGCAGACATCCTCCGTCTCTCCGCGCATCTCCACAGTAAACACTCTGCTCTCGTCCTCCGACACCAGAAATGTCTGAAGACCCGCTCCTACGTAGAGAAGCGTTTCCTGCCGGTCCTCCGAAAGACTGCGGCGCAGAATTTCTCCGTTATCCCTGCAGTAATAGATCCCTTCATCTATACAGATCTGAAGGCTGGGTTCGTCCTGCAGCTCCAAAAGCCGCATCGTTTCCTCCTCTCCTTCTTTTTGCAGAAGGATATCCTGCCCGCTGTTCTCGTCATTAAAGAGAATAAACATTACAGCCCGGTCATCTGCCGCATCTGCGGCAATGGAAGCCACCTGGGTACTGTCGCCGGAAATACTCACTGCCATTGGCTGCCAGATTTCCCTAACCTGGCCGCTGTCCCGGTCATACCCGAAAACGCCGCAGGGGAACATGAGCATATCCCCTCCTGAAGTTCCGTCTTCCGACAGCTCCAGATATTCCTCGCTCTGCAGGCCGGTTTCACCCTGAACGGATTCCTCCATAGATTCCGGTTCATTCTCCCGCTCTTGTGCATTATCCTCTTCATCCTCCGCCGGATTTTCGTCCCGCCTGGTCATCTTGTAGTAAAACAGTTGTCTGCCGTCGGCAGACCAGCAATATTCAAAACGGCTCCAGTCATATTCCGCCTCCGGCCCCAATACATCGCCATCTGTATATATCCGGCCGCTTCCATCAAGCAGAACCGTCCCCTGCCCCATCTGAGAAAGAGCCAGCATATAGCCGTCATCCCGCATATCCTGATACGCCACCGCTGTTCCGTCGGCAGACATGAGCACAGGGGCAATGACAAAAGGACTGCCGCCGTCCTCGCCCCAGCCGCCCAGACTCTCCGTGTCATAAAAACCGTATGCGTAGTAGACGTCTCTCCACTGAAAGCTGCCGTCCTCACCCTCGGTAAAGACAATAAGCTTGCCCGGCTCCGTCTCCAGCACACTTGCCGTAAGGCCTCCCCCCATCCATTGTCCCAGCCCTTGATACTCATACCAATGGCTGCTGACGACCTGATAGTCCTCTGGCATGGCCGTCACTTCTCCCGCTGCCTCTGTGGGCCGCAGCGCCTCCAGATTATAGGTCTCCGGTTCACGTTTTTCACAGCCGGACGCCATCAGTGCCCCAGCCAGAGCCGCCGTCACCGCCATAATCCGCAGTTTCCTGGCAAATCCGCAGCCTGCTCTCCTCTCTTTTTGGATCTGTCTGCTCATGACTCCCTCCTTCGTCCGGCTTCCCCTGCAGGATGTGGACTGACCTCCCGAAGGTCGTCTCCGCCGGAGACTGCATCGTATTCCGGAAAATACAGGATGAAAATGACCAGTCCATTATGACAATCCGCCTTGATTCGGCCTCCCTGCTCTTCCATCAGCTGGCGGCAGAGAGGCAGTCCCAGACCTGCGCTCCCCCTTTCACGGGAAGCTTCCTTAGCGACACGGTAGAAAGGCTCAAAAATTTTCTCTCTGTCCTCTGGCGAAAGAAAACCTTGATTACTGATTTCTATTACAATCTGATGCGTCCCTTCTTCGCCCGGCTCTCTTCTCCCGCGCACCTCCACCGGACAGCCCTCCCGTCCGTATTTGATTGCATTGTCAAAGAGATTGACGATCACCTGTCTTACGCGCTCTCCCTCCGCCAGGATCCAGAGCTCTTCCTCCAACTGCAGCGCAAAGCTCATGCCGTAGCGATCCGCCCGTACTCTCATGGACTCTGCCACAGAACCGACAAGCAGCTTTAAATTTACCGGTTCCTTTTGGCCGGCAGTCCGCCGTCTGGATAAATCCAGAAGCTGCAGCACCATTCTGTACAGCCGCCCGCTCTCGTTTTGAATGTGAGAGACCGCTTTGCTTTTGAGTTCCTCATCGCCATCGGCATTTTCCAGAAGGCCGGCATAGCCCTGAATCACTGTCAGCGGTGTTTTAAGCTCATGGGTCACATTGTTATAGAACTCCTGTCTGCTCTTCATCAGCTCCAGAATCCGTTTTTTATCCTCCTTCATCCGGTCAAACTGCTCATCCAGAAGCAAAAGCATCGTGCCCATATCCTCAGCCAAGCGTCCCACTTCATCTGATCCTCTGTCCGCTTCCAGACTGTCAAAGACTTCAGGATCAATCTCTTCCCGGGACAGCCCCTCCGTCACCTGCCGGGAAATCCGGCTCAGCCGGCGAATGGGACGCAGCATACGGGAAATCATCACAAGTGCCACCGCAAATATCAGAGAAAACACCAGCATACAACTCTTTAAAACCATATCGGCAGTGTCTCTGCCCTGCTGGTAAAGAGAGGAGTAATCCACCCAAAACCGCAGAATCCCCACCTTCTCATCCACCACCTCCACCGGCATGGAGAACGTGACCGTCATCTGCTCCTCTCCGGGATAAAAGACAGTAAAGGCATCCGTTCCGGCCATGGCACGGCTGAAATCCTCGGTAGGAGAATTCTCAAACAGATCCGGACGAACCGCATACAGAAGTTCTCCATCGCTGGTGTAAGCCGCCGGATAACAGCCATTGATCTGATAGAGCTCCTGTACCATCTCCCGAGCCACCAAGCGATAGCTGCGCTCGTCATTGTTCTGCCCGTCCAGAACCAGAAGCTGGCGAATATACACCTGACTGTTGGCTTTCAGGGTAGTCAGATCATCTGCAATCTGCTCCAGACGGCTCTCCTGCTCCTGGCGCTGCACCATCCAATACAAGAACAGACTGCCCGCGGCAAAAATCAGCAGAAGTCCTCCCAGCAGTCTCCACAGGATGCTCTTACGGAACATACTTATACCCCACTCCAAAGACAGTCACCAGATGCCCATCCAGATTCAGCTTTTTGCGCAGTCTCTGTACATGCAAATCCACCGTCCGCGTGTCTCCGCCGTCCGCATTGCCCCAGACCTCCCTGAGCAATTCCTGGCGGGTAAAAACCTGTCGCGGATTCTGCATAAAAAAGGCCAGGAGATCATACTCCCTGGGCGGCAGTTCCACCAGGCGCCCCTTATTCATCACCACACGCTCTGAAGCGGACAGGCACAGCGGCGCTTCCCGGGCCTCCTCCTCTTCTGTCTTCTGTGCTTTTTCAAAACGGCGCAAAACGGCTCGCACTCTCCCGACCACCTCGCGCATGTCAAAAGGTTTGGTGATATAGTCATCGGCCCCGCTCTCCAAGCCGGACAGCTTATCCTCAATATCGGACCGGGCCGTCAGCATGACAATAGGTATTCTATATTCCGCAGAGAACAGCCGGCAAAGCTCCAGTCCGCTCATATCCGGCAGCATCCAATCCAAAAGCAGGACCTCCGGCTTAAAATCCGCCGCCCGCACAATAGCAGCCCCCGCCGTCTGAGCACAGCAGACTTGGAACCCTTCCTTTTGAAATCCATACTGCAAAAGCTCTGCAATCGGAACTTCATCCTCCACAATCAAAATTCTTGCCGTCTCCATTTCCTCCTCCTCTGCTCTCTGGCTTGCGGATATTATACCATCTCGCCTATCGGCTCGATAAAAACACTCGCCTTATAGAGCTCCCTGTGCAAGCACGGAGCTCTGCAAGGCTCATTATACCACATATCCCCCGCAGAATAAAGAAGGACAGGCAAAGCCTGTGGGCTGCTGCCTGTCCTATCTGTTTTTTATTTCCTGCCTGTTGAAATTTATTGTGCAGTGTAGGCCTGAGCACTGGCTCCGGCAATACGACCGAACACTACGAAATCAGCCACAGCGTTGCCGCCCAGACGATTGGCGCCGTGTACGCCGCCGGTTACTTCGCCCGCCGCATACAGGCCGGGAATCACTTCACCTTCGGTGCTGATTACCTCAGCATTGGTATTGATCTCCAGGCCGCCCATGGTGTGATGCACGCCAGGCGTCACAGGGATGGCATAATAAGGCGCGGTGTCCAGAGGATTAGCAAAGGATACCCGTCCGAAATCGGGGTCCTCACCGGCCTCCACATAGCTGTTCCACGTGTTCATGGTCTCGGCAAAGGTAGTCGGATCCATGTCCAGAGCCTCAGCCAGCTCTTCGTAAGTCTCACCGGAAACGGTCAGTCCGCGATCAATGTAACCGGCAATTACGGTGGAAGCATCTACCATAGCCTGATCCACAATCAGATAAGCCATCTGGCCGGGCTGAGCAAACTCGGCGGCAGACACCACATCTCGAGTGCCTACCTCGTCCGTAAAGCGCTCGCCATTGGCATTGACCAGGATAGCGCCATCGCCGCGCAGTCCCTCCGTAATCAGCGCGCTGGTCTCCGGATGCACAGTGGGGTGCAGCTGGATCTGATCCATATCCACGGTGGCCGCTCCGACAGCCTCACCCATTACAATGCCGTCTCCGTCAATACCGGGGGCATTGGTGGTGATATAGCCGTCATATTCGGGCTTATACTGGGCCACCATCTCGTTGTTTCCGCCAAATCCGCCGCTGGCCAGAATAACTGCATCGGCATAAATATTAAACTCATTTTCTCCGTCGTTGACCACTACGCCGGCAGCAGCACCGTTCTCCATGATAATCTCCGTGGCGGGAGTCTGGAACAGGATCTGGATGTTCTCATTGTCGTTGCAGTTGGCCGTCAGAATCGGGATCAGATAGGATCCCACGGAAAGGGTCTTTCCTTCCTCGTCCACGGGCTTATGGATACGCTTTACACTGGCTCCGCCGAACTGGCCTACCTGGCTCAGATCAGCTCCCTGATTCTCCCGCAGCCACACAATGGCGTCGGCCGAATTCTCTGCCAGAGTCTTGACCAGCTCTACATTATTGATGCCATAACCCCCGATCAGAGTATCCAGCTCGAACAGCTCCACGCTGTCAAAATACCCCTCGGGATTGGCCATATATTCCTCATACTGTGCCCTTACGGTCTCAGCCAGAGCAGTGATATCCGCATTGTCAGCGTAATCCTCAGCAGCGCTCTGCAGCGTCGCCTCCACGCCGGCGCTCTCGCTGAACTCATTCTCATCCTGATTAGGCGTCTTAGCCGCGTTCATACCGCCGGTAGAACGCACCGAATTTCCTCCGGTCATAGACATCTTCTCCACGATGATGACATTCTGCGCGCCATTCTCCACCGCCTGAAGAGCAGCCGTCAGACCAGCGCCGCCGGCGCCTACGATTACAATATCGCACTCCAGATCAGAGACAGCCGGTACCGTCTCCTCAGCGGTCTCGCTGACCGTCTCCCCGGCAGCAGCCGTCGTCTCAGCGGCCGTCGTGTCTGTGGAGTTTGCACAGCCGGCAGCCATCATAACCATGGCCGCAATCAGCACAAAACTAATAATCCTTTTCATTGCTTTCCTCCTGAAAAAAACTTGTTTTTACGCAACGCTCAAAGGATAGCATACCTTAATCATTTTGTAAAGATATTATTTTAACATTTTTTATTTATCCCTGTACTAATTTTTGCACATGCATTTTTGCATAATAATGTACTGCCGCACTGTCGCAGCACCTCGCCGCAGCTCCGCATTTTCAAAAAGCCCAATGCTGAAAAAGAGGGCAGTCCCGCCGGAACTGTCCTCTCTATTTAATCCGTATTTACTTGCCGATCCATCAGTCAATCACATTGACCACTTTCAGGATGCTCTTAAATCTGGCGCTGGAAATGATGATGCCGGTACGGCTGCTGGCGGCATGTATAATCTTGCCGTTGCCCAGGTAGATGCCCACATGGCCAATGCCGCTGACGCCGGAACGTCCGTAGAAAATCAGGTCGCCGGGCTGAGCCTCGGAATAGCTGATCTCGGTGCCATTGTTGGCCTGCGCTTTGGAAGTACGGCTCAGAGAAATGCCAAAGTTCTCAAACACTCTCATCACAAAGCCGGAGCAGTCGGTACCTCTGGTCAGACTGGTTCCGCCGAAAACATAAGGATTGCCCAAAAACTGCTGCGCATATTCAATAATAGCCAAACGCCTCGAGGAGGTCATCGGAGGGGTAAACTCCACTGCCTCGTTCAGCGCATACTTCACTTCCACATAGTCGGAAGACACATAGCCCTCCTCGCCGGTCAGGGTAACGATCTTTACCCAGCCGTCCAGAACTTCCACCACCTCATAGCGCTCCTCTGCGCTGACCTTCTCCAGAATCTCACTGTCCGTGCTGGGCTCCTTGCGCACGTTCAGCTCGCCGCCGTCCGTCTTGACGATGGCGCGGAGCTTGGCCTCCTCCAGAGCTACAGCCACGGCCTCATCGCCGGTGATAATATAGTCCGCCGACACATAGCCGGTAACCGGACCGGATTTGATCTTATACCAGCCGTCTGCATAGTCCAAAATCTCGCAGGCGGTATCATGGATCATCTTGCCGATGATCTGACTGGTGTTCTCACTGCTGGGAAGCTCGCGGACATTGAGGTAATTATCCACCAGCGCAATTCCCAGATTATCATATTCGTCAAGCACGGAAGCCTTGCGGGCGATCTCCTCGTCCGTAGCCGCGCCGATTTCCATCTCGATAACACGTGAATAAGAACCCGATTCCAGGGTGGAATAATAGTCTTCCAGGGAAACGGAAACGCCGGCCAAAGACAGGGCCCCCGAAATGCTGGCGGGATTCTCCGCCTCCACATCTCCTGCATTCAGGGAATACTGACTCACTGCGGTGCTGGTAGAGTTATCCTCTCCGTCGGCCATAGCCACGGTGCCCATCAGCATGCTCATCGTCATGGCTGCCATTCCTGTTCTTATCCAAAATGATTTTCTCATATGCACATCGCTCCTGTTGTTACGGTCTTTCTACAAGTTATTACGGAATTATTACATTTGTTACGAAGACATTATAACAACCGAGGCATGTTTTGTCAACAGTAAATTTTCCCTGAAAATTTCCCCGAAAATCAGCCGCCCACCTGGGTGCCGATCCAGTGACTCTCATCCTCCCAGAAATCCAGAGCAGCCCGGCTGTCTCTGCGCATCTGGGCAATCAGCTGCTCCTTGGAATCGAATTTCATCTCGGGGCGAGCGTAGGAATACAGCTGCACCTGCACGGTCTGTCCGTAGACATCCCGGTCAAAGTCATGGATATGGGTCTCTGCTCCCTTGGGATATTTGCCGTCAATAGTAGGCTTGACGCCAATGTTGGTAACACTCCTGTAAGAGACGCCGTCGATCAGCGTGCGGGAGACATAGACGCCGTTGGGCGGCATCAATTTTTCCGGCGGCGGCACCTGATTGATGGTGGGCATGCCGAAGGTCCTCCCATAGTGATTGCCCTGGACGACCGGACCGCGGATGCTGAAAGGATAGCCCAGCAGACCGTTTACCTGTTCCATATGGCCCAGCCGCAGCAAATCCTTAATATAGCTGCTGGAGATGTCCAGCCCTTCCTTGGTCTTCAGCTTTTTCTTCACGATCACTTCAAAACCGCACTCGCCGCTCATCTCCTGGAGAAGAGCCACATTGCCGGCCCTTTTGTAGCCAAAGCCAAAATCTGTACCCACGATAACTTTCTTGGCCCGCAGACGGCCCGCCAGTATTTCCCGGACAAAATCCCTAGGCGACATATGGGAAGTGACGTCATTGAAGGGAAATTCCACTTCCATATCAATTCCCTGGGCTTCCAGCCTCTCCCTTTTTTCTTCGTTGGTCAGAAGAAGCTCCTGAGGTTTTCCTGCCACCTGCGCCCTGGGATGAACGCCAAAGGTAAAGACCACCGTCTTAAGCCCTTCCTCATGACCGATACGCAGTACCTCTCGGATTAGCAGCTGATGCCCCCGGTGCAGGCCATCGAATTTGCCCAGCGTCACAACGCTGTCTGCTCCTGCGTCAAAATCTGTCGTGTTTCCGCAAAATATCATCCGAACCTCCGTAAAACATCTTCTGCAGCCGATAGAAGTTTTTCTCCTTATCCCACTCGTAGGTTCCAAAAAAATCCCCCTGCTCCGTATAGAGACGGATCAGTGAAGGGTGCTCCCGCTCTGAGGAAACCGGTATCCTCCACACAAGCCATTGGGCTTTAAGGGGATTCCCATTGTACATATACCGGGTGAAATCCTGCCGAATCCAAGCCGCCGGCCAGTCCATAAACAGGCGGTCCACCGGCCAGATGACCTCGCTGATCCGCCCTGCAGCCGCCAGTTCCTCGATCTCCGACAGCTTAAGACTCTCCTCCAGCCCAAAAGGCTCCACCCGTGTGCGCAAAAGCTCCTCCATGCAGCCTCCGCAGCCCAGAGCCTCGCCGATATCGTGACACAGCGTGCGAATATAGGTTCCCTTAGAACAGGTGACGCGCAAATACACTCGCGGAAGCTGGACTGAGCGAATCTCTATCTCATAAAAAAACACCGGTCGAGGAGCACGTTCTACCGTTTTTCCCTCCCGGGCCAGCTCATACAGCCGCCTTCCACCTACCTTCAGTGCCGAATACATAGGGGGAAGCTGCATCTGTCTCCCCAGAAAACGCCCTGCTGTCCGCCGGATTTCCTCCTCATCGGCTGTAACCGGCCTTTCCCGCAGTGTCTGCCCGCCTGCATCCTGCGTGTCCGTCTCCCGGCCCAGAAGCAGCACTGCTTCATAGGTCTTTTTCCGATCGGTCAGAAGATCGCAGACTTTTGTGGCTTGTCCCAGACAGACGGGCAGGACACCGCAGGCATCGGGATCCAACGTACCCGTGTGCCCGATTTTTTTCATTTTAAGGATACCGCGCAGCTTTGCCACCACATCGTGGGAGGTAAAGCCGCGCTCCTTGTATACATTCAAAATTCCATTTGTCATCGCTGTCACATTCCCAGCTGCGGAGCGATCTGCTCCGACAGATTGTTGACCACATCGTAGAAAGTCCCCGTCATGGTACAGCCCGCCGCCCGCAGATGGCCGCCGCCGCCGAAATACTCCGCCACTCGGCTGACATCCACCTTTTCGTTGGAACGCAGGCTGACCTTATAGACCTGAAACTCCGTCTCGCTGATAAAGATTGCCACCTCTACTCCGCGGGTAAGCCTCAGCTGATCCACAATGCCCTCCAGGTCCTCATGGGCGGCCCGGTAGAAATCCATCGTCTTTAAGCTGACCATGGAGACAATGCACTGTCCCTCACAGAACACAATACTCTCCACCAGCGCCCGGCCCAAAAGCTGATTCTGCAGATAGCTCTTGGCAAAGAAGGTGTCATTTACAATTTTGGAATGACGGACGCCTTTGCCGATCAGTGCTCCGGCCGCCTCCATGGTGTGTCTGGTCACATTGGAATGGCGAAAAACACCTGTGTCATGAGCAATTCCCAGGTACAGGCACTCCGCTGTCTCCAGGCTGATCTTCTCTTCATCCATCATATCAAACAGAAGCTCGCAGGTAGCCGAAGCCTCCGGCCTTACGATCTGCTCCTCCACAAAGGCCCGCTGTGTTCGATGGTGATCAATGCAGATAATCCGGCCGGCATGTTCCAGGCAGGAGGCATTGGCTCCCAGCCGTCCTCTCTCGCCGGCATCCAGCACAAAGCAGAGGTCATAATCCCCGTCCTCTTCCTGATACATGCGGATTTTTTCAAATCCTGCAAGGATAGAAAACGAGGCGGGAGAAGGCTCCAAAAACACATCCACTGTGAGGGCAGGATCGAGGGTCAGCAGATAGCTGCGCAGTCCCAGACAGGAACCCACACAGTCGCCATCCGGATGCACATGGCCGGTGATGCAGATACGGCGCTCCTGACCCAGCAGCTGTTCAATTTTCTTCTCCATTCCATTCCTCCTCCCCCGGGATGCAGCTCTCTGCGCCTTCATCTCTTCTCTCCTCAGGGATCTCGGAGACCACCTCATCGATCAGCTTGGACATATGAACGCCGTAGGCAATGGACTGATCGGAAATAAATGTGATCTCCGGCGTGTTGCGCAGATTGACGCTCTGAGCCAGGCGGCTGCGAATATATCCCTCTGCACTTCTGAGACCCGCCATGGTCTGCTCTCTCTCCTCCTCACTGCCCAGCACGCTGATATATGCCTTGCAATATTTCAAATCCGGGGTGACATCCACCTCCACCACCGTAGTCATGGGAGAAATTCTGGGGTCCTTTACCTCGCTGCGGATAATATTCCCCAGCTCTCTCTGCACCTCTGAATTGATACGAATATTTTTAATACTGCGTTTTCTCATGGTTCTCCCTTCCGTCTTAACTTAACAGGTCTGCTTTGCTGCTTCCCCTTTGACCGGGTTTTGCTTTTATAAAAGCAGTGTCTTTTACTGTCTGGGCACCTCCACCATAATATATGCCTCGATGGTGTCGTCCACCTGCAGATCATTGAAGCCCTCAAAGACCAGACCGCACTCATAGCCCTTGGCCACTTCCTTCACATCGTCCTTGAAGCGTTTCAGGGAGGCAAGACCACCCTCGAAAATCTGCTCGCCCTCACGGCTGATACGCACTTTACATCCTCTCTGGAACTTGCCGTCGGTGACGAAAGAGCCGGCAATGGTACCCACGCCCGAAGCCTTGAACAGCTGACGCACGATGGCATGGCCGATGACCTTCTCTTCGAAGACAGGATCCAGCATGCCCTTCATGGCAGCTTCCACATCCTCGATGGCCTGGTAGATCACCTTGTACAGGCGGATATCCACCTTCTCCCTCTCGGCAATGGATTTAGCCGTGGCGTCAGGACGCACGTTGAAACCGATAATAATCGCGTTGGAAGTAGCCGCCAAAGTGACATCGGACTCGTTGATGGCTCCGACGCCGCCATGAATGATTTTGACAACCACTTCTTCGTTGGACAGCTTGAGCAGGCTTTGCTTTACTGCCTCCACAGAGCCCTGAACATCGGCTTTTACCACGATGTTGAGCTCCTTTACATTGCCCGCCTTGATCTGACTGAACAGATCATCCAGGGACATTTTCTGTTTGGTCTCCTCCAAGAGCTTCTCTCTGCCCTCGGAGATAAAGGTCTCTGCAAAGCTTCTGGCATCCTTCTCGGTGGGCGTCACGACAAAAATCTCTCCGGCTCCGGGCACATTATTGAGACCCAGAATTTCCACCGGCATGGAGGGGCCTGCCTCTTTGACGCGGCGTCCCTTATCGTCCATCATGGCCCGGACCTTGCCGTAGCAGGAACCCACGGCAATGCTGTCGCCCACATGGAGCGTACCTTTCTGTACCAGAACAGTAGCCACCGGACCTTTGCCCTTGTCGAGCTCTGCCTCGATCACCAGACCTCTGGCCCTGCGATTGGGATTTGCCTTCAGCTCCTTCACCTCGGCAGTCAGCAAAATCATCTCCAGCAGAGTATCTATGCCTTCCTTAGTGTGAGCGGACACCGGCACAAAGATCGTGCTCCCGCCCCAGTCCTCCGGGATCAGCTCATACTCTGTCAGCTCCTGCTTCACCTTTTCCACATTGGCTCCGGGCTTATCAATCTTGTTGACGGCGACGATGATCTCCACTCCCGCCGCCTTGGCATGGCTGATGGCCTCCACGGTCTGCGGCATGACGCCGTCATCTGCCGCCACCACCAGAATGGCGATATCCGTGGACTGAGCGCCTCTCATCCGCATAGCCGTAAATGCCTCGTGACCGGGCGTGTCTAAGAAAGTGATTGGCTCGCCGTTGCATTCCACCACATAGGCACCGATGTGCTGCGTGATACCGCCCGCTTCCTTGTCCGTCACATGAGTGGAGCGAATGGCATCCAGAAGGGAAGTCTTGCCGTGATCGACATGGCCCATAACGCAGACGACCGGCGGACGCTTTACCAGATCTGCCTCGTCGTCCTCCGTATCCTTCAGGAGCTCCGCCAGCACATCCACTTTCTTTTCGTGTTCACACAGAATATCATAATCCATGGCGATCTCCTCCGCCATATCGAAGTCGATCTCCTGGTTGATGGTCACTATCTTGCCGGCCATAAACAGCTTTTTCACAATGGCTGAAGGCTGAATCTTCATCTTGTCCGCCAATTCCTTGATCGTGAGACGGTCAGGCAGCACAATGGTCTTGATCTCCTCCTGGACGGCGGCAGCCTTGGCCGGACGGCTTCCGGGCTTCTGCCCCTTCTTCAGGAACATCTCCTCCGTCTCCTGTTTCTCATTGCGCTTGCGATCCTGTCTGGAATTGGTCTTGGGCTTTGGCGCCTGCTTGGCCGAGGGTTTGCCCATGGGCAGAGAGTCTCCGCCTCCGCTGCGGGGCGCACGGCTTCCCCCTCTGGCGTCGTTTCTTGCTCCCGTCTGCGACCGGCCCTGGCCTGCGCTATCCCGGCTGTAGGGCGGCCTCTGACCATCACGCTGGCCGTCGCGGCGCTCTCCCTGTCTCTGACCGCCGGGACGATCTCCCTGCCTCTGGCCGTCACGGCTAAAAGGACGGTCGCCTCTCTGACCGGCAGTGCGCTCGCCTTGTCTCTGACCGTCGCGGTTAAAGGGGCGATCTCCTCTCTGGCCGGAAGGACGGTCTCCCTGCCTCTGGCCATCACGGCCGGCGGAGCGCTCGCGCTGCTCTCTCTGCGGTCTCTGACCGTCGCGCTGGCCCTCACGGCGCTCTCCCGTGCGTTCATTTTGAGACCGAGGCGCGGATGCACGCTCCCCCTGGGTGCGAGTCTCCTGTGCCTTCACCTCGGTCTGACCCGATCTGGAATCCGGACGGCGGCCCTGGGCATTCGCCGGTGAACTCCCCTGATTTTTAGGAGCCTCCTCCCGTCTGGGGGCAGTCACCCCCGCCGGCTGCGCAGTCCCCTGGCCGGACTGAGCCGTCGTCTGCTGAGCCGCAGGGCGGGCGGAAGGGGAAGCTCCCTGGCCATCTCTGCCGGCTGTGCCCCCGGGGGCAGAATGTCCGGCCTGGCCGGGCTGAGTCTGAGGGCGGCTCTGGCCTCCGGTTCTCGCTCCGGGACGGCCCTGGGCGCTGTTCTGCGGACGGAAAACCGCCGTCAGCCTCTTTTTGGGCGGCGGAGGAACCAATTCCTTTTTCAGAGTCTCCACATCCTTATCCGTCAGCACGTTCATCGCGCTATTCGCTGAAATCCCGCACTTTTTACAGGCTTCCAGCACCTCCTTGCTCGTCTTGTCTAATTCCTTTGCCAGCTCATGTACTCTCATCTTCTCTATCGCCATACTTACTCATTACCTCCGATTCCCTCACTGCACAGCTGCTTCTCTATCATCTTTGCGAAACTTTCGCCGGTGACCGCCAGGGATGCCCGCATTTCTTTTCCCATGGCATGGCCCAGCTCCCCTTTCGTTCCGTATATGACACAAGGCACCTCGTAGTAAGCACACATATTTGTAAACATCTTCTTCGTATTATCCGATGCGTCTCCGGCCACAAGCACCAAAAACGCCCGACCGGTCTTGACCGCTCTCTCTGTGCAGAACTCGCCGCTCTGCGTCTGTCCCGCTTTGGTCGCCAGACCCAGCGTGGAATAGACCCTACTCTGCCTCAAGCTCTGACAACTCCTTTCTCAATTCGTCGTAGACCGTGGCGGGAATAGCCGCCTGAAACGATCTCTCCAGCCCTTTTTGGCGGATAGCCTTCTCCAGGCAGTCGCCGTTGCGGCACAGATAAGCCCCACGGCCATTCTTACGCCCGGTAGCATCCAGAGTAAATTCGCCCTCCGGCGTGCGCAGCACGCGGATCAGCTCTCTCTTGCTCTTCATCTCGCCGCACCCGATACACTTGCGCATCGGGTCCTTTCTCTTTCCACTCACTGTCTCACCACTTTCTATCTATATGACCGGTTCTCTTCCGGAAATGCGCTGTTATTCTGTCACGCATATGCCGCCGGCTCAGTCCAGAGGCTCCTCCTGACCAAAGTCGCCGTCATAGATCTCGCCGTAATCATCGTACTCGCCCTCGTAGGCCTCATCAAAGCCGATCTCCTCCAGAAGTCCCGACTCTCTGGCCTGCGTTTCACTCTTGATATCGATCTTGTAGCCGGTGAGTCTGGCCGCCAGTCTGGCGTTCTGCCCCTCTTTGCCGATAGCCAGAGACAGCTGATAATCCGGCACAATAACCTGAGCCGTCTTCTCATCGTCATCCGCCACCACGCAGATCACCTTGGCCGGGCTCAGGGCATTCTCAATCAGGATAGCAGAATTATCGCTCCAGTTGATAATGTCGATTTTTTCTCCCCGCAGCTCATCCACGATGGCGCCGACGCGGCTGCCGTTGACGCCGACACAGGCGCCCACCGGATCTACGTTGGGATCATTGGAAGCCACCGCCATCTTGGTGCGGGAGCCTGCCTCCCTGGCAATGCTCTTGATCTCCACGGTGCCGTCCTTTACCTCGGCCACCTCGGCCTCGAACAATCTCTTCACCAGCTCCGGATGGGTACGGGACACCAGGATTCTGGGCCCCTTGGTCGTGTCCTTAACCTCCAGAATATATACCTTAATTCTCTCATTGGGCTTAAAGGTCTCGCCCTTTATCTGCTCATTCTCGCTGAGCAGAGCATCACATTTGCCCAGGTTGACGCTGATGTTCTTCCCAAAATATCTCTGTACAACTCCGGTAACTACCTCGCGCTCCAGGCCGCTGAACTGGTTATAGAGAACTTTTCTCTCCTCCTCGCGAATCTTCTGCAGAATCACATTCTTGGCATTCTGGGTGGCGATTCGTCCAAACTCTTTGGATTTGATCTCCTTGCGCACCACATCTCCCACATGATACTGGCCATTAATGGCCCTGGCATCATCCAGACTGATCTGCGTGGAGGGATCTTCCACCTCATCCACCACGGTCAGCTCCGCATAAACCTCAAAATCACCGGTTTCCCGATCCACATGGGCCTTAATGTTGTCGATCTTTCCAAAATGAGTTTTGCAGGCGGTCAGGAGCGAGTTCTCGATGGCCTCCAGCAGGGTATCCTTACTGATATCCTTTTCCTTCTCCAGCATATTTAATGCTTCCATCAGTTCATTGTTCATGACTTTTTTCATCCTCCTAAAACGTTTCTCTCGTCTATGAATCTCCACACACCTGTCACCAGATTACCGCCTGGCGGATCAGTGCGATCATGCTCCGTTCAAAAGTCCGCTGTGAGCCGTCCTCCTCCTCGATGGTCACGGTATCGCTATCATAGGCCCTCAGCACGCCGCAGAAATCTTTCTGCTTGTCTATGGGGCGAAAAGTCCTGATCTCTATCAGCTCGCCCATATTGCGGATATAATCCTTTTCTTTTCTCAGCGGCCGTCCCAGGCCCGGAGAACTCACCTCCAGAATATAGCTCTCCTCAATGAAGTCCTCCTCATCCAGCCGGTCGCTCAAAAGCCGGCTGACCGCCTCGCAGTCATCCACTGTGATTCCGCCCGGCTTATCGATATAAGCCCGCAGATAGCGGTTGCCGCCCTCCCGGACATATTCCACGTCCACTACCTCATAGCCGCCCTCCTGCACAATCGGCGCAAGCAGCTCTTCCGTGCGCTTCTCGTAATCTTCTCGCTTCATGAAATCCGATGACTCCCTTCTCTCCTGACAGTCCTCTCGACATACGGCAGCTGTCCGGGACTTTCCTTTCGTTCGGCCAAAAGCAGAACTCCTCAGCTTTTCCAGCGGCTGTCCTGTTTCCGCCTGTCGCCTTACATATAGAAAGAGTGGACTTTTCGGTCCACTCTTCTAGCCACAATCTATTCACCGTAAAACATGATATCACACTCGCTCTTAAAAATCAAGTACTTTTTTACGGCGTCCAAGTCCAACATTACTGGCTGTCTCTCACCTGAATGTGATCTTCAAACCCCTCTGAATAATGAATCTCATAGTCATCCGTGACAAAAGCCGCATACACTCCGTCAATACTGTCGATCAGTTCCATTCCCTTGTCCAGCCCCAGAGCAAAACAGGTCGTCGAAAGGCCGTCTCCATCCACGGATTTTTCGGAGATAATCGTCACCGACAACAGGTTATTGTCGACGGGATAGCCTGTCTCCGTATTTAAAATGTGATGGTAGAGCACGCCGTCGATGGTAAAGTTTCTCTGATCTATGCCGGAGGTCACCACAGAAAAATCATCGATCTCCACAACAGCAATCAGATCATCCCGAGCCCCAAAGGGATACTGCAGTCCCACATTAAAAGGTGTTCCGTCAGGCTTGTGCCCTACGCACAGAACATTCCCTCCCAGATTGATGATAGCGCTCTCCACGCCTTCGCTGACCAGATATTCCTTAACCTGATCGGCTATATATCCCTTGGCTATGGCTCCCAGATCCACTCCCGATTCGGGATCCTCCAGTGTCACCGTGTTTCCGTCGATATGCAGCTTTGTGTAGTCCACGTGCTTCACGGCCTCAGCCAGCTCTTCCGCATCGGGGAGCTGAGGATTCTCCGCCTTAAAATCCCAGAGACTGGTAATGGGCTCCACCGTAATATCAAAGACCCCGTCAGTCAATCCACTGTAGTACAAGCCGTACTCCAGCAGCTCCCGCACATCGTCCTCCACCTCTACAGAGCCCGTCTCGTTGAGCTCATAGATTTCCGTCCCCTCCAGGGTTCTGCTCAATCGATCCTCATAGCTTTCAATGATCTCAAAGCAGTGCTCCAGAATAGAACGATCCTGCGTGTCATACAGAGAAATCTGGATAAAAGTATCCAGATAATCCATCGAATACTCCGTAATCGGAGAGTTTGCCGCTTCCGTCTGCCCATCAGATGAAGTGCTCTCCGCCTCAGTCTCCTGCGTGCTGCCGCAGGCGGAGAGCGCTACAGTCAAAAAAAGACAGAGCACCAGATACACTGCAAGATGCATCACATTTATCTTCGTCGTTTTCATATGCCTCATTCTGTTTTCCTCCCAGTCATTTCACAACGAACACAGTATCACGACTTACTTGCCCTTGTCAAGAAATCTCACCTCTTTTTCACACTTTTTACTGTGCAAAACGGCACGAATTCCGTTGATAAAAATTTTTGAGATTTTTTTAAATTCCTGTTGACAAATACTTGTGGGCATGATATAGTATGCAACGTGCCAAGTGATTCCGTTCACTGCGGCGCCAAAATAATCCGGCTCGTTGGTCAAGGGGTTAAGACGCCGCCCTCTCACGGCGGAAACATGGGTTCGATTCCCGTACGAGCTGCTTTTAGAAAGCGTTCAGATCAGATGTCTGATCGCTTTTTTTCTGATATATATCACGAGAAAGGCGAACTTTTAATTCAAAATTTTTTAAAATTAGCAGTTGACAAAACCTTAAACCCGTGATATTCTATTATGGCATCGAGGCGTGGCTCAGTTTGGTAGAGCGCCGTGTTCGGGACGCGGAGGTCGCAAGTTCGAATCTTGTCGCCTCGATCTTATAAGAGATATGGCTCGTTGGTCAAGGGGTTAAGACGCCGCCCTCTCACGGCGGAAACATGGGTTCGATTCCCGTACGAGCTGCTTAAAAAGGATACAAGCCTGCGCTTGTATCCTTTTTACTATAATCCGCAAATAAATCTACCAGGTAATTCGAAATTTCTTTTCCTTTTTGAGAGGCAGTTCCTCCATTGTCGTTCTGTCGATTCTGATCCAGTTGTTTTCATCATTGAGCTGCCGGATCAGCTCATCGATTTTTTTCTCGGGCCCCTGCACTTCCATTTCCACATGCTCATCCTGATTGCACACCCATCCGGTCAAACCTAAGCTCTCCGCAATGGCAGACGCGGTAAAGCGGAATCCCACCCCCTGAACACGTCCATAAAAGCAGTAAAATCTTCGGATAACATCGCTTTTTCCCAGCATTCGTGCCCCTTTCCCGGCATACCTGCACCGTCTTTATACTTTCGAACTGTTTTTATCCTCAATGGAGCGTATCTGATCATAGAGCCAGTCATTGACCGGCGTAGGCACTCCGTTTTCTCTGCCGATACGCCTCAATGTACCGGCAAAAAGTTCTACCTCCGTAGGCCGTCCCGCCAATGTATCCTGACGCATAGAAGGCATACTGTCAGGAGTAAGGCGCTCCAGCACCTTCATCCAGCGGTCTATCTCCTCCTCGCCTAAGAGAATCCCGCGGCAGGCCGCCACAGCCTTGGCCTCCTCCATGGCAGCTATCATTGTCTTCCTGGCTTTTTCATCCTCTGCCACACCGCCATAGGTTAAATCAAACACGGCAGAAATCTGATTGATGCCGGTATTAAACATCAGCTTGTTCCACATATCGTATTCGATATGCGCCGATTCTCTGTAATTAATTCCCGCCTCATTTAGAAATGCTTCCAATGCCGTCAATTTTTCATCGCACCTGCCGCTGAAATTGCCGATCACCAGCACGCCCATACTCTTATAGCAAAACCGATTGCCTTTTTTAACGGAATCCATCTCCTGGGCGATACAGCCGATCACCCGGTCAGTGCCATACGCCCGCCCAATCATCTCTTCGCTGACAATACCATTGATCAAAGAGATGAATATCGTCTCCCCATGTATCTGAGCGCGCACTTCCTCTATCGCCTGAGGCAGGGCCATATACTTGGTCGAAAAAATAACCAAATCCGCTTTTTTGCTGTCATCACCGGGCACCGCATAGCAGAAATCCTCTTTTACGTCATTGCAGTATATTCCCTCAGTTCTGTACCGGGCAATTCTCTCCTCGTCCGCCACCAAAAATATCCGATCCCTGCCCAAGGTCCTGGCAATATGACTTCCAAACATGACGCCCAAGGCCCCGGCCCCTACAATGGCTACATTTCTGATCTCCATCCTTCTCTCCTATCGCTCCAGCACACGCCGAACTCTCTTGGCCACTTCACCGCCCAGCAGACCGATCAGCAGACCGGTCACCGTACCGCTGACTGCCAGCACGGGAATATACCCGATCACTCCGGCATTTTCCAACACCAAGGCCGCCATCAGGATCTGTCCCACATTGTGAAAAATTCCGCCGGAAATACTCACCGTGACCATACTGAACCGCCCTGTCGTTTTCAGCAGAAGCATCACCAGATAACTCAGCACGCCTCCGCTCAGACTGTAGATCATGGATACAGTATTGCCAAAGGTAAATCCTACCAGCAGAATACGAATTAAGGACAGAATAAAGGCATCTCTGGCCCCCAGCGTATACAGCGCTACCATGACAACGATATTGGCCAGCCCGATTTTCATTCCGGGCACCACAAAGCCTACTGCCGCCACCGGAATCAATGTCTCCACATAGCTTAGAACAAAAGCCAGCGCGATCAATAGACCATAGAGGCAGAGGCGTCTTACCATTGTTTCGTTTCTTCCTTTTTGATTCATCTTCAATCTTCTTCCTGTCTGTTATATTTGTAGGATAACCGTTTGATCAGCACGGCGCTCCGTAAAGATCGGTCCCTCGCTCTCTATGCATCTGCTCAGAGAAAAGGAGGGCATTTCAAAGGCTCTGCGGCCCTGAGACACCCTCCGATTATAACATATCCGCAATTTTTGTGCAACGGCTTATCCCACCGGTCTTAAACAGCATCACCTAAGCCGGCCACGCCGTTTCGGTGATCCATCCGGTCAAATCACCGTCAGCATCATGGTTAAGAAGCCCAGGGAAATCATTTCCACCGGCAGACCGGCAAAATACTTGCCCGTGCAGGAAAAGGTAAGTTTTCCTCTGACGCTGACCAGCAGAACCACAGCGATCACTGCAGCCACCACAGCCATGATGTCGCCTCCGGCAACGGCCGCCATCACAGCCGCCGGTACAGCTACCCACAGAGACTCACACTTGGTTTCCTTCTTTATAATGGTATCTACCGCAGCAATGCCCAGACCGCCAAAGATCAGGCCGAAATAGTTATTCAGGTAGGAACTGCTGATCACGGCAAAGCTGCCCACCTCGTAGCCAAAGACTGCTCCGCCACCCAGAATCTCCCGAACCACAGCAACTATGGCCATGACAAGCAGGGCCACATAATTCTGCTTCAGGATTTCGCCGGTGGAAGCCTCTTCCACGCCATCCATCACATGTTTGCCCACCAGCACAGCCACCAGTGCCGCGCCGACATAGTCGCTGTAGTCCCCGGCTCCCAGTCCGGTATAGGCGACGCCAAAATACAGAGCTGCAAAGGCCGCCACCACAGCTGCCACAGCGCCCACTGTCTTGCCGGCCAGGCCGGCCAGCACATCGCCCAGAATTGTAGCTGCCACAATAATGGCCGCAGCCACCAGAGCCAATTCCAGACCCGTTGTATATAAGACAAACGCCAAGGCGAATGCCTCCAGAGAATAACGTACTTTCATCGCATTCACCCTCCTTTAATTACCGGCTGCCTGATCCAGGCAGGACTGAACCGCTTCAATCACCGCGTTGCTGGTAATTGTGGCGGATGCAATCACGTCCACATCCGCAGACTGAGCCTCCAGGATTGCAGGCTGCAGCTGTTCGATCGCCGTACTTCCGATACCGGGCGTCTCGTCGGGGCCATCGATCACGACATCCGCAATGCTACCATCGTCGCCGATCGTGATCGTCACCGTGATATCGCCCATTCCTTGAGCCGTAGCCGTATATTCACCGGGCACATAGGCTCCGGCAGCAGAAGAGCCTGCTCCGCCGCCTGCCTGGTCCAGGCAAGACTGAGCCGCCTCAATCACCGCGTTGCTGGTAATCGTAGCGGAAGCAATCACATCCACATCTGCAGACTGAGCCTCCAGGATTGCAGGCTGCAGCTGCTCGATCGCCGTACTTCCGATGCCGGGTGTCTCGTCGGGACCATCGATCACGACATCCGCAATGCTGCCATCGTCGCCGATCGTAATCGTCACCGTGACATCGCCCATTCCTTGGGCCGTAGCCGTATATTCACCGGGCACATAGGCTCCGGCAGCAGAAGAGCCTGCTCCGCCGCCTGCCGCCTGATCCAGACAGGACTGAACCGCTGCAATGACGGCCTCGCTGGTACGGCTCGCGCCGCTCACTGCATCCGGCACTCCCTGCTTCTCCAGGATCTGCGGCTGCATCTGCTCAATAGCCGCTCCGCCAATTCCGGGTGTCTCGTCGGGACCATCAATAACTGCATCCGTAATGGTTCCGTCGGCTCCCACCGTAAGTGTTACTGTCACATCTCCGCCGTATCCTCTTTCCGTCGCCGAGAAAGTACCTCCCTCATTGACGGTTTCGCCGCCCGGAATCTCTTCTTCCTGCGAAGCAGTGCCACCGACAAACCTTACGCCAAATACGGCCACAAGGGCTACGACCACAGAGAGGATCAGAGCCGCGAAGCCGGTAGATTTTTTCTCGTTCATCTTAACTCCTCCTCTTACTGAATCCCATATACATGGGGTTTTTTATCAATCTTGTCCACAAAGTAAGCCAGGCAGTTGGCAATCAGGATGCCAAAGCACACACCTTCCGGATACATGCTGAACTGACGCACCAAAATTGTAATCACTGCAGCCGTCAGAGCATAGAGAATCTTACCCTTCTTGCTGACAAAGACATAATCCGTCAGCATAAACAGGCCGCCCAAAAACAGGCCGCCGCCAAAGAAGCTGGCGGCAAAATTGCCGTTCAAAATACCGCTGACCACGCCGACCACAACGATGTAAACAACAGCTGCTTCCACATTGACCTCTTTTTTATAGGCCAGATATAAGAATCCCACCAGCAGAAGCAATGCGCTGGTCTCGCCCAGAGCGCCGGGGACATTGCCGATAATCATATCCCACACACTGTAGGCCACCTCACCGCCGCCTTTGACTGCACTGAGCACCGTGGCGGAAGCCGTCGTATCGATAGCGCCGGGCGTTACATAGCTCATCATACGCCCGGGATAGACCACCATGGTAAACAGTCTGCCCATCAGAGCGGGATTAACCACATTGCTGCCGATACCGCCGAAAACCTGCTTCACCACGATAATGGCAAAGACATCAGCGATCATCACCACCCAGACAGGCGTGGTGGAAGACATATTGAAAGCAATCAGAATGCCGGTCACGGCGGCGCTGAGATCACCCACCGTCAGCTGCTCCTTGCGGATCAGCTGCCAGATTCCTTCTGCCGCCATACAGGTAATCACGGAGATCACCGTCAAAAGCAGAGCATTTACTCCAAAAATCACAGTTGCATAGATAAGAGCCGGCAGCAAAGCGATGCACACATCCAGCATGATTTTCTGCGTGGTTTTGGGAGTTCTCAAATTCGGGTTGATATGTAACTCAGCCATTATTTCTTCCCCCTTTCACGAATCATTGCTTTTACGGCGTCGCGAGCCTTGGTATTATAATAGGTAAGCTCGCGCTTAGCCGGGCAGGTATAGGAGCAGCAGCCGCAGGCGATGCACTCCGTCGCATGCAGGGCCTCGCACAGGGCCAGGTTGCCGGCACGATAAGCATGATCGATCTTGAAGGGCTGCAGTCCTGCCGGACATGCCAGAGCACAGCCGCCGCAGCGGATGCAGGGAGACTCCACGATGTGATCGTTCTCCAGCACCAGAAGGCCGCCGTTTACCTTGGTTACACACTGGGTGATATCGTCCCCGGTCATATTGCTGCCAATGCAGGGACCTGTCATGGGACCGCCCAGAATGACTTTGTTGTTTTTCTCCGTAATACCGCCAGCCAGAGCCACCAGCTCACGGATCGGCGTGCCCAGAGGCACCAGGAAATTCTTCGGGTCCTTCACCAGACCGGTAATGGTAATGCAGCGGCTGATCGAAGGAATTCCGGCAAAAACCATGTCTCCCATAGCCTTGGCGCTCTGCACATTGGAAACAATGCAGCCAGCATCCGCAGGCAGACCGCCGGCGGGAATCTCTCTGCCCGTCACCGCTAAGATCAGCTGACGCTCACCGCCCTGAGGATACTTGGTGGGAAGCACCTTTACCTCGAAAGGCACATCACAGCCCGCGAGCAGACTGTTCAGATGGTCCGCCACATCCTGCTTGTTGTCCTCCATGCAGATGTAACCCTTCTTCGCACCGCCGGCCTTTACCATGGCATTTACACCATTTAAAAACTCCCAGCTGTGCTCTAACATCATCCGATGGTCACAGGTCAGATAGGGCTCGCACTCTGCCGCGTTGATCAGCACATACTCGATGGGCTTATTGGGCTTGTACTTCACATGGGAAGGGAAACCTGCACCGCCCATACCGGTGATGCCGCCCTCCTCCATCAGACTAATCAGCTGGTCTTTAGTATAAGAAGAAAGATCTACAATCTGATGGCGGTAAGGAAGATCCTCGACCGGAGGCTGAACCTCATCGGCCTCGATCACACAGACCGGAACCTCTTTGGGACCGTTCTGCACTTTCTTAATCTCCTTTACCGTACCGCTGACGCTGGCATGGAGCTTGACCGCAAAGAAATTGGCCGGAGAACCGATCAGCTGTCCCCTGTCCACATGGTCACCCTCCTTCACCAGCAGCTCACATAAGCTGGGTCCGGTCTGAGCCATAGAAATCTCTACCACTTTTGGCGTGTATTCCACGATCGGTTTACCGCTGCTGAGCGCCTTATCCGAACCGTCCGTGGGATGTACACCGCCATGAAAAACGGTATAATCTTGATTCTTCATCTCACTTAATCCTTTCGTTTAGAATTCAAACACACATACAGACTTTATACTACCATCGCTTCCGCAATTTGTAAAGATATTTTCCCGACAACCCCGTTAATTTTTGTGAAAGCCCCGGACGGCGGCGGTGCAGACTGTGTGCTTGCACACAAGGCTGCATCGACATCGAACGGGCAAGGGGAAACGAGTATGAAGGCCTTCGGCCGGAATACGAGTTCCCCGGCAGATGGAGCGCATCTCTATGCGCGACATCTGGCTTTCACAAAAAGGAAGAGGCCGTCATGGCCAGCTTCCACGCTGTCCATGACGCCTCTTCAATTATATCTCATCTCTGAGATGCCTGATCGATACAATCCTGCACAGCCGCGATCACCGCGTTGCTGGTGATCGTAGCAGAGGAGACAATATCCACGTCAGCAGACTGAGCCTCCAGGATTGCAGGCTGCAGCTGCTCAATGGCCGTGCTTCCGATGCCGGGCGTTTCGTCAGGGCCGTCGATCACGACATCCGCAATACTGCCGTCTTCACCGACCGTAATCGTCACCGTGATATCACCCATTCCCTGGGCCGTAGCCGTATAAGTGCCAGCCGCCAGACTTCCTGCCGAAGAGGACGCTCCGGAATCTTCGCTATCCCCGCCCGCGGTGCTTCCGCCCGCCTGCTCTATGCAATCCGTCAAAGCAGAGATCACCGCATTGCTGGTAAAAGTAGCTCCGGTGACTGCATCCGGCACTCCCTGCTTCTCCAGAATCTCCGGCTGCAGCTGCTCAATAGCCGCTCCGCCGATTCCCGGTGTCTCGTCAGGACCGTCAATGGCCGCATCTGTAATGGTGCCCTCGGCGCCTACCGTGAGGGTCACCGTCACCTCTCCGCCGTATCCTTCGGCTGAAGCCGTATAGGTGCCCGCAGTCAAGCCGCTGACGGCTGCGCTTTCCTGTCCGCCCGCCGTTTCGTCAGCTCCGCTCTCGGTCTCCTCCGCAGCCGCGGTAGTCTCCGGAATCTCTGCCGGGGTCAGGCCTGCCTGCGTCATGCAATCCGCCACAGCCGTCATAATAGCCCGGCTGGCATAAGTCGCCCCGCTTACCACATCCACATCCACATTTTGTCTCTCTACTATAGCCGCAGGAATCTGCTCCATAGCAGCCCCCGCAATTTCAGGCGTTTCACTCTGTTCAGTCACTACTACAGAGGTGATCACACCATCCTTCACAGACACCTGTACCGTGACATCGCCCATATAGCCCTGGGCCGTAGCCGTATATACATCTGCTTTGGGCTTCACCAGCACAATTACGACAGCCAAAACCGCCATAACCACAAAGAGCACCAGGCACTTGTAGGTACTGAGGAAACCCTGTTTCTTCTCTTCCATGTCGCACACTCCCCTCTTACCGAATCACCTTCACCGGGCATTTTTCCTTGCAGGTGCCGCAGTTCGTGCATTTCTCATAGTCAATGACAGCCAGGTTGTCCTCCACGGCGATCGCGCCCTCGGGACAGTTCTTCGCGCACATGCCGCAGGCGATGCAGCCAACCTTGCAGACTGCGCGGACTTCCTTGCCCGTGTCGTGATTGCTGCAGGCCACCATATGCTCCTTGGATTCGGGGACAAGCTCGATGATCTTCTTCGGGCACTTGGCCGCGCAGGCCCCGCAGCCCACACATTTCTCCCGGTCGACCACGGCCACGCCGTTTACCACATGGATTGCGTCAAAGGCGCAGGCCTTTACGCAGAGGCCGCAGGCAATGCAGCCGTACTGGCAGACCTTGCGGCCCTTTTCGTTGAGCACTGCCGTATCGTTGTCGCCCTTACATTTCACAAAGGCCTTCTTGCCTTCCGAAGCAGGCACCTCGGCAGCGTCCACTCCCATCACCTCGGCGATCTTCGCCGCGACGGCCGCTCCGCCCACAGGGCAGGCATTGACCGGGGCTTCGCCCTTAAAGATGGCCTCGGCCAGGCCGTCGCAGCCGGGGTATCCGCAGCCGCCGCAGTTGTTGCCGGGCAGGCAGGCGCGGATGGCCTGCTGCTTTTCGTCCACGTCCACGCGGAAGATATGGCCGGTCACGCCTAAAAGCAGGCCGATCACCAGGCCGACGCCTCCCACCATCAGGGTGGCATAAATTACATTTTGAACACTAATCGCTAGTACAATTCCTGTAACAGACATGGCTCCTCCTCCTTAAATGCTCAGATTGGCA